>NZ_JAFCLX010000053.1:0-48124 GCF_018130205.1 Bradyrhizobium sp. AUGA SZCCT0222
TGCGCGATCCAGAGGCCTTTCGAGAACCAAAGATGTGCGAACTGCTCACGAAACGCAATTGGGGGCTGGTGGCTATACTTGCAGGGTTAGGGGCTGTAGCTGTTTATTGGATGGCCTTCGCCGACTGATCACGCCGCCGGAGTTCATTTATGATTTCCACTGTCCGAACTAGTTTTGAACGATCAAAACGAGTTGCGGTAAGTTGGCAGAACCCGCTGGCAACCGCCCGTTGCCATGGGGTATGGCGGCCCCAATTGCATCGCCAGGCGCGCTGGGGCCGCCGCCTTCGCGGCTAATACAAGACGCAGGCCCCGCCGCTTTTTCCCAACTTTCAGACTCGACTTTTGATGGAATGTGTCGATGGGCAGGCGCTGCACTGACGAAGATATTCGGGACCTAAAACAACTGGCGCAGCAACACTCTGTTCCGAAAATTGCTGAGATTATGGACCGAACGGTGGCCGGTATTGTTCTCAAGGCCCATAAACTGAAGGTCTCGATGAGAAGCCGCAATCAGGACAAATGCGAGAATTTCGTGCGTCGATCCAAGAGCCGCGGGCTTTGAGTTGGCCAACCAAGATTTAGCTGGGTCATCAGGAGAACGCATCCTTGGCCCGCAATAGGGCGGGAGAGGCGGGGTTTTTGACTTTCACCCAGTTAGGTGACCTGCCGGGCCGGTACGGTCGATCATCCAGCTTGGACACCAAACCCTCTAGGCCCATCATGCAGGCGTGCCGGAAGAGTTCGGGCCCGATCTCGCCGCGCTCGAAGTCGGATATGAAGATGCCGTCAACGCGCCGCGCCAGCAGCCTTGCAAGGTTAGCCTTCCTCATGGTGAGCGGTAGTTTCCCGATATCGTCACCGTCCGTCACCAGCATGTCGAAGGCGAAGAACTGCACCTCGTCATTGTGCTTGCGACTGTGCAGCTCGTCAAAGTCGGAGATGCCATCCACGCCAAGCAGGACCGCTTCGCCGTCGATCGCGAATGAGGTGTTCCGGATCCGGAGCGCAGCGTCTGTAATCAGCGGGTAACGGTCGCTCCAGTCGAAACCGTTCCGTGTGAACAGACGTACGCGCTTGCCCTCGCGAGGAACGATCAGCGGGTAGTTGCTTGACCTCATGGATTCAGCTTATGGAGGTCGGGACCTTGGTGGCGCGGGGCGGGATGCAGGGTTCGAACGTGGCGCTACGCATCAGCCTTTAGGGACTTTGGGCTGGATCTCGCCCGGGCCCGGACAATACACAGACGACCTCTAATCGCAAATCGGAGGCGGCATCTACGTGATTGTTCGTCATCGTACCAACATTCAACGGCTATTAGTGGGAACGGAGCCACGCCTAGGTCGAGGTCGCCCAGATACGAAAACGGAAGCGCAAGTCTAGCGAGTGTATTTTCCGGAGTTTCGACATCGCACGTGGGCCGCTTGTGGCACCTTTGAGACATGCCCGCCTATCCTGAGAGCGTCCGTTCACCGGCGTAGACCGGAAGTCGCCGTGGTCCGGTCAAACCGACGCGAATGACCCATTTCGGAAGTCAGGCCGAGCCGCCTATGAGACTGGCGCGTCTTTCTCTCTCGCTGGCGGTTCTAGGCTGCTGTATAGTCCTTCTGATTGCGGGACGGCACCTTTGCGGGGTGAGCCTCATGAGACGACGGGAGTTCATCGCGCTTATCGGTGGTGTGACCATCTGGCCTTTTGCGGCGCTCGCGCAGCAATCCGGCAAGCTTTGGCGGCTTGGCTACGTCGGCACGGGTGGAATAGGCGATCAACTGCTACAGGCCTTCACGCAAAAGCTGGAAGCTCTCGGTCATCTCCAGGGGAAGAGCGTTGTCCTGAGCCGCGTGAATGTGCTGCCGGAGCCAAAGGCAATCGAACTGGCCATCACGAGGCTGCTCCCTGACAGCGACGTTCTGGTTGTATGGGGAACGCTTGGTGGCGCAGTAGCAAAGCGCGTGAATTCCAGTATTCCCACCGTCTTTCTGTCGGTCGGCGCTCCCGTCGATATTGGATTAGCTCAGAGCCTGTCTCGCCCCGGCGGGAACATGACCGGGGTTACGTTTGAAGCGGCGACAGAAACGTATGCGAAGCGATTACAGATGCTGAAGGAGGTCGTACCGACCTTCGAGCGGATCGGCGTTTTAGCTGCGAAGGGTGATCCGAATGTTGAGTTCGCGCTGAGGTCAATTGAGAAGGCTGCCTCTGCGATGAATGTCGCATTGACCACAGTTTATGTCGAGACAGCGGATGACCTGCCCACAGCATTCGATCAGATGGAGCGAAATCGCGTCAACGGGTTGATCGTAATCGCGGGCATTCTCACCGCCATAAACGCAAAAACGATCGCCGAGCTCTCTCTCGCTCATCGTCTACCAAGTTGCCATGCGTTTCGGGAAACGGTCCTCGCGGGAGGTTTGATAAGCTTGGGCCCTGATCTTCTTGCGATAGCAAGACAGGGTGCGGTCTACGTTGATAAGATTATTAAAGGCGCAAAACCTGCCGATCTTCCGATCGAACAACCAGATCGATACGAAATCTACATCAACCTCAAGACTGCCAAAACATTGGGTCTCGAAATCCCAGCACATCTTCTTGCCGGCGCCGACAAGGTGATAGAATAGTTCAGGCCTTGCTGCATAGTCCGCTTGTGGCACAAAACGGACGTGCCTCGCAAATCCGCCGACGTCCGTTAATGGAGGTGGAGCGGACCACGTATGCGGCAGCGTGCTCGTCGATGTTGACGGCGTTGAGACGGATCGGCGGCGGCGCGCGCAGCAGCGCGAGCACGTCGGCCTCATTGCGGACGTCGGCGCGCAGCGCGACGACCGCGAGCCGGAAGGTACCGCGCGTCCAGTTCTCGTGGATCGCCACGAGGCGACCTTTCTTCCGGGTTAGCCGCGCTCGGCAATCGCGCGGGCTATCAGGATAAGCTGGGAAAAAACGGGGACCCGTCGACGGTAGTCTTCACCTGCGCACGAATAGCGCGCTCCAATCGTGCCGCTGCCGCCCACCACGGAGGGTCGCGGTCGGGACGACGAAAGGTGCTCCCTCATACGGGTTCGAGGGAGATAGGTTTAGCATTTGCTGATCGTATGCCTGCCGCACAGGTGGTGCGGGTTTCGGCTTCGGTAAGGCAGGAAGCGGTTCAAACAGATCGCGCTCGTTGCGCAGGGCGGCGGCGAGCGCGATAGCGGCGAGCTTTTAGACGTCGTTTGACCAATGCTCGCGCATCGCCTGACCGGCGCGTTTGATCATGCTCTGCTCGAAGCAGATCGCGCGACCTCCACCTGACTTGCTCGTGATCTCCTGAGGTTAGGGCCTCGGCTCGGAGAGGTGGCGCGGCGCGCGGGCCGATTTGTGGTGCTGCCAATGGTGCATGACTGCTTCGGGATGGTTCCAGCGTAGGAGCTGCGTCTCATCGAGGGTGCTACGCTATTGCTCGATAGCGTCGCAGTTCTCGACGCATTGAAGGAGGCGGTATCCCTGCAGTCGCTATCGGTTGAAGGTCCAATTTGGCGTTGAACTGGCGGAAGTCCCCATGCCCGCTGGTAACGGTGATCATGGCGCCGGATGGATAGATGCGTGGGCCCTTGACGATGCCCTCGTCGATGGCACTTTTGAGACCGAACGCCGGTCCACCAAGGTCGCGAACGGTGGTGAAACCGCGCATGAGTGTGTCAGTCGCCTCGGCGCCAGCCGTGAGATTGTTGTAGCCGACGTCACCGAACGCCTGTGCCGGTGTTGGCCGTATCAGCATGGTGTGCCAATGATTGTCGATCAGGCCGGGCATCAGCGTGCGCCCGCCGCCCGCGATGATGCGCGTGTCGGCGCGGCGATCAACCGCAATCGGGGCGATCGAGATACGTTCGATGACGTTCCCCCGAACAAGGACATTCGATGCTGCGGAAAGCGTGGCGCTCTTGCCGTCGAAGATGCGGACATTCTCGAACAGAGTTACTGATGATCCTTCCTGTGCATCAGCTGGATGACACAATCCGATTGCGAACATGCAGAACACTGAGGCAAGGAAGGTTTGTCGAAGCGTATTTTTCATCTTGTTTCCTTCGATCTCAATTTCGGTAGTTGGCGGGGCAGGGCGGCGAAGAGGCCGCGTCAAAGCCTGGATTTCCGGCAGGCGTGACTGGCTAAAGGGGTGTCGGTCAAAGATGTTCGGGCAACATGGGTCACCTCCAGGCTGGCCTACAACTCCGGCTTGACAGGATGCCGGTCGCCTTGACGTAACCAGAAGGTCATCGTAAGACCGATCAAAAAACACCGGCAGTTGCTTTTGTAAAAGGTCTGCCCTGCCGGAATCGGCGGGGTGATCTTTAGCTATTTCACCTGGTGGCGAATTAGGTTCATTCATGGCCGCGTTCTGTCAGCTATCTGCACGCCTATCCGTCCAACCGCGAATGTTAACTCCGCTTCAGATGGAGGGCGCGAAGCAGCATTTGCGTCGGATGCGCTGCGAGCGACGGAGGTAAGCAGAAGTCAGCGGCAATACCGGCTCGATACCTGATGCGATCTGCCGCTTGATGCACGGACCCAGCAACGACCCTGGCGCCAATAATAATGGCTGCGCGAATGCCGCCGATGGCTTCCCGCCGCCGCACCGGCGATTGCACCAACAGCTGCACCGCGGCGGCCACCTACGGCGCCTCCGATGATCGCTCCAGATACCGCGCCACGTGCTGTAGAACTCTGCGCGAGTGCGTCCTCCAACGGTATGGTCATCGCCATACCCAGCAAGAGCAGCGAAAATACAATCCGACGCATTGGGGCACTCCTCTGATGCTGGACTTTCCGATACGTGCTTTTCCGTCCCCGCTTCTCACAAATTGGCCGAGACTTTGCGATCTTGTTGCGCTGCAGCGCTTCCTCTTTGAGTTCCATTTTATTAACGCTGCTGTCGAAGCACAAGAAAAACTCGCTGCGACCCTGACCTGTTTACTCAACGAGTCGTCGACATTGATGTTGGTCGTGATGGGATCGTTAGCTACGTGCTTATGAGTCTCAACCCTAGAACGATCCAAAGGTAGATCCCAGAATGATGACCGCCACCAGGGCGAAGAGCGCGCCAACGATTCCAACCATTACGATATCGAGATAACTCTCGCGATGCGTCGATCCACAGACGGCGAGCAGCGTCACGACCGCGCCGTTATGCGGTAAGCTGTCGAGCGTGCCGGAGCCAATCACGGCCACGCGGTGCATCAAGCCGGGATCAATGCCCTGCTCCGCGGCAATACGCATATAGGTTGACCCCAGCGCATCGAGCGCGATGGTCATGCCGCCGGAGGCTGAGCCGGTCAGCGCCGCAAGGATGTTGGTTGCTACCGCGAGCGAGACCAGCGGTCCGCCGCCGATCGACAGTACCCAGTCGCGCACAACCGGAAATGCCGGCAGCATCGCGACGACGGCTCCAAATCCCACGAGGCTGGCGACGCTGAAGGCCGGCAATACCGACGCATTGGCGCCGGCATCCATACTCGCGCGCAAGGTCGGCAGCCGCTGCCAGTTCAGCACGATCAGCACCAGGATGGCGGTTGCCAGCGCTACTGCCACCGACCACACACCTGCCACTGCAGACAGCGAAGTCCCGCCCCAACGCTCCTCGGTCAGGAAGGAGAAATCGAGGCGCGGCAGGATGACCAGCGACATCGTGAGATTCATGGCCACGACAACAACGAGCGGCAGCATAGCCACGGCAATCGGTACCGCGGCATCGCTATGGCGTCCACGGCCCAGCTCCGCCGGATCGAATTCGCGCGCTGTGGTGGCGCGCTCGCGAATGATCTCGTTGTCCGCAATCGAACCGGGCGCAACATCGGCGCCGCCATAGCCTTCGCCCGCTTTTCGCGCGGCAGCTTCGGCCCGGTCAAGCCACCACAGTCCGAATCCGAACATGATAATCGAGGCGATGATACCAAGGCCGGGCGCCGCGAACGGCGTGGTTCCGAAGAACGGCATCGGGATCGCGTTCTGAATAGCGGGCGTCCCCGGAAACGCCGTCATGGTAAAGGTCGAGGTGCCCAACGCGATTGCCGCAGGCATCAACCGTCGTGGAATTTCAGCGGCGCGAAACAGCGCCTGCGCCATCGGAACCAATACAAAGAAGGCGACGAACAGGCTCACTCCGCCATAAGTCACCATCGCACCGGCAAGCACCACCGCCAGAATCGCGCGGCGCGGGCCCAGCTTCTCGGTCATGAAACGCGCAATGGCATCGACCGAGCCGCTGTCGTCCATCAGTTTGCCGAACAGCGCGCCGAGCAGAAACAGCGGAAAGAATTGCGCGATAAACTGCGCGGCGCTGTTCATGAAGGTTTGGGTCCAATGCGCCAGCAGCGGTTCGCGCGAAATCGCAGCCGCTATCAGCGCCGCCGCGGGCGCCAGCAAGAGTACGCTCCAGCCGCGATAGGCCAGCCAAATGAGCAGTCCGAGCGCGAGGAGAATTCCGAGAAGCCCCATGGATCACACGCCTTCGACCATGCGGTCGATATCGAGGGAGGAGCGTTTGCCGATGCTGCCTCCATGCTCGGTCAGGAACTCATCCGCGGCCTTGCGTCCCTCGTCGCGCAACATGGTGAGGAAGTCCCATTCGGCGTTCATCTTGGAGGAAGAGCCGAGCGTATCCATGATCTTGTTGCGCACCAGATGGACGCGCATCCTGGCCCATTGCGCGCCCTCGCCGTTGCCGGGATCCGCGGTCCGGCGCAGCAGCGCCATCATGCGCAATTCCTTGATCAGCACGGCGTTGAACGATACTTCATTCAGCCGATTGAGAATTTCGGAGGCGGATGTCGGCGTGCCGGGGCGTTCGACCGGGTTGATGGGGATGATGATGGTGTCGTCGGAAACCAGTTCGGTGACCAGCGGGGTCAAGGTCGGGTTGCCCGAATAGCCGCCATCCCAATAACTCTCGCCGTCGATCTCCACCGCCTGAAATAGTGTGGGCAGGCACGCCGAGGCGAGCAGCACGTCCGGCGTGATATCGGCATTACGAAACACGCGCGGTCGCCCGGTGCGCACGTTGGTGGCGGTGATGAACACCTTGATGGGAGAATTCCTCAGCCGCTCAAAATTGATTCCTTTCTCCAGGACCGGCAGCAGCGCATTAGAGCCGGACGGATTGAGATCATAAGGCGAAAATAATCGGGACATCGTATTGAGCATGAAGACCAGAGGCGAATTGTCCATGGTCCAGCGTCCCAGCATGCGGTCCACCGGACTGCGCTGGAACGGACTGAAGCGTGAGGCTTCGGACACATGCCGCCAATAGGTCTCAAGCGCCGCCTGCGCGCCTTTTGCTCCGCCCTCGGCAAAGCCGTCGGCCAGAACCGCGGCGTTCATCGCTCCGGCCGACGTGCCTGAGATGCCTTCGATCTTGAGCCACTGCTCTCCCAGGAGGCGTTCCAGCACGCCCCATGTGAAGGCGCCGTGAGAGCCGCCGCCTTGCAGGGCCAAGTCGACCAGAACGGTTTCGCGATCAGCATGGGAAGAGATCGTCTGCATCTCGGCTCCTGGATTGCGACAAGTGTTCACGTTCAACAGAGATGAGCTTTCGCCTCCATGAACCCTATCGCTTGTGGTCAAGCAGGCAAGCTGCCTCTCGAAGAATAATTTATCGTCTTCGTCACAACCCCTTTACTAATGCAGCGGCAGGAAGATCGGAACGAGGAGCACGCTCACGGCCGCGGCGATGACGGTAAACGGCACGCCCACCTTCACGAAATCGCCAAAACTGTATTGTCCGGGACCCACGACCAGCGTGTTCACCGGCGAGGAAATCGGTGTCATGAAAGCCGCGGACGCGGCCAGCGCGACGATCATCGCGAACGGATAGGGCGAGGCTCCGAGGTCTTTGGCGATGGCCAGCGCTACGGGCGCCATCAGCACGGCCGTGGCCGTATTGGAGATGAACAGGCCAAGCGCCGCGGTGATAACGAACAAGGTCGCCAATACGAGACGCGGCGCGGCACCTCCGACCAGGTTGACTACCGCGTCGGCAGCGAGGTCGACCCCGCCCGTCCGCTGTAAGGCAAGCGAGAACGGCAACAAGCCGACTATCAGGATGAGGCTCTTCCAATTGATGGAGCGGTAGGAGCTGTCGAATCAACGCAGCCCAAAAGCCCCATCAGCAAGCAGCCAATAAGCGCGGCCTGAACGTTTGGCACCAGACCGCTTATCATCAGCGCGACCACCAGCCCGAGTACTGCCAGTGCATGCGGCGCACGCCGCGCGGCTGGAAGAACCTCCTGCAGATCCGCTGGCATGTTCAGTACGACGATGTCGTCCATGTCGTACTGGAGATTGCGAATGTCGGACCAGAAGCCGATCAGCAGGAGAGTATCTCCGATCTTCAGCCTCTCCTCGAGCAGTCCGTGTGCGACCACTTTGCTGCCATGCCGCAACCCGATGACGGTGAGGCCGTATTCGGAGCGAACGCCGGCTTCAAGCACGGTCTGGCCGATCAATTTGGATTCGGCGGGCAGGAGGACCTCCGCCGCGCCGATCTCTTGAGAAAGGTCGGCGAAGTAGTTCCCGGTGTCGCTGAGCGGAAGCGGCTGAAGCTTCAGGGAATGCCACAGCTTGATGATGGCCTCGCTCGATATGTCCGCATCGGCAAGCAACACATCGTCAGCCTGCAATTCCGTCCGCGCCGTCGGACGGAATATCCTGGCTGCAACCCCTGTCCCGCGCTCGATGGCGAGAAGGTTGACGCCCGCGGAACGCAGCGACAATTCATCGAGGCGTTTTCCGACGAGCGATGAACCGGGACTGATGCGAGCCCGCTTTTCGCGTTCGGCGAGGCTGTATTGCTCGATCCACCGCCGCAGGCTCGGACGACGGTCCGCCACAGCCGGCAGGTCTGTCTTGGGAGCCAACAGGCCGCGCGCGAAAAGCATATAGACGATGCCGAGCGCGAGCACCGGCAGTCCGAACGGGGTAAAGCTGAAAAAGCCGAATCCCTGCGCACCCTGGCGGATCAGTTCGGCGTTCACGACCAGATTGGGCGCCGTTGCCACCAGCGTCAACATTCCGCTGATCAGTGCGGCAAAACTCAGGGGCATCATGAGCCGGCTCGGCGCCGTGCCGCGGTTCTGCGAGATGCGCAGCACCACCGGAATGAAGATGGCGACCACGGCGGTTGAACTCATCAGGGAGCCGAGGCCGCCAACCGCTGCCATCAGCAGGATCAGCAGGCGGTTCTCGCTGCTACCCGCCTGCCGATCGAGCCAATCGCCCAGCCGTCGTGCGACGCCGGTCCTCACCAAGCCTTCGCCGATCACGAATAGCGCGGCGATCAGTACGATCGACGGATCGGCAAACCCCGCCAGCGCTTCGTTGATGGTAATGATGCCGGTGAATGGCATCGCGACCATTACGAGGAGCGCGACCGCGTCCATACGGGGCCGGTTGATGACGAACATCACAATTGCGGCCGTCAGCGTGAGCAGGACGAGGGCAAGATCGAGGTTCATTGATGCTTTCCAGCGCCGCGAAGTCGGCTACTGTGCTCATTGGCAATAGGCGTGTCCAGTTCCCGGCAATTAAATTCGTTCCGCGCAATTAAAGGCAATCCGGGTGGAGGCGAGACGGACATGGCGAAGATCGGTATCGTGCACGTGACCGAATATACCTACCGCAATCCGGTAGGCTTGCTGCGCCACAAGCTGATGATCCGGCCGGACGAAAGCCACGATCTGCGCCTGCACAGCGCAGCGCTGAAGGTCGAACCTGAGCCGACTGGCATCTACTGGAAAAATGACGTCTTCAACAATTCAATCTGCTTCCTGGAATGGCCCGCCGCACTCAGGACCACGCGGCTCAGCATTATATCGACGCTCGATATCACGCATCATCCCGACGGTCAGTCGCTGCCGGTATACAGGCTCGATGCAACTGCCGAGTTGTTTCCGTTCTCCTACGCAGCTCATGAGATTCCCGACCTCGCGCCCCTTGCGGAACGCCAGATGCCGGACCCCGATCGAAAGGTCGACGCCTGGGCCCGCCGTGTCGTAGCCGACGCAGAAAGCAAGCAGACCTTGAATGTGCTGGAAGCGATGACGCATGCCA
The DNA here is from genome assembly GCF_018130205.1 of Bradyrhizobium sp. AUGA SZCCT0222. NCBI lineage: Bacteria > Pseudomonadati > Pseudomonadota > Alphaproteobacteria > Hyphomicrobiales > Nitrobacteraceae > Bradyrhizobium > Bradyrhizobium sp. AUGA SZCCT0222. The sequence goes on from NZ_JAFCLX010000053.1 coordinate 10,077, forward strand.
TCAAGGAGGAATTCCGCTGCGGCGCGCGCCACGAGGAGGGTACCCAGACCGCAGCCCAGACGCTGGCGCTCGGTTCCGGCACCTGTCGCGACTTCGCGGTGCTGATGATGGAAGCGCTGCGCAGCTTCGGCCTCGCCACGCGTTTCGTCACCGGCTACTTGTACGACGACACCGCGGGTACGACCCGGGGCGGTGGCAGCACGCACGCGTGGTGCAGCGTCTATTTGCCCGGCGCAGGGTGGGTCGAATACGACCCGACCAACGGTCTGGTCGCCGGGGCGAACCTGGTTCGCGTGGGCGTGACGAGGGAAGCCGAGCAAGCGCTGCCGATATCAGGCGGCTTTATCGGTAATGCGGACGATCCGACCGGGTTGCACGTGGATGTATCGGTCCATGCCACACCGATAGTCTAAGCGCACACCACCGGCGCTGCCGCCCTTCGTCTTTATTCAGGCGCGGACGCGAAACGCTCAGACGGGTACCCGGAAGTGCCTGATCCTTAGGGCTGTGATGCTCGCTCACGGTGCATCTTGCGCCGTGTCCTACAGGGTATAGTATGCTGAGCGCAGCGTTGGTGAGGCATGCTTCCGGCGGATCCATAAGGATACGATCATGTCGAATTACGATCAAAATGCAGCCACCTCTTCCGCCGACCGCACTGTTGCGGCGCTTGATGCTGGCCTGCGTGCCTACATGCTCCGCGTATATAACTACATGGCCATCGGCGTTGCTCTGACAGGTCTCGTCGCGATGCTGACCTATCAGCTCGCCGGCCCTGCGCTGCTTCAAAGTCCGCTGATGTGGGTGTTCATGCTGGCACCGCTGGCGCTGGTGTTTTTTATCGGTGCACGCATCAACACACTGTCGGCGGAAACGGCGCGCGTGCTATTTTTCGCCTATGCGGCCCTGGTCGGATTGTCGCTCTCGACCATCTTCTTCGTCTACACTCAAGCTTCGATTACGCGTGTGTTCTTCATCTCGGCGGCGACCTTCGGAGCGCTAAGCCTCTGGGGTTACACCACCCGGCGCGACCTGTCGGGATTCGGCACCTTCTTGTTTATGGGTGTAATAGGCATCGTGATTGCAAGCCTGGTTAATCTGTTTTTGAGGTCGAGTGGTCTCGATTGGATAATCTCCGTCGTCGGCGTCGGCGTCTTCGCAGGCCTCACCGCCTACGATACCCAGCGCATCAAGGGGATGTACGACCGTAGTGACGACGCCGTTTCCACGGGCCGCAAGGCCGTCCTGGGCGCGTTGTCGCTGTATCTTGATTTCATCAACCTGTTCATGATGTTGCTGCGTCTGGTTGGCAACCGGCGCTAGAGCGATCCCGCTTGGGATGTTAAAATTTCGTAAGCCGGTTGTTTTGCATGGCCCTAAGGGCCATTTGGCGTTCGACCGCCGCGAAGCAAGCTGACGATGCGTGGTGGAAGTCCGGCACTCACGCCGCCAGCCCGCACCAGTCGGCCAATTCGAAGATCGCCCAGATAATGTTTAGATCCATCAAGACCTTTATGTCTTTTTTCGCCGAGGATGAGCAGTCGAACAATCAATCCCGGAACATCCGGTGCCAGCTCGCGACCGCGGCATTGCTCACGCGCGTAGCGACCGTTCACAGCGAAATGTCGGAGGCAAGGCGGAAGAAGCTTTACGCCGTTTTGAAATCGCATTTTGATCTAAGCGATGTCGCTACAGTCCAGTTGATCCAGGAATCCATCGAGGTCGACCGGACCGCCGCAGATCTCTACCATTTCACCCGTCAAATCCTTCAGTTCATGAACGACGAAAGCCGCCGCCGAATCGTCCAGATGATGTGGGAAGTCGTCTATGCCGACAGCAGAGTAAATGAATATGAGCACAATATTATCTGGCGTGCCGCCGATCTGCTCGGGGTATCCACGCGCCAGCGTGTCGAACTGCGCCAGCGAATTGCGGCCGATCATGCAGCGTCGCCGGCTGTTTGACGATTAGCACCATTCCCGCCGGTCGGTCGGAGCCGGTACGAAGGACGGCGGAGCGTTTCAGCGAGACATTGCTGGCAAGGATGCCCGAATGCGTTCCGGGAAATCGGATGCGCCATCGGCGGCCTGCACCGCGTCGTTGATGAGCGAGCGTTGCCGCAATTCGTCGAATGGCAGCGTCGAATTCATGCGGCCCGAACGGTAAAGGTAGCTGTCTGCCAAACCGTTGAGGACATGGCGGATGTCGAGCCGGCCAGTCCGGCCGGCAGCGTTTGCGTAGCGCACGATGTTGATCGTGCAGCTATTGGTCAGCAGGTGATAGGATTCCGGGTGATCGGCGAGTACGTTGATCCGCTCCAGATAGAGCAGCAGCAGCCGGCGCGCATCGTCGGCCGTGGTGTTGAGGCGATAAAGGTAGATCGGCTCATTCCGGTGGTTTGCGCGGACGCCGACGAGGTCGCGCTCTTCACCCACCACGTAGATCAGCTCGAATTGCTTGAACATGGAGGCGATGGGCGCAAAGCCTTCGCCCACTTCCGGCCGTGTTTCGATCGAGATACTCAGCGGCGGCGCGTTGTCGAAGATAAAGCTTACGAAGGTGTGTCCGACCGGCCCTTCCATGAAGTAGGACACGTAGAAATCCAGACCGGTAACGTGCGACAGCAATATCTCACGCTCTTTATAACGCACAGTGAAGTCGTTCCGGCTGCGATAATCAAAATCGCGTACCCCCGTGATGCGTACGCGGTCACCGTCAATGACCGCCCGCGGCATCAACGCGACTTCCGTCCGCCAATTGCGATTCTGCAAGGGAGGAATGAATATCCACCACGCCACCACGCCGAGAAACAGCACGACGAAGACAGCGGACATGCGCCGCCGACGCGAAAACCACAGCGCCCAGATCGCGAACGCCGCAAAGGCGGCGGCCAAACCCAGACGCAGTTCGGGCCATGGCAGATTGGAATAGTAGATGGCCAGGGTGACCCATGTGATGAGCAGGATCCGGCAAAGAAACCAGATCCCAACGATTAGCCAGCCGAGCAGTCTGCGCAGCAAACTCGGCGGCCTCCCCGGTGCCCGCAAATCCTGCATCCTTCATAACCACCAAAATTCGCTTCACGTCGTTGGCATCGATGAGTATGATGGAAGCGGACGGCGGCGAAAACCTAGGTCGATTATCTACGGCGGATCGTCAAATGACAACCAGCGACACCATCCGAAATCGGCCGGTATTGGTTCTGTATGGGCTGATGATTGTCACGCTCGCCGGATTGCTGCCGTTCCCGCCGCTATTGCAAAACCAGAACTATCATCAGTTCGCCGACCAACGCAATTTGTTCGGCATACCGAATTTCTGGAACGTAGTTTCGAATCTTCCCTTCATTGCAGTCGGCGCAGCCGGCTTGTTGCGATTGCGTCAGGCATTGCTCCCGGCTTACTGCACGCGCGCTTATGTGTTGGCACTTTTCGGACCTGGCGCTTCCGGTGATAGGGAGAGCACAAGTTCGCCGCGCTCGATTTTCTCGTTCGTCGTCCGTCGGAAAAGCGCTAGGCTAAGCGACACAAAGCTAGGCCGCGGCACCCCAACCAATCAGCGACGCGGCCTAAGGTAGAAGCGATCAGGGAGCGCGAAAATGGGCATGACCTATTTTGATCTCGGTCCGTATAGCCGCAAAGTCACCACGTCATCGCCCGATACCCAGCTTTGGTTCGACCGAGGGCTCAACTGGCTGTTTGGGTTCAACCATGGCGAGGCGATCAAATGCTTTCAGAAGGCGTTGAAGCACGACCCCGAATGCGCCATGGCGCACTGGGGCGTGAGTTATGCCTCGGGGCCCAACTATAACCTGCCCTGGGTTCGCTATGACCCGCATGGCCGACAGATGGCGCTGTCGGCATCTTACGATGCCCTGGAGGAAGCGCTTGCGCACGCCCGGAAGGCAAGTGCGCTCGAGCGGGCGATGATCCTGGCCCTCACCGCGCGCTATCCCCAGCGCGAGGTGATCGATGATATGGCGCCATGGGACAAAGCCTACACCAGGGTGATGCGCAAGGTCTTCGCTGCCTTTCCAGACGATCTCGAGGTCCGAGCGGTCTTTGCCGAGTCGCTCATGAACGAGACACCGTGGCAGATGTGGGACCTGCCCTCCGGCGCGCCTGCGGAAGGCGCGGGCACCGAGGAATGCAGGACGGTGCTGGAATACGCTTTCGAAAGACTTCCGGCTGCATGGGATCACCCGGGCCTGCTGCATCTCTACGTCCACCTGATGGAGATGTCGCCTTTTCCGCAGCGGGCACTGCGGGCCGGTGATCGCTTGCGCGAGATCGTCCCGAACTCCGGTCACCTCATCCACATGCCGACGCATCTCGATGTGTTGTGTGGGCACTACAATGACGTCCTTGTCCACAATCAGAAGGCGTTAGCGACTGACCGCAGGTTCCTCGCCTATTCGGATGACCCGGGTGTCTATCTGGTCTACGTCATCCACGACTTCCACTTCGCGATCTATGGCGCAATGTTTCTTGGCCAGTACAAACCGGCAATCTCGGCGGCCGAAGAACTGATCGCCACGATTCCGGAGGCGGTGTTGCGCATTGAGTCGCCACCGATGGCGGATTTCCTCGAGGGCTACCTGACGATGAAGCAGCACGTCCTCGTGCGCTTCGGTAAATGGCACAAAATCATCGCGCAAGGGCTAGCGGAAGATCGTGACCTTTACTGCTCGGTTGTCGCCATGTTGCACTACGCCAAGGTGGTCGCTCATTCGGCGCTTGGCAATGTCGCCGAAGCAGAGATCGAGAAGGCGTCGTTCATGGCGGCGAAGACCCGGGTGCCCGAGAGCCGCCGCGTACACAACAATACTGTCGTCAGTCTGCTGAGCGCGGCCGAGGCGATGCTGAACGGCGAACTGGAATATCGAAAGGGCAACCATGACGCAGCCTTCGCGCATCTGCACAAATCAGTGGAACTCAGCGACTCGCTGCCCTATGACGAGCCTTGGGGATGGATGCAGCCGACCCGTCATGCACTTGGGGCACTTCTCCTCGAACAGGGACGGATCGAGGAGGCCGAGGAGGTGTATCGCTCTGATCTCGGCCTTGACGGCAAACTGAGCCGGGCCTGCCTGCACCCCGATAATCTGTGGTCGTTGCACGGGCTGCACGAATGCCTGGTCCGTCGCGGAAAAAAGGTTGAGACGGCTCTGATCAAGCAGCGGCTCGACTTGGCGCAGGCGCGGGCGGAGAATCCAATAAGGGCGTCCTGCTTCTGCCGTCGGATGGAGATCGCGGCCGAGTAGTCGATCACGGCGTATGGGTGCGCTTCGCACGGGCGCTGTGGGGCCAAAGGGGCAACGTTGCCGCACCACTAGGCCTTGGCGGGCGGCCTTTTTGGTTACCCGCGGGGTACCCACGTACAAAAAATTCAAAGTAGAGCTGATGTAACTAATTGATTAATGGCCGCCTGTTTTGGTAACCGTTGGCCAAGCGTTAAAAAAGCTGGCGTCTTAACTCGTTGCGGCTAACCAAAGGCACTATTCGATGTCATCTGGGCCTCTCTGTTTTCAGACCAAGCGCACCTGTTCTCTGCGTCCATGTCCTCAACGTCTCCGAGGGTAATTGCCTTTCCGTTTGGTAGGAAAACGGGTTGGGCACGATACTTGGCGATTGCCTCTTCCAGCGTCGCGCTGGCTGCTTACCTGGAAGTGGGGGTTCGGGCGCCTCGAACAAAGGGAAGAAATTGGCCTGGTCGTCTATGCCAATCGGGAAGGTCAGCCTTGACAGCCATTCCGGCTTGTTCAATTCGGGGACCGGAAGAAGGCTGAACGCCTCTCTAAAGCTATCCTCGGCTTGTCTTGCAAAATCCCGTTCGAGTTCAATCAACGATGGCCCCCAAAGATAGCTTAATGCGTCCTCCGGAATTTCCAGCAACGTGGTCTGCCGCCTACCGTCCTTTTCATGAAGACCAATGATCTTAAAGATCCGCCCTGTTTGCCACACGCAAAGTCCCCAGCGAACGCCTCAAGGTTTCTAGCGTTCGCTGAGATGATCAAATATCGATGCTGCACTAGAAACCCCCAAACTTGTGGCTCGCGTCGCAAAAGGTCGGCTCGCGCGATAGTATCGGTAGGGGGTCTCGCACGGCAACTTAGGAGTGAGTGTGCTTCCTCAACCGCAACGCCAGCGCGACGAAGATCACGCCGATAACCACGGAATAAGCGCCGATCACCCAGACGAGCACGAGCGCACCGGCACCCGGAGCCAACATCATACTGACCCCGAATAGCACCGAGATGATTCCGCCGAGGATCAAGAGCCACTCGTTATCTATCTCCTTCCGGAGCTTGACCGCGCCTATGATTTGAAGCACTCCGGTCGCGATCGCCCATCCAGCAATAAAAAACAGAAGCACGATCGCGGTGAGACCGGGCATCATGAATGTGACGAGCCCGGCCGCAATACCAAGTAGGCCGATAATGGCCAACCACCAGCGCGATCCCGGAGCACCGCCGGTTATAGCCGCAACGACTGCGAGCGCACCATCGACAAGCGCGAATGCACCGTAGAACAGAATCAACGTGACAAGGGTCAAGCCAGGCCAGGCAAAGGCTAGCAAGCCGAAAATAATCGCCGCAACGCCGCGCAAGAACAGCAACCACCAGTTCTTTGCCAATGCGTGCACCATGGCCGACCCGAGACCTGGCCCCGGACGCCGATCGGTTTGTATCGTGCTCATGGAAACCCTCCCGATAGTCGGAAATGGTTACCTAGCGTAATCTGCGATCAGCCAAAAGCAACGATTTCTTCGAATTCGGAAGCGAGGCTAGCGCGGAGATACATGTAAAGGTGAACGACTGGAGGATGGGCTCCACATGTTGGACCTCGGGACGATAATCGCAGGAGCCGATCTAGAAGTGTTGAAAGATGGTCGAGCCGGAAAAGGGGCATGCAGGGCAAAAAAGCAGGATGCTCGCTTGTCGGGCTGTAATGGAACTTTGCAGAGCATGCTGCGTCGTCATTCGAGCGCCCCTCGAACCGTACAATAGAGACAGCGGTGTTTAGTTGGTTCAAGCCAAATAGGCAGCGAGAGCAGATCCAGAAGGATCGCAGACATCTTGAAGCCAGGGCTCGGCGGCTGTTGAAAAGCTACTTGTCTGCGGACGGCCCATCGAAAGCAGCAATATATGAATTGGTCGCTGGAGCAGTTGCAGGATGCCAGCCGGATGTTTCTGACGCGAAATTGGACGGTGTGCGGCTCGCTCAAGCCTCTGCCCAAGTAGCCCTCAGGGTCGTTCGGATGCGTGAACACAAAGCATTCGATGACAGCGATAAATTTGCGGCATTGATCACTGATGCCTACGCAACGGTAGCCATTGCATACCGCCGTGCCTCCGCCGCCTATACGGTTGATGAGGAGATGCAGAAGCTAGGGACTGCGGCTGTGCACCTTGTCACCATAGCAACCTCATACGTGGCCTCCCATTCGCATGACATACTGCAGAGCTAAGACTGTTCGGCTTAAAGAGCGTTGATCGTGTATAATGCTTCGTCCGCCTTACAAACTGGGATGTTATTTTGTTAGGCAGCAACGTACGGACACTTGTTGAGTTTGTAGAAGAGCCGAAGGCTAAGGGAAAAAGTTGATCCAGCGCAGCGCGTGTTCAAGTGAACGTTCACGCGCTAGAAACGATGTTTTAATCGTCGCAGTCCCAATGTGCCCCGTTCCAATGAACACGTTAGGCCGGAAAACCATAGGGGCTAACTGCCCTAGGTTGGCGCCTGTCTTTCAGACAGATAATGGGCGCGGACTTTCCGAAGTACCGCCGGAGGTCGCTGAGACGAGGACCGATCAACGCGACGGCTGCCCGGAGTTCGTACGGTTGAAGCTGCATATCCTTGGCCCAATGATGAACCTGGAGGTCGTTCGTAGGGTCGATCAGAACCGACGTGTATGGGACAGGCTTGTGCATGGCGTTACTCAACAAGGGGTCAGGCGATAACCTGCAAGCAAAATCCAGGTTCCTCCTTCACAATGGAAATGTACGGTGCGCCCCCGATGGAGACATCGCCGTCTTCAATCCCTGCTCATCGGCGGGTGCGAGGCAGGCATGGTTGCCGTTCTGCTGATGCCCAATACGCACACAAAGATAAGCCTCGGCTCACCAGAGACGAGCGTGCGGCAAAGATGAGAACGGCCCGACGGGACGCGGGTCCGCGTATAGCGAAGGCGATGTCAGCAGTCAGAGGCTGACACTTTTTCCGCCGCCGACGACCTGACGGTGGGACGATTGAACAGCTAAAGAAATCGCCTGCGTGGCATCGGAGCTCTTGAACGGCCCGTCCGGACATCCATATAACATCCATTCAGATGGTCAATGGATGGTGCAAATGTCCGCAGTTGTTCGAGAACTCAAACCAAAGCCCGCCGATACCGAAAAAATCACGATCAACCTCGGTTATGTCGACCTTGGGCATGTGGATCTGATGGTGCAGGAAGGGTTCTATTCAAATCGCACTGATTTCATTCGAACTGCGATCCGTAACCAACTCGAACGCCACGCGGATGTAGTCAAACAGTCAACGGCCCGAAAAAGCCTGGAACTCGGTTTGCGAAACTACAGCCGCGCGGATCTCGAACAGGCGCGCCGGACCGGTGAGATGCTGCACATCAATGTTCTCGGCCTTGCCAGCATCGCTCAAGACGTCACGGCCGATCTCGCCCGCGCCACCATTGGCTCAGTCTCCGTGCTCGGAGCTTTGCACGCCAGTCCCGCCGTCAAGGCCGCCCTCGCCGACAGAATAAGGTAAACCAGATGCTGAACCAGGACACACTTCGCGAAGCCACACGGCTGACGCAAGCAGGCCAACTTGCGGAAGCCACGGCGTTGCTTCAGCGCATGCTCCGCGGGGACCGCGCGCCCGACGCGCATTCGCGCACACCAGGGCGCATTGCCCTTCCAGGCAGCGAGCCGCCCACCGTCGATGCGAAGGCCAATGATAGAGAGGAGACTGGTGGCGCGCACCTGACGCAGGCTACACCCTTCTCATCCCCCAGGCTTCAACCATTATTCCGACGAGCAAAGGATGGCTCTTGGCTCGGAATGCGAGGCGCGAAGCGCACCCCGCCGTCCGCGCTGGACATCGCGCCCGAGGGCACGAAGTTCATGGAGGCTGTCTACAGCAACCCGGCGGGAAGCCGCGCTTACAAGCTCTTCATCCCGAGCGGATATCGGGGACAGCCGCTTCCTTTGATCGTGATGCTGCACGGCTGTACACAATCGCCCGACGAGTTCGCTGCCGGTACGCGCATGAACTTCATGGCAGAGGAACAAACGTGCTTCGTGGTCTATCCTGAACAGCGCAGCGACGCCAACCAGTCGAAATGCTGGAACTGGTTTCGCACAGCCGACCAGCAACGTGGCGGCGGCGAGCCCTCGCTTATCGCGGGCATCACCCGACAGGTCATGCGCGATTATTCGGTCGATCCAAAACGCGTCTATGTCGGCGGACTGTCGGCCGGAGCGGCCGCTGCGGCTATCATGGGAGCGGCCTACAACGATCTCTATGCGGCAGTCGGGATCCATTCTGGCCTCGCTTGCGGGGCCGCCACCGACATGCCTTCCGCATTTGCCGCCATGCGGCAAGGTGGAGGGCACGGTCGGAGAGTCATTTCCTGCAACGCGCCGCCTGTGCCCGCAATTATTTTTCACGGCGACCGCGACACCACCGTGCATCCAAGCAATGCCGGTCAAGTTGTTGAACAGGCCATCGGCCAAACGAGCACGCAAATAGCGCTGCATCGCGGCCAGATACCTGGAGGCCATGCATACAGCCGCACTACTCATACTGACGCGGACGCACGCAAAATCCTAGAGTACTGGAACATCCACGGCGCCGGACACGCATGGTCGGGCGGTAGCCCTGCAGGCTCGTACACCGATCCCCGGGGACCGGATGCAACGAGGGAAATGCTTCGTTTTTTCCTGGATCATTCGCTCCCAGCGAAGTAGAGCGCGCTTTGGAGATGCCGGGATTTATCGATGCGATCATGTGTGCAGGTGTCATTTTTCGGACCCTGACGCATCTGATCGGTGGCATTCGCTAATCGGGTAGCCTCAGGCGTAAACCCTGAGGTGACAACTTATGGCCCGCACTGGCTACGCCGCCCTCGTCAGCACAGCGATCAGGACCGGGACACGCAGCGTGTGATACGTTCCCCACGCCCTCTGGTACGACGCAGCTTGAGTCCGCGCGCTAGGGTGCTAGCGTATGCACGTCTATCGCGTGCATAATCAGCCTAACTCGGTTTTGCGTTGCTGTTTGATGATTGTTTTCGTTTCCTTTGCTGCGATACCACGCCGCTGGCGGCGGTCGATGAGACGCATCACCGGAGTAACCGACACACCATGCAATACGATTGAGATGAGTATAATGAACGTGGTTGTGCTCCAGACTACATCAACCTTATGGAAGGTCTCCTTCTGAAGGGCATACGCAAGATAGTAAATCGACCCTAGTCCGCGAATACCAAAGAAGCTGATGACCGCACGCTCGGTTGACGGACACGCCGTACCTGCCAAGCAAAACCATCCTGCCAGCGGTCGCACGATAAATATTGCCAATAAGGCATATCCGATAGAACTCCACGTGAGTGCATCTAGAAGCCCGCCGCTGGTGATGGCTCCCCCAAACAGAACGAGCAAGATCATCATCAATAGTCGTTCTAGTTGCTCGGAGAAATCATGAAGGGTTTGGTGGTACTTATGATTTCGTTCTGCGGCCCGGAGCGCCAAGCCTGCGACAAAAACTGAAACGAAGCCGTATCCATGCAGGGCTTCGGCAATGCCGTAGACAGCAACCGTTATTCCCAGCGCAACAAATCCGTCCCCCGTCCGCGAGAGTTTGGCCCGATTGGGCATTCGAAACACCAGCCATCCCAAAGCAAAACCAAGGAGAACACCAATGCCGACTCCTACCGCTAAACGCCAAACCACCTCCACGCCCAGCCAACGAAGAACCCACGGATCGCCGGTGCGTCCGGCTTCGGCTATAGCGATTGCGCACATGATGAAGGGGAATGCCAGTCCATCGTTCAAACCGGCCTCAGATGTAAGTGCAAACCGTGTGTCGTCTTCCTGACCGGATTTGGGCGGTCCAACTTGTACGTCGCTTGCTAATACAGGGTCTGTTGGAGCAAGGGAGGCGCCTAGTACCAATGCAGTTGCGGCGCCCAATCCCAACATCGTGTGACCAAGCCAAGCAAGTGCAAAAATCGTGATGGGCATGGCTATGGCCAGGAGGCGCCATGTCATCATCCAGGACCTCCAGCCGATCTTACGATCAATCTTAAGGGCAGCCCCCATTAGCGAAATGATGATGACGAGTTCTGTCAGCCGCTCCACAATTGGCAGGTGATTTGCGGGATGAGGAATTGAAGCATGCAAAGGAAGGGCGAAAACCGCTGCCCCAATCGCTACGCAAGAAATAGGAAGCGACAGCGGCGCTTCACTTAAAACCATCGGCAGCCATGCGGTCAAAAGGACCAAGGCGCCAAAGCCGATCAGCAGAAAAATGTAAGAGTCCAAAAATCTACCCGTCCTGCAGATATTATGCGCGTTGCTCCGCACTAAGCCGTAGCGACAATTGTTACGGCCGGAATAAGGTTCCCAATCATTGCGCTAATAGTTGCGCCTCGTGAGGGGCGATAACTTTTATCTGGCAGAGGCCCGGTCGGGGCTGATTTGCTCGTTCGGGCGCTTCCAACGAACCGAGGGGCTTCAGCCACCGCCATCGTCAGAATGACCTTGTCCTGGCTACGGGGACCGGGCCGCGGGGCCTAGCGGGCAAACTGATCGTCGTACCCTCGTGTGGCCAATTAATAGCAAAAGGGTTGGGGGGCAGGCGACACTTGGGCTTTTCGAGCATTCTGAATGCGTGAATCTAAAGCTGATTGGCCCGTAGGCCCGCGGCTAGTGCCACAGGCGTCACCGTGGAACCTTCGTTTGAAGCCGCGGTTAAGCCCTCAGGGATCAAGGAGGATTTGATGACTACAGAAGAACGAGAAACAGTCAGTTTAATCGGAAGCGACAAAGTCGAGGGCACTTCTGTTTTCGGAGCGGACGAAACGCAAATCGGTTCGATTGAGCGCGTGATGATCGACAAGCGGTCCGGCAAGGTCTCGTATGCGGTCCTGAGCTTTGGCGGCTTTCTTGGTATAGGCGACGATCATTATCCTCTGCCGTGGCAGTCACTCAAGTATGACACCAATTTAGGTGGCTACCGAACGGGCATCACCGAAAAGCAGTTGCAAGGCGCGCCGAAATACAGCAGCGACAACGATTGGAGTTGGGAAGATCGAACCCGTACTCGGGGCGTCGACGATTACTACGGTGTCATCCCTACCTGAGCCAGTAAAACGTGCTCCTGTCGCCTTCATTTGCATTTCGCTGGCATCCGACGATGACCGTTAAAGCGCGAGTTGTAGAGGCAGGATCGGTCGGATCTTCCGATCCTGCTTCCATCGAGCGGTCATTTTGCGCAAAAAGTCTTCGACGAATCCGTTCAGCGCGCGCTCCTCATTTAGTGGGATGATCCGGAGCGTGCATATGCCCCGAAGGGTGTTGTGGCGATGTGATCTACATCACTAACGATAGCACGGACCACGATGTCTGCCGAAGCTGACAGTCGATGCAAACTTTCGGCGGGATTGGTTCCGCTCATACCGGTATCCTGCGAGGAGTGGGACTGCCTCGGCCAAAGGCCAATGCGGTGCCACGCCCGGTTCCTCAAGCCTACCAACTGACAATCGCTTAGATTTGGACTTACCGAACCGAAGGCCAACTTGTAAGCGCGCCCAAAAACAGCGACCTCCGTTCGACCCATCTGACCCGCTATCTGTATTGGGCTTTGGCCCGCCATCACGAGTGCTCGAAGCTGCTCTTCTTCCAAAGCAGTCCAAGCTGGGATGAGAGGCGTCCGGACGCGGCTTAAACTAATCCCTAATCTACGCGCTGCCTTACGAATGGCACGCGGCGCTCGACCTGATTGACGACGCAACTATCTCCATGAAGCGGCGCTCCTCCTCAAACGACCACCGGCTCATCAAAGCATTCCTAAACTCGCCGCTTAGCTAACTTCCTTGAACATCCCTATCTTTCGTCCCAATTGCCATAGCTCGACGTCATGGCCGTCCACTAGCTGTTTGGCCTGCTTTTTGGCGGCCTCGTCATTCTCGCAGACTAGATCGATGCGGCTTTTGATGCGGCCGTCCGGACCTAAGAGATAGGCGCGGTAATCTTGCATTTGCTGTCCTCAGGGTTTGAAGACACCTAGCCCGTGATTCTACGGTCCCGTCTGTCCGGTTCTGTACACAATGCCAAACGGGCGCTGGACGGTGCAAAGTCCGCATGGCATTCGCGCCATGCGGTCAGGATCCGCCGATCGCTGCCGCCCTTATGGCGTGAATAGCTAACGAGGTGGAGTCGAAATTGTGGGCGTGATGCGACGAAACGACTGGTGTTACGGAGACGCGACATAAACGGCCGCAAAGCTGACGTTCATCGGAAGAAACGAAGCCGCCGGGCGCAATTGTTTGCCCGACGACTTCGCCACGCTGGAACCGGCTAGCGGCAATGCCGAATGATTGACCCTAAGAAAGTCTCGAACGCACGCCGGGAGGCTACTGTCTATTTTCGACGTAGATAATTTTTACGAGAAGGCTCTAAGGCCATGTTTGATCCGCTGACGGATGCTGGGGCACAGATTAAACGCGCTTAAGGATCAACAACGTGAGCAAGACAGCTCCCGAAGTCGCGGACACCAAAGCCATGTTGACCAAGCTGCGAGTGACCACCGAGATAGCTGAAGCTCGATCGGGTGAAACCAAGATACTCCCGCGTCGCTTAGATCGATCAGTTGCCTTGCTTTTTTTTTGACATTTCAATCCGAAAAATTAGCGGGTCAGGCCGCGTTTTGCGTGCCTGACCCTGACGCGTTCCCTGTCGAGTTTGTCCCGATCTGCAGCAACATTCGCACGTGCGGCGACAAGAAAGCTTAAGTGGTCTGGTAAACCAAACCTGAGCGTCGCGTATGGTTTACGAAGTTGGGAGCTTGCTAAGTGATGTGCCGTTCCCGCGCCCTGCAGCCCGCACTAGACTGAACCTGCGAACACGGCGGGTTGCGACCGTATGGGATTGTCTCGCCCGCCGCATACCCTCCTTACGGCCTTGTCGAAAGAGATACTCCGAGCTTTGCGGCCATCACGCTCGTCGCGCCGGGGGTCCGCTTTAGTGTTTTTGCGATTTTTGTGACGCCTGCCTTCGACTTAGCCATCGTTTTCATTTGTCTTATGTCGTCCTTACTCCAGGCGCGACGAACGATCTTCTTCGCTTTGGCCATTTATTCTCCGAGCGGTTTTGTGGCGAGGGTGGCTTTTATCACGATGAAAGGCGTTGGCAACTGACAAGCTATTCAATGTGAGCGTCGGGTAGCTGCGCTGCGTTAATAAGGTTCAGTGCCGGTCCAAAGCCGATGCGAAGAGATGATGCCGCCTTCGCCTTTAGGTCCCGGAGAGCGCGGGGCAGCGAAAGTGATGAATTATCGATGATTATTCTGGAATGGTCCCGAAGATGTAGACGGCTGCGCGTAGTAGATCGGGACGCTCTCCTAGCGCAGCGAACCATTTCCGATAAATGTCGAGGATGGGGGCTGCTGTAGAGCTGCGAGAGGGCCTTATTGACTGCGGCGCGAAGTCTCCAGTCCCCTCTGGGTAGCACGAGGGCATACGGCTCGCTGGAAAGGTTTTCCGGGAGCATCTTGTAGGTCGATCCGTCGGCATTACGCGCAAAATTGCCAGCATCTCAACGGCACCGGTGTGGACGATCGGGAAAGCGTTGGATGCGCGCCCTACTCGACTCGTTCGTAGGTCACCACAAAAACGATGTCTTGGCCTGCCAGGTCTTTGGTCGGCGCCGATGTCAACGTCAGCTTATTTCCCACTATCTCGAAATGGCGCTTTGAAGTAATGCCGGTCCACGTCTGATTCCATGACGCCGCGTAGCTCGCGATTATGGTATTGCCTTCGACCTTATAGGTCCCACTGGCGGCGGCCATCGTGTTGAACAAGTTGATACGTTCGGCGTCCGTGGCCCTGGCCCCCGCGGGAGCTTTGCGGGTGTCGCCGACAAGGACAAACGCAATGTGTCCGCCCTTCGTGTATACGGCATGGCCAGTCGGCTTCTCCCCATAGGGGTGGCTGATCTTGCCTGTCGCTACTTCCTTGGTGCTTTGGCTGGTGAACTTCCACACTCCAACGAGTTGAGAAGCCAAATCCTTCGCTGGCACTGGCTTAGCCCACGTCAGAACGAGAGCGATTCCTATTGCGGAGATCAAAGTGCGCTTCATAGGGTCCTCCCCAAGTAGATAAGTTGAAGGCGCAGCAACGCCCCACTTATTGCGCGCCAATGGCTGCATTTTCGGAGAACATGAGACCGACAAAAAGGCGCGGCCTCCTCAAGAACAATGCCTGACGACGGCACTCGCGTTGTACCGCACGGTGATTTCGACATATCCGGGCATGATGCCCGACCCTACCGCTTTGGGCATACTGAAGCAATATTGGGTTGTCGTCCTATTAGGATTTACCGCGTTAGCTTTCCTCTTCCGTCGGATCATTCTCACAGCACTTGCGGGATGGCTTTCGAGTGTCACCCGCTCGTGGCACGGGGGTCCGCTGTGATGACGGCTCATGGCGGATAGTGTTGCAAAAGTCTCT
The DNA here is from genome assembly GCF_018130205.1 of Bradyrhizobium sp. AUGA SZCCT0222. NCBI lineage: Bacteria > Pseudomonadati > Pseudomonadota > Alphaproteobacteria > Hyphomicrobiales > Nitrobacteraceae > Bradyrhizobium > Bradyrhizobium sp. AUGA SZCCT0222. Next base: position 25,812 of record NZ_JAFCLX010000053.1, read on the forward strand.
TTGGGGCATGGGACTCAAATACTCCGGGTCGTGAGATCGGCGAGTCTAGAACACCAAATCTGGAACATGTCCGTTGTTGGTGTTGGTACCTTTGAGACATGCCCGCATATCCTGAGAATGTCCGTTCACGGGGGTAGACCGGAAGTCGCCGTGGTCTGGCCAAACCGACGCGAATGACCCAAAGCGGAAGTCGGCCTCCGCATACGTTAATTACTGAACCAACACCGAATCGGCTCACTTCCTACAATTAGCTGGGACAGCGCGGATGGAAAGGAACGCTGAAATGCAAGCTCTCTTTGGCACTTCTGCTCAACCAAGTACACAACGGATATCACTAAGATGATCGATGCAATAGCGGCGAAGTACGGCCAACGTTCGTCAGTCACTGAGCACTCCGTAGGCTGGAGGGTAGTGCGCTTTTACGCTTCGATTTTGCCCTGCCCCGGGATGCACTGGTGTGAACATGTTCACATTTGAGGCGGATGACGAACTCCACCTATGTCAGCGTTGGGTACCCTAATCGTCTTCCACACCGGAACATCGACGGCGGATCTAACTAGAATTTGCGGCTTACTAACTGAGGGGCTTTTCTTGAGCCTCAGTTGGTTCTGCAGGACATCGCGCGCGGTGCATTGAGCTCTGGCTTCGCTCGAGAATGGGAGGACGCACGCGGTGCAGACCATCACAATAAGGAACGTGCGGATGCCTCGCGGGTCGATACCTCGGTTCGAGGCGACGTAATCGATTTCGCTGCGGGTAATACCGATATCCATTAGCTCCCTGTTACTTAGGTCGCACAAGTTGGCCAATCTCTGGCGTTTTCGCCACTCCTGAAATGCATTCCAATATGTTTCGAGAGGCCTTGCGGTTACCGGCCCCAGCTCAGTGGTCTCGCGGATCGTGCTCATTAGGATGTGTCCTGTCTGGACTGTTCACTAGGCAATGCCGCAAGATGCGCGGGCGCGCTTAACTGGTGGCTTACATTTCTCTTACCGGCGGCTTACTCTTCCTTCGCTAGTACAGAGGCAACCCCGGGAAGGAATGGCAGTTGCGCTATCTTTTCGAGGAATACGCATTCGACACTAACCTGCGCGAGCTGCATCGGGGGACCGGTGCGGTGTCGATCATACCGCAGGTTTTTGACCTGCTCGAATACCTGATCCGCAACAGGGAGCGGGTTGTCAGCAAGGACGACCTCATCAAAGCCATTTGGAATGGGCGCAGCGTATCTGACGCGGCGCTGACGACCCGCCTGAATGCCGCCGGGATGCAATCGGCGATTCCGGCGAGGAACAACGCTTCATCAAAACACTACGGCGCAAGGGCTTCCGCTTCGTCGGACAGGTACGGGAGGCGCGAAAGGTTGCAGGTTTAAACCCTGGCGATGCGCCCGAGAGCGTTCCTGCACTTCCCGACAAGCCCTCCATCGCCGTGCTGCCGTTCGCGAACATGTCTGGCGATCCCGAGCAGGAGTACTTCGCGGACGGGATGGTTGAGGAGATCACTACCGCACTTTCGCGATTCAGATGGTTGTTCGTGATCGCTCGCAATTCGAGTTTCACCTTTAAGGGCAAAGCCGTCGATATCAAGGAAGTCGGGCGCAGGCTTGGCGTGCGCTATGTTCTTCAGGGGGGCGGTGCGCAAGGCGTCGGAGAAAGTTCGCATCACGGGCCAGTTGATTGAAGCGGCTACGGGCGCTCACATTTGGGCGGACAAGTTCGAGCGTGACATGAAAGATATTTTCGCGTTGCAGGATGAAGTCACGCTCGCCGTTGTCTCAGCTATTCAACCAAGGATATTTCAAGCAGAAATTGCACTGGCGTCGCGGCGGCGGCCTGAAGACCTCACCGCATATGATCTTTGTCTCCGGGCTATGCAGCAGATTGGCCCATCGACCCGCGAAGGGTTGGCCGAGGGACTCCGACTGGTCCAGCGCGCCCTGGAGCTTGACCCCGGGTTTGCTGGTGCCGCCGCTCTGGCAGGTGCCTGTCACCTGGAAAACGTGGTTAGGAACTATGCCATCGACCCTCAATTCGAACGCAAGGAAGCCGTTCGGCTCATGCGCTTGGCATTGAACCTCGACGATGGTGATCCAAACAAACTAGCAAGGGCTGCCCTGACCTCGGCACTTTTGGTCGGCGATTGTGAGACCGAGATCGAGATGGCCGACCGGGCGGTTAAGCTCAACCCGAATTCATATCACACGTGGCTCTGCAGAGGCTGGGTCCATAAGATTGCGGGGCGGAGGAAGCGATCCGGAGCTTTGAACGTGCCATGCGAATGAGCCCGGTAGACCCGCAAACATTCACAGCGCTGACCGAGATTGGATTTGCCCTTATCGAGCTTCGTCGCTTTGACGAGGCCATCATTGCAGCGAAGAAAGCCCAGCGTGTAAACCCGTGCTATCCAGGACCATACCGCTGCCTCGCGTCCGCTTTCGCCCATCTCGGACGCGACGCTGAGGCCCGTGAGGCCGCGGCTCGTATGCTTGAGATCGATCCCGCTTTCACAATATCGGCGTGGATCGCCCGGAGCCAGCTATCAAAAACTGCGAAGCTGATGATTGAGGGTTTTCGGAATGCGGGATTGACCGAGTAGCTCTCCAATGTCCACGAGTTGATCGAATCGCGGCACTCTTCTGCGGTCCATGAGTCCGGAGTTGGCACCTTTGAGACATGCCTGCCTATCCTGAGAATGTCCGTTGACGGGGGTAGACCGGAAGTCTCCGTGGTCCGGCCAAACCGACGCGGATGACCCAACTCGGACATATGCCGCGCCACTATGTCCCAAACGGTCGGGAAAATGTGTTAGGCTGTCGGCCCCACAGGCGTTGGAGGGGCACATGCGAAGGGGAGAATTCGTCGCGGGCGCGGCAGTGGCCGCCTTAGCCTTAGTTAGACAGGCTCGCGCTCAGACCGATAGATCGACACCACGAAAGCGGATCGCGATAATCTCACCCGCTCGTCCTGTTGAGCAGCTCAAAACTCATCCTTATTTTCGATCATTCCTCGACGAATTGAGCCGCCGCGGCTTTGTCGAGGGAGAACACCTGATTGTTGATCGCTATTCAGGAGGTGGCCGTACAGGCAGTTATGCCGATCTCGCGCGAACTGTGGTGGCCACTAACCCAGACGCCATATTCACGAGCGGCTATCCGATGATAGCAGGACTCAAAGCCACGACAACAACCGTTCCGATTGTTGCGACAATAGATGATCCGGTCGCCGCTGGGCTCGCGTCGAGCTTGGCTCGACCCGGGACCAATTTTACGGGCGTAACCGTTGACGCTGGTTTGGAGCTTTATGGAAAACGTTTGGCTTTGCTGGTCGAAGCGCGGCCGAACGTATCTGTAGTTGGGTATCTCTCATCGTCCGACAATTGGAGCAGACCGACGGGCGCGGCAGTGCGAGAGGCGGCGCAACAGGCAAAGGTTGCGATAACTCATGTGGACATCGGAAATTCGTTTAACGAAGCGACCTATGCAGCGGCGTTCGCCTCGATGAGAAACGCTCGAATAGATGCACTTCTAGTCTCCGACGAACCGGACCATAATGTGAATGCCAAAACATTGACCAGCCTTGCCGCGAGCGCTCGAATACCGACAATGTATCCGTTCCGCGATCTCGCCGTAGCGGGTGGGCTTATGACCTACTGTATCGATTTACTCGATGCGTTTCGATACGCGGCAGGCCAGGTCGCCGAAATACTGCGAGGCAAAAATCCCGCCGAAATTCCCTTTTATCAGCCCACTAAGTTTCAGCTTATCATCAACACAAAGGCCGCCCAACAAATCGGGCTTGATTCTGCCGCCGACACTCGTTGCCCGCGCCGACGAGGTGATCGAATGAGGGGACCGACTTCCGTTGATGGCACGAACCAGACCAACGGGACCGGTCTGTCGATGTCCGTTCTTGAAGGCAAAGCCGACTTCCCGGTGGCCAACCCGGACTTCTCAGTTTGACCCAAAGCGGACATTGAAGAGCCTGCATCGACTTGCCCCTTCTCGACGGGATCGTTAACGTGAGGCGGTCTACCACGTACAGGCATCACATCTAGAGCATTGCATCGGCTAGGCGGTTTTATAGTTTGCGCAGTGGGGTGAGTGATGGAGTGCCCGGCCTGTAAGGCGAACCTAACCGCGGAAAGCAAATTCTGTAACCAATGCGGCATCCCGCTGGCGCAAGCGTGCCCCGCTTGCGGGCATGGCAATACCGCACGATCCAAGTTCTGCAATGAATGCGGCGCCACCTTGACGCCAGGGGCACCGACCCTCCTGGAGACCGTTCCGCAAGCGACTTCATCCGCTCCATCAGGCCCCGCCGCGGAGCGCCGGCAGCTTAGTGTGATGTTTTGTGACTTGGTGGGTTCAGTGGCACTTGCTGAGCGTCTCGATCCCGAAGATCTCCATGATCTCCTCGCTAAATACCAGCGTCTAGGGACGAAAATTGTGGAATCGGGTGGCGGCCTGGTCGCCCGATATCAAGGTGACGGCATTTTGGCCTACTTCGGATATCCGGTGGCACACGAGCACGACGCCGAGCAGGCCGTCAACACGGGGCTAGAACTGGTTGACGCCGTTGGCGAGTTGGGACCGGCACACGAGACGCTTCAGGTACGGATCGGAATTGCCACGGGCGTAGTGATCGTTGGTGAGCTTGTTCAGTCCGCTCAGATGGATGAAGTTCCCATCGTAGGCGAAACGCCCAACCTGGCGGCTCGGCTGCAGGCAATTGCCGAACCGAATACCATCGTGATCGATGACCGCACACATCGTCTGACAGGGCGCCTGTTCGAATATGACGATCTCGGCCTGCTGAAGTTCAAGGGGTTTACCAAGCCGCTCCGTGCTTGGCGGGTGATCGAGAGGAGCGATGTCGAAAGCCGCTTCGAAGCGCTGCACTCATCTGATCAGCCGCTGGCTGGACGGCAGGAAGAGCTTGAATTGCTGATCCGCCGATGGAGTCGCGCAAAATCCGGCGAAGGTCAGGTTGTGCTGCTGTCCGGCCAGGCCGGCATTGGCAAGTCGCGACTGGCTGCCGCGTTGGAAGCGCAGCTACTCGATCAGCCCTATGCTAGAATGCGCTACTTCTGCTCACCGCAGCATCAGGGCAGTGGCCTCTATCCCGTGATCAGTCAGCTCACGACCGTAGCGGGCATTGCACGCCTGGACAGCGACGATCAGAAATTTGACAAGCTTTGTTCACTGCTTGCGCCTTCCATCAAGGACCCGCTCGATCTGGCTTTGATCGCCGAATTACTCTCGATCTCGACCAAAGGCCGCTTTCCTCAAGTTGAGTTGAGTCCGCAAGTCCGCAAGCTACGAACGTTTGCCGCGCTACAGTCGATCATCAGGGAAATCTCCTCGCACCAGCCCCTGCTGATCGTTTTCGAGGATGCGCATTGGATCGATCCAACTTCGCTGGAATTGACCGAGCATTGCATAGATGCCGCGGAACATCAGAAGCTTCTTTTGATCATGACTTCCCGGACGGCCTTCTCACCGCCCTGGGCCGACCGACCTTATGTTACTCATCTGTCTCTAAACAGACTCCCCCGGTCGCATGCTTTGGCTATGATCAAGAACATCGCAGGGTCGATGCCGCTGCGTGAAGAGATTTTCGAGCAGATACTCGATCGGACAGACGGCGTTCCGCTATTCGTTGAGGAACTGACAAAGACGGTGATCGAGAGTGAACTCGCGAAGGGCCGAGGAGAGGTCGCGACGATGTCGCCGGGTGCTCAAGCGATCCCCAGCACGCTGCAAGCGTCTCTCTTGGCGCGGCTAGATCGCTTGTCGCCGGTTCGAGATGTGGTGCAGATCGGTGCGGCTATTGGCCGTGAGTTTTCCTTTGAGTTGCTCAGTGCCGTCTACCGATTTTCCGTTGATCAGCTCAAGGAAACTCTTCGCCAACTGGTTTCGGCCGAGCTGATCTACCGTCGAACCGACCCACCCAACGAGTCATATAAATTCAAGCACGCGCTGGTCCAGGACGCGGCCTACAGCACCTTGCTCAGACCCCAACGCAAGGAGCTCCATGCGCGTATCGCAAAGGCGCTGGAAGAGGGGTTTCCCGACCGTGCTTCAACCGAGCCCGAAGTGCTGGCCTACCACTTCTCGCAAGCAGATCTCATTCAGCTGGCGATAAAGTACTGGCAGGCGGCCGCTAAGCGAGCTGCGGAGCGTGCGGGCAACGTCGAGGCGGTCGATTATTACGACAAGGCGCTTGCAATACTTCAGACGATACCCGAAACGCCGGCGCGCGATCAACAGGAACTGATGCTACTGGTCGGGCGGGGCCTTCCGTTGACCGCTATTGGAAGTTATGCCGCACCCGACGTAGGCGAAAATTACCGTCGTGCGCACGCACTCTGCAATCGTATGGGCACTGCCCCACAGATTTTCCCGGTCCTGCAGGGACTCTATCGATTCTATCTTGTCGGTGCCGAACTGCAGAACGCATTGGACACAACCAGACAGCTGCTCGATATCGCCAACAAAGTCAGCGATCAAAGCCTGCTGATGGAGGCCCATCAAGCGCAGGCGTTCTCGCTGGGCTTCCGAGGAGAACTGCCGGCGGCGCAGGAGCACTTTGACAAATGCATGGCTTTGTTCGACCCCGACCACTTTCGGGGTCGAATGCACCTTTACTCGACCGATACCGCAACGAGCGCGTTATGTCTCGGCGCTTTGATCGCTTGGCTCACGGGCTACCCGGATCGCTCGGCGGCAACGACAGGGCAAGCGTTGGCGCGAGCCCGCGAGGTGGACCATCCGTATACGCTGGCGTGGGCGTTGAGTTTTTCCGCCGTACTTTACCAGCTACGTGGCGAAGTAAGCATGACGCGTGATCTTGCCGAGGAATGCGTGGCCCTTTGCCAGCAGCACGATTTTCCATTCTGGCTGGCAAGTGGCCGTATCATGCGCGGATGGGCGCTCGCAGATGAGGGTGAGCAAGCAGCGGTCGGAATAGCGGAGTTGCGTGAAGGTCTCGACGGTTGGCACAAGACCGGGGCCCGCGTCTATGCTCCCTATTTCACATGCTGCTTCGCGGAGGCATGCATCTCGGCTGGGCAGCCCGCCGATGGGCTGGGCCCGCTCGCGGAGATGATTGCGGTTGTTGAACGTACGGGCGAAGGCTGGTGGCAGCCCGAGCTTTATCGACTGACCGGAGAGTTGTTGAGTAGGCAAGCCCAAGTCGCCGAGAGTAACGCGCGTCCAGAGTATTTTTTTCGCAAGGCATTGGAACTCGCGATACGTCAGAATGCCAAATCACTTGCTCTCCGTGCGACCATGAGTCTCTGCCGATCCTGGCTGCGTCAAGGATTGGAGCGCACGAAAGCTCGTGAAGAGCTTGCTGCCATTTACCGTACGTTTGACGAAGGTTCATCGACTCGCGATCTGCGCATGGCCCGTCAAATGCTGGACGAGCTTTCCTGAACCTCTTCAGCAGATCGATCGGTCGCATGAAAACTCTCACGGAAAGGGCCGCCTTCCACCGGCTGAGCAATGAGGGTCCTTTGCTTTAGCTGTGCAGACCAAATGCTGTTGCGCAGAGATAAGGGACTCTTGAACCACCGCGCCTTGATCAATCTTTGAACAGAACCTGGAGCGACCACACTGTTGACGATTTGGTGCTGGCGCAGCCCAAGGGGCAAAGATTCATCTTTCGCCATCCGGAAGCGCCTTATGTCAGCCCAAGAGGTACAAAGGACCCTTTCCGCGAGGACGCCTACGTTGCGCCAGCGAAAGCGTCTGAGAAGTGGAGGCCCGATCAGTGCCGTCGTAATCGCAAACGTGTTCCAAACCCGCAATGAGCCAAGCAATGTTTGGCTGCGTTGAGACCGTCCGTCCGGCAGCTTTATGCTTGAGAGATTCCAATCATGATAGAACATATCCTTGCCGACGGCGCCGCGTTTGCTGAGGTCTATAAACAGTGCGCTGCCCTTGGTGGCGACAAGATCGGCAGTGTAGTGGGCATCACACACGACACCGTCTGCGCCACGTCCCGAAACCTGGCCATTGGCCGCCTCAGGCGGTGTAATGAACAACCCGATGACAAAAACACCGTTGCGCCGCAGGACGCCATAAACGTTCTTGTACATCGATACAGCATCGTCAGCCCGTACCCCCTTTCGATGGCTCTTGAGCCATTCTGGATCAAGCGTCTCGATACCCATGAGACAGAAAGACAATCCCGCCCGAGCAGCCAATTCAACGAGCTCGGGATTCCTGTTGACGGTGTCGCCGCGCATGAAAGAGCCAAAGCGCATGCGAAGGTCGCGGCGAATCATTTCTTCGAACAGTCGTTTGGTGTGTCGATGATCTTGGGCAAAGTTATCATCTGTAAAAATGAACTCTCTCACGCCGAGACCATGCAGCTTTGCTAATTCATCGCAAACCCGCTCGACGGACTTGTAATCCTGCCGATAGTTCCAGAAAGTGTTGATATTGCAGAAGTCGCAGCGGTGCGGGCAACCACGCGAGACTTCGACAGCAGCCGTCAAGCCGCCGGACTGCAATCCTAAACCATAGGGACGCAAATCAAACAGATCCCATCGCGGCACCGGCACACGGTTCAGGTCAATTTTAGGTGCTTTGACGCCCGTTGCCTTGGCGCGACCGTGATCGCGGTAAACAAGATTCGGAAGGTGATTAAAGGTGCTGCTGCGCGAGACGATGGCCTGCATAAGCTCGCGAAATGCCACTTCGCCCTCCCCAACAACGACAAAATCAACTCCACACTCAATCCAGCGTTCGGGGAAGGCCGAAGCATGATTGCCGCCAAGGATGATCACGACGTTCGGATTGAGCGCCTTGGCCAGACGGATGGTCAGCTCGGTATCCAGCGCTTTCAGGGGAGACATCATGGAAATTGCGATCACGTCCGCCTGTCGCAGTCTCCGTTTGTAGTTTACGAAGCTCTCCCTCGTTACGTAACCGTCGAACATTTCGATTTGCAGCGGCAGATCAGAGACGACACTCGCCAGAATCGGGTATACCGCGCTGGGAGCTTTAACGATCTCACCCAAGGTGTCGACTGTGAACGGCCACGAATCGACCAGGGTCTTCGGGTGCAAAAATAGCAGTCTGGGCTTGTCATAACTTCGTGACAGAAGGGGTTCGGGCTGCGCCGGCGATGCATTAGCTGAATTTAGCAGATGGTGGAGTGTGGTCGAAGCAAGCTTGAGCAACGCGCTTCCGCGTGAGAGCATGAGAAAACCTCACTCTGGTCAAGATCGCCCTTGATATCCCCAGTATCACCGACAAACGCAAACGGTACAATCTACTTTGAGAACATACGCGCTGCGTTCAAACGGCTGAAATACTAATTCGACATTCAATGAAGGATACCGCGGCCGCGGCGTTGCCGTGTGTGAGCCAGTTCACATCCGCCAAGCGTGTTTCTTCTTGCCGGTATGTCGCTTGTTGGCACGTATGAGACATGCCGACCGGCCCTAACGGTGTCCGCTTCCGGGGGAATAACGGAAGTAGTCTGCCAACGACCAAAGTGACGCATTGACCCGAAGCGGACATCAGGGTTGGACGACCGCCGACCGACGCTTGATCTAGATCAATTCGATTACCAGCAACAGACCCATTGTTGCTCAGTGAGGATCATCCAGCCGGTCCCGGAATAAAGCAGCGCCACAGCGGGGTCATACTTCCATCGCGGCTGTCGAAAGATGGCGCCCACCAGACCATCGCGGTGCCGCTTAGGTTCGGCTGCTGGATAACAACCGAGTCTGGCACGTCGAACCAATGCCCCGGTTCGGTGGGCCGATGCGGATGCTTGAGCCGGACCCGATAGCCACCCTTGGCCATATCCCATTCGGCCTCGACGTGATGGCCATCTCCGCTGTCACAACAGCGCTCGCCCGCCTTATTCTTGAGACTCTTGAACCACGTGTTGAGTTCGGGTCGCATCGGGTCATGTGAATAGGCTGTGCTGATCCCGAGAAAAGCAACCGCACCCAATCCTGCAATGCGAGCTACGATCAACCGATAGAGACGCAACGGGCGTCCATTCGGACTGGTCATAGGAACCTCCGTTCCCCCGAGACCCGCCGGTGTGGATTAGCGGAATTGCGCGAAGGTTCAACCGGAAGCTGAGACCCGCCGGAGGTACTCCATCGGGCTGACCGTAGTGGCCCGGATATGAATTGCACTCAGCGGCTTGCTAGCCCAGTGATTAAGGAGTCCAGGCGATTTCCGTAAATGCACTCAAAGCGACTTAAGCGGCGACGCTGCAGCAGTGGACAAAGCTCGCCACCGAGCCGGCAATCTTAGTTTGACCGTAATGCGCCGCAGTCCTATCGGCATCAAGGGAGTTGGGGCGATGTCCGAAAAATTGGCGCTCTTTGTCGACGGCCTGAACCTCCACTACACGGCGAAAGCCTTGGACTTCAGCATTGATTTCAGGAGGCTTCTTGCCGAGTTCGGGGCGCGCGGCGTGCTAGTGCGTGCTTATTACTATACGATCATCGCTGAAGAATTTGAAACGACCCGGCCCCTCATCGATTGGCTCGACTATAACGGTTTCGCAGTGCGTACGACACCGGTTAAGGAGTTCGATGATGTTCAAGGCCGGCGGAAATACAAGCGCAATATTGGAGTTGAACTCGCAGTCGATGCGCTCGAGATTGCGAAGTACGTAGACCACATATTGTTGTTTTCCGGGGACGGCGATTTTCGTCGCCTTGTCGAAGCAATCCAGCGCCTCGGTCCTCTCGTCACAGTCGTATCAAGCATGCGAACGAAACCTGCGATGGCCGCTGACGAACTGCGTCGGCAGGCGGATACGTTCATCGAATTGGATTACCTTAAGGCTGCGATAGGGCGGACAAAGGAGGAGAGCAGGCGCAACCCGAGGGATGAGTTTTCGTAGGGACAACATTCCCCACCGGCTTTCTCGGCATGCCTCGAAGCTGATAAACCGAATTGAGCATTGGTCTTTCATGTCCGTGACTGGCACTTTTCGGACCTGACGGCCCGGCTGACGATGTCCGATCTTGAGGGTAAAGCCGACTTCCCGGTTGCACGTCCGGACTTCTCAGTTTGACCCACAGCAGACATTGCTTCCGCGACGCACGGGAATACTACCGTTCCGGTTTCGACTTCCACTCAACCGCCAGCTTCTGCGCTTCGGCGATCTGTGCCGGGGTCATCTGCTGCGCGACGCGATTTCGATTGCTGATCGCATCTTGGTCACTTCGCGCAGCCGCCAAACTGAGCCACATGTATGCTTGAATATTGTCTTGCGGCACGCCTAGTCCCGTAGCGTAACAGAGGCCAAGATATACCTGCGCTCCAATATGACCTTGGTCTGCAGCGCGGCGAAACCACTTCGCAGCCTCGATCCGGTTCTCGGACACGGCCACGCCCGCGAAATGCAGGACCCCGACGTTGAACTGCGCACCATCGTTACCGCGCTCGGCGGCAAGGTGATACCACTTCAATGCTTCAGCTTTGTTCTGGGGCACCCCATTGCCGTTGTCGTACAAGGTCCCCAGGTTGTACTGGGCGAAGGTGTGGCCTTGATCGGCTGCGAGGCGCCACCACTTTGCAGCCCTAGCGTAATTTTTCGGTACACCTTGGCCGCCGTCGTACATGAACCCGAGTGCGTACTGCGCCTCGGCATTGCCTTGGTCGGCGAGCGGACGCCAGAGCCGTAGCGCGGTTGCGTAGTCGCGTCTGCCATGCGCCGCCTGCGCATCCTCAAACGGCCCCGCAACAGCGCCTCCCGCCATCGACAGCGGCGAAGCGAGCGCGAGAAGGACCAGGAGGATTCGGACGATTGGCATGGGAAACCTCAATTGGCGGCTTGTTTGTCGCGGGCCGCCCGCGAAAGGTTCACCGCCGATGGCCTCTTGCGGACACAAACGAACGACCATTGCGCATTAGCCCGGTCCGCCTTTGCAAGCATGTCGCCTATTGGCACTTAAGAGACATGTCGATCGGCCCTGGCATGTCCGCTTCCGGGGGAAAACCGGAAGTAGTCTGCCGACGACCAAAGTGACGCGTTTGACCCAAAGCAGAAATTGATCCTAGCTAGAGCCATCTCCCAAAGGTTGTCAGCAGGGCTGCACAGACCAGGAAGTGGAACAAGGTCCGACCATCAAAGGAACAGCATCAAAAGGTTATGGCCAACGTGAGCGGTTCGGAGCTACGGGTTTTTGTTTCCCAGCAATCGGTTGAACCCGCCGGCAAACCCTTGAGCGCGGCCCCAGCATCTCTTCCCGAGGCTGGGGCCGTTTCGTTTTTTTTTGACCAGTAGAAAAAACCAGCCGGTTGCATCATAAAATGGGAGCGGAGCCGCTCGTTTCCGAATTGCCTCGTCAACTTTCATTATATGCAGTTTGTGCCATCCCGATTTGTGCTGAATCGCCGGCTGGTTCTGTTGTTATTAAAGCTACACTGGGCCTTTTGACCTTGGGAGCGCGTTGTTCGAGAAGCGCAAGGGCTCGTTTCAAGGTCTCGAACCAGCCTTAATCTAAATTAGTATACTCCGCTTTCAGCCTTAGGCTCAGGTAGCCATCCTCAGAACTTGCATCGTGCCCGGATCATGGCCGCGATCTTGTGGGTTTCCTAAAACGATCTCGAGCTGCGACATCACTGGCGCAATCGTAAGGCGCCCGCTACTGTCGATAGAAGGCCACCGATGTTGACATTTTGAACGGGAGAAAATTGCGATGATGGGTGTGAAGCAAGTGATACCACGGCACGGAATTTTGATCGGGGCCGCGCTCATGGTGAGTGTTTCCGTAATGCCCGCTGCCCGTGCCCAGAACGGCGAAGCCGAGAAGCTTCTAAAGGGAATGGCGGACTATGTTTCCGGCCAGAAGACTCTCGCCGTAACTTACGACTCCGATATCGAGGTGATTACGTCAAAGTTACAGAAAATCCAGTTCACAAGCTCCGGACAGGTGCAATTGAGCCGTCCGGACAAGCTTCGTGCCACCCGAACGGGTGGTTACCGCGACGTCGAGATTGTGTTTGACGGCAAAATGCTGACCGTCAACAACAAGGACGGCAAGGACTACGCCCAGATCGAAGCCCCCGGCACTGCAGAGGAATTGATTGATGTACTCCGAGATAAGCATGGAGTGGTAGCGCCTGGTGCCGATTTGCTGCTTTCCAACGTCTTCAATGTCTTGATGACCGACGTGGTTGAGGCCGCCGTCATTGGCAAGGGCGTCATCGACGGCGTCGAATGCGACCACCTTGCATTCCGTAACGTGGAAACAGACTGGCAGATCTGGATCGAATCCGGCGCGAAGCCGATCCCGCGCAAGTACGTGATTACCAGCAAGGGCATCGGCGAAGCGCCGCAATACACCCTGCGGATCAAGGACTGGAAGACCGATGTGGCGGCCGACGCCTTCGCGTTCAAGGCGGATCCTTCCTTCAAGAAGATCGCGCTCGGCGATCTCTCCGATATCGACGAAGTCCCGCAGGGCACCACCACCAAGACAGGAGACAAGCGATGACCCGAACAACCTTATTCCGACTGTGGTTCGCGACCGTTCTCGGCGTCGGCGCCTTTTTCTGGGGAGGTCAACTGCCCCACAATGGACAGTCATCGCTGGTTTCGTCAGCCGAAGCCAGGATCGGCCGTCCGCTGACGCCGATGAGTTACGCCGGCGTTGCCCGACGCACCACGCGCCGGGCCATAGTCGGCGGAGCCGTAGTAGGTGGCGCCGTTGCGGCCGGAGCCTACTATGGGGCTGCGGGAGCATGCTCGCAGGTCGCGGACGCCTACGGACGGATCGTCACGGTCTGCCAGTAAGTCGTTTCTTAACGACGAGAAGAGCCGCAGCGCTTCGGAGCGCTGCGGCTTCCTAACCAGCATCCGGCTCAGCGAAACGCTCAGCGTTTCCGATTTCGTTGTCAACGCTGCTGATCGCGGGTTCATGGTCGCAAGCAGTGAACCCGCCAGTGATCGGGCCGCTGAAAATTAATGTGTGAAAATGCTAGAAAGAAACATTGAAATGATCGCAAAGAAACTGATTTTGGGTTGCGCAGGCATCGTTTTTGCGGGCCATGCCTTTGCCCAGGTCGAACTCAAGACATACGCCGACCGCGACGGCTATCTCGACGTTCAGAAGCTGACCTGCGCTCAACTGGCGAATACGTTTCAGGAAGACGCGGATTACTTGGCTGCCTGGTATAGCGGTTGGTACAACGGCCTTGGCAAGAAGCACATGATGCAGGTCTCGCGCGCCAAAGCTCTGCAACACGAAGTCATCGTCCATTGCAAGGCCAATCCGGGCAAGAAGGTCATCGAGGCGATCGACGTCGTCTTCAAAGACTATAGAACCGACCAGGGCATCAAGATGAAGAAGTGATCTCCGGTCGGGCAAGTTGCGAGGCAGGGGGAGCAGATGATGCATGTTGAATTGGTCTAGAGACAGAAACGGGCGATACCCTGGTCGATTCCGGGCTGGCGCTGATCGCCAATGACGTGTCTTCGGCGGAGGACATCGACAAGACCTGGATGATCTGCTTGAAGTCGCTCGGTCCTTGCGCGTTGATGGACATCGTCGGATTGGAGACCATGTACCACGTCGCTGCAGCGACGTGAGGGGTATGCGCAACTGAAGAAGAACGCAGAATACAGGCACACTTCCTCGACAAGAAAAACCTGGGCGTAAAAACCGGAGGAGGCTTTTACAAGTATCCGAACGCGGCCTTTGCGGAGCCGGATTTTCTACGTTGAATGTAAACAGCATCGAATGCCGAATAGTCGGCGTCTCATCGCGTCTCTTCAAAGGAAAAAGTCATGAAAAAATTAGGCATAAACGTCGCTCTGGTTGCCTTGCTGGCAGGCTTAGCTAGTTTTAGTACGCCCTCGCGGGCCGAAACCGGTCAAGTTGCCGTCGTGTTCACGAAAGGTGGCTTCATTGTCGGAGCTGGCGGCGGTGAGGGCGTACTGACCTTCCGAGGCAAGCGCTATCCGTTCACCGTATCGGGCATGAGCATCGGCTTCACGATCGGAGCCTCGACAACCAAGCTGGTCGGACGGGCCGTCAATCTGAATAGCCCGGCTGCGTTTGAAGGCAGTTACAGCGCGATCGGAGCCGGCGGTGCGGTTGCGGCCGGGGCTGCAGGCGTTCAATTGCAGAATGCCAATGGCGTGATACTGCAGCTCAGCGGCCCGAAGGTCGGCGCTGAAGTGTCGGCTGCAGTGGGCGGGGTAACGGTCCGATTTAAATAGTCGCGGGCCGCATCGTGTGATGACCGATGTTGATTTTAATTCGGATGGAGTAACTCCGTGAACGAGCCACCGCACCCGGCTGCGCCCCATCACCTTCCAGGTTTCATCACCGCGCCGGGTGACACCGACGTTTTGATGATCGTTATGGGCATCCTCCTGATCGGCGCCGTTCTCGGGGTCGGCAATCTCTACCTGCACTTGCACACCTTGCCGGAGCGGATGGCGCACTGAACTCACAAGCTGCAATTCGAGATCGTTGCTGTGCTCGGTCTACTGGCACTTTTTACGCACAACCATTTGTTCTGGGTGATCGGCCTGTTCCTCGCGATGATCGACTTGCCGGACTTCATCACACCGCTACGCAGGATTGCCGGATCGGTCGAAAAGCTGGCCGGCGTTCCGGCTGGACCGGACCCAACCGAGCCGCCGGCTGAAGCTGCAGCCCACGCGGCCGGCACGAACAGGCCCGCCGCCAAGAGTGAGGCACAGGTTCATGCTTGAGATCATCCTTTGTTCGCTCGTGACAATCTTGCCGGACTATCTCTATCGCCGCTATCGGCAAGGAAAGCGCTTCGGCCACGAAATCACGCTCTATTCGGTCTGGTTCGAGCTGAGATTTGGCATCATCGGCTGCCTGATGCTCACCGTCGCGCTGATCACGATGATCTTCTACTATCATCCGTCGACCACTTCGGCGACGTTGTACTACCGTACCGTCCCGCTAATGTCCGAAGTAGCCGGCCGGGTGGCAGAGGTTAACATCGATGTCAGCGCATCCGTCAAACAAGGTGAGGTGATTTTCAGACTGGACAGCGCCAAACAGGAGGCAGCGCTGCTGACGGCCAAACGCAAGATCGCCGAAGTCGATGCCGCCATGCTGTCGGCGCAGGCCGATGTTCTCAAGGCCGAAGGGCAGATCCTGCAGGCGCAGGGCGATTATCAGCAAGCGACCGATGAGCTGAACACCAAGCGGGACCTCCAACAACGCAATCCCGGTATCGTCCCGCAGCGTGACATCGAAAAACTCACGGTGCTGCAAGCCGGCCGGCAGGGCTCGCTCGATGCCGCCAACGCTTCAAAGCAATCCGCGGCGGTCCGCGTCACCGCTCTTCTCCCCGCCGAGAAAGCTAGCGCAGAGGCGGCGTTGGCCGAAGCGCAGGTCGATCTGGACAAGACCTTCATTCGTGCAGGGTTCGACGGGCGGGTCGAGCAGTTCGGGCTGAGGCCGGGCGATATCGTCAATCCAATGATACGGACGGCCGGCGTCCTGATTCCGGACGGTGCGGGTCGGCGTGCCCTCTCGGCGGGGTTTGGGCAGATCGAGGCTCAGGTCATGAAGGTCGGAATGGTGGCCGAGGCCACCTGCATTTCCAAGCCGTGGACGATCATTCCGATGGTGGTGACCAATGTGCAGGACTACATCGCGGCCGGCCAGTTCAGGGGCGGCGAACAGCTGATCGAGGCGCAGAGCACCGTGCGTCCTGGCACCATTCTCGTTTTCATGGAGCCGATCTACAAGGGCGGGCTGGAGGGCGTGACGCCCGGCAGCAGCTGTATCGCCAACGCCTACACCAGCAATCACGAATTGATTTCGTCCGGGAAACTGGGTTCATTCAAGAAATTCGCGCTGCACGTCGTTGACGCCACTGGCCTCGTGCACGCAATTCTATTGCGGATTCAGGCCTTGCTGCTGCCCATCAAGACGCTGGTGCTGAGCGGACACTAACCACATGGTCACCGCACGCCGTTGGCCCAAGAGCAATAGTATTAATGCGCATTGGGTGGGGAGTCAGTTGCTATGTCGATGTGGAGTAGCGGTTGCACGATAGGCAGGTCAGTCGCCGTTCTACTTTCCTTCCTTTTGGTCGGTTGCGCAGCCAGACTTGGGCCAGAAGTGCTGACGCCCGTGGCGGCCTCGGGAGGCGGGAAGACGCTGCAAATCTATGTGGCGACTACGCGTGATCGCGAGGTTTCGTCAGGAAACGTATTCACCGCGAACCGCGCCAATGCGCTCAACTTTGCAAAGTTTGCCGTCTCGGTACCCCCTAACCACAAGCCCGGCAATATCGAAATGCCGACCGCAACTCCCGATCCAGGGAGCAGCTTTGCTGTAGTGGATCAGGCCGCACTGAGCGAAGCCGATTTTCGCAAAGCCGTCGCTCCGCAAGGCAACACTCGGCGGAAAAAGCACAAAGCCTTTGTGTTCGTGCACGGGTTCAACAACACCTTCCAAGAGTCGCTGTTCCGGATCGCGCAATTGCAAGCGGACATCAACATCGACGGAATTCCGATCCTGTTCGCGTAGCCATCGCAAGGTCGGGTCGGTGCTTATGAAATGGACAAGCAATCGGCAAACTATTCTCGTGATCATCTGATGGCTTTGTTGACGATGCTAAGCAACAGTTCCGAGGTCAGCGACATTATGGTGGTGGCGCACAGCATGGGTGCCATGTTGACAGTCGAGACCCTGCGCCAACTTCGCCTCGAAGGCAAAGACCGAGTGATTGCCCGGCTAGGCCGTGTTGTGCTGGCGGCGCCCGACATCAATGCCAAGACGTTCCGTGCTCAGGCACAAGCCATCGGTCCACTCAAGCCGCCATTGCCGGCTCGAGAGTCGGCCGAACGAGGATGGCTTACTCCAGCCAGATGAGCCCGGCCCTAACGCTGTCGGTACTTCCGATTTTGTTCTCTAATTCCGGGTCTGGGTGTCAAGCTCTCCAACGATCATCCTCGCCGGGCCCAAGACGCACCTCGGCGCGGGGGAATCGATACCTATTAGCAGAAAAAAATGGGCCGATGTCCGGCCAGAACCAATGTCCGAGATGGGAGAGCGGACATTGCTCAATGCAGCCTGCCAATACCTTCCGATTCCGAAAGACTTGAGTTTCGGTTGCGGTTCAGAGTTAGTTGTTCTCGTTGAAGCAGAGGCGTACAGTGGGATCGTCAACAGCGTGATCGGGAGGCAGCCGTGCGTCCTACGAGAATCGCGTTCGCAATCGTCACGGCTTTGATAGTGTTTCTGGCAGGCGGCTCGCCCGAGGCGCAGCAAGCCACCAAAGTCCCGCGGGTTGGGTTTCTCAATCCTGTGGACCGGTCAGCGCCCCACTTCGAGGCATTCCGACAAGGACTTGCCGACCTCGGTTATGTCGAAGGCCACAACATCGCAATCGAGCCACGATTCGCGGAAGGGCAGTACGAGCGATTTCCCGATCTTCTTGCCGAACTGGTCCGTCTCAACTTGGACATCATCGCCGTGACGGGTGCCGTAACGGCGCGGGCCGCAAAGAAGGCGGTCAAGAATATCCCGATTGTCTTCGCCGTCGTAGTCGATCCGGTGGCAGACAATGTTGTCGCGAATCTGGAGCGGCCTGGCGGAAACCTCACAGGCACGACGAGCTTTGACCCGCAGCAAGCTAAGAAGCAGCTCGAGCTCCTCAAGGAGGCGATTCCTGGGTTCAAGCGCGTGGCTCTGCTGGGCGATCAAGGCGTCTCCGAGGCCTTGATTAAGGCCAGCGAGGCAGAGGCACAAGCAATGGGCCTCCAGACTCTGCGCCTCAGAGTGGCAGCGCCGAATCCGGACCTGGAAGGAGCGTTCGCTGTATTCAGGCAAGAGCACGCCGACGCTCTGCTGATACTGGAAGAACCGGTAGTAGGGGTTCATGCGAAGAGGATCGCCGAGCTAGCAGCCAGGGATCGGCTTCCCACCATCTTTGCACCGTCCCGGGTCGGCGCTGGGGGCCTCCTCGCCTATGGAACGAGCCAAGTCGAGTCGATCCGCCGCATGGCGGTGTACGTCGATAAAGTTTTGAAGGGAGCCAACCCGGGCGAGCTGCCGGTGGAAAGGGTTACGCCCTACGAGCTAATCGTGAACCTCAATACGGCGCGGGACATCGGCATCACGATGCCGCCCGAGGTGCTCAAGCGGGCGGACCGCGTGATCCAGTAGATCGGTGAGGGCCCGTAAGGCCGGAATCGAAGTGCAGCAAAGAGACACACCACAACGGACTGCAACTCCGCCAGTCCCATTTGCCCGCCTGAGCTGATGAGACGAGTGCGGTGTTTCGCTGCATGTCTCTTATACGTCCTTCCGATCATGTTCCCAGCACGTACCGCTTTAGCGCGCGGCGAATGGACATCAACAAGCTGACCGATCAGGTCCGAAAAATGCCAAGCCTTATGCACCCGCAACAGAAACAGAATTCCTATTCGATCACCTCGTCAGCCCTGGCAAGTAGAGCAGGAGAAATATTGAGGCCGAGCGCCTTCGCAGTCTTGAGGTTGACGCACAGGGTAAAATGCGTCGGCTCCTCGACCGGCAAATCAGCCGGACGCGCGCCTTTGAGAACGCGGTCGGCGAGCGCCGCAGCACGCCGATAGTTCTCAGCCAAGTCGGGGCCGTACGACATTAATGCACCATCCCTGGCTTCAGGTGCAAACGAATGGATTGATGGCAGCTGGTGAGAAAGTGCCAACGCTGCGATTTCCTTGCGCCGCCCAAACATCAAATTGTCGGTAAGGAAGATGAGAGCCTGCGCACCCGAGCCTTTGGCGTCATCGAAGGCAGGCGCGAGGTCTTGCGCACCCTCCACCTCCCGGGAGAAAACCTCGACCCCCCGAGCCTGCCCCGCCTGCCGGATGACGTCGAAAATGGCGGCGTTCTCGGAAAATGCTCGGCTCCATATTACGGCGACACGCCGCGTGCCTGGAAGGGCATCGAGCAGCAGCTCCAGCCTTTTACCGCCGAGCGTCGCCTCGCTGTAAGTGACGCCCGTGAAATTGCCGCTCGGCCGGGAAAGGCTCGAAACGATCCCCTGCCTCACGGGGTCAGTGACGAATGCGAAGACGACGGGCGTTCCGACACCGGCCCGCTTCAACGCGAGGACGGCTGGCGAGGTAAGCGCTACGATCACATCCGGCTTTTTGGAAGCAAGGCCCGCTACCAGCGCGTCTAGCCGTTTGGCGTCTCCTTCCCCGCCAAGTAGTTCAATCGCTGCCGTATTGCCGTCCTCATAACCGAGCGCGAGCAATGCCTCAATCAGAAGGTGGATAGGCGTGCGATTTGGAAAGCCGCTGTGCAAGATGCTTATTTGCTTTACCGCGGCCAAAGCTGGCGTCCCGAGCAACGCCAAAAGCAATCCTGCGATCAGATAAGGCCGTCTCATTGGATCAACTCACCGCGCCCCAGGGGCCGCGTCCCGCCGCACTATGGGCCAGCAAATAGGAGATTGGAACGGGGTTGAGTAACGAAATTGCCGACCCCGTCATCGACGGGCGACGTCCGTTGGGTCCTGACAGCCCCGAAACGCCACTCCGAACTGATGAAGATCTGGGCGATCGTCATCACGGTGAAGAAACGCACCCCCAGTCCGCTCGCCCAGATATTCATCAGTTCGGCGCGCGCCGTCGCAAAATCGATCTCGGATGCAATATATAGTAATGTCTGTGTTTGCCCGCGGCAGTCTGCTCGCTCATCAATCAGTATGGCATTCGCCGCGTTGAGCTGTCGCATACTGCGCAGGTCGAATATTCGCAAATGCACCTCGGGCGTTGCTTTTTCCGGACGGGCTTTTAGTCGCTCATGGAGGCTTTCCTCTGACGGACCTTCACGCAAAGCAAGAAACCGGTGATTGGAATGATGCTTCATGCTCGTCGGACTTTGTATGGCAAGAGCCCATCCGACGCTGCCAAGAGCGGACATCAGCTCCTTTGATAGTATCCCTTCGGGCAGTGCGATCCTTAACTCCTGCAGCGTCGCGAACGGTATGTTGAATGAGAGACCATACTGACGCAATTTGACTTTCAACATATGCGGCCGATGAGGGGCTGCCATAAGGTTCTTTTCGCAGTCAGGAGTCATGCCCACGACTCCGCAACCGACGAACTACCGCATCAATCACGGGCCCTAAGCTGGTCTAAGCGCACCGATGGAACCGTCAACCCTGGCCGAAGTTGATTGATAGGCCAAGCTCGGTGATTCTGCAGGGATGGCTATTGAGGCTTATAGTTGAGTGTATTCGTAATTGACGCCGACCAGGACGTAAATGAGCTGATCCGCACGCTTCAGGCGCGCGAGTCGGAGCTCGCTCTCATTCATCGGATTGCTGGCATTGGTGGAGTTGAAGTTGACCTGAGGGACGGATATCGCAATCGGAGATCTCCAGAATACCTAGCGATCCACGGCCTCCCCCCAACAGCCACTAATGAGTCTCATGAGAGTTGGGTTGCGCGTATACATCCCGAAGATCGGATACCGACAGAACAGCAATTTCTGGATGCTTTGGCCGGTGCGACCCAACTCTACTCGGCGGAATACCGCATCGTTAGGCCAAGTGACGGTCAGACGCGATGGGTACGCGTTGCGGCTCAAATAGAACGTGATTCGGATGGTCGGCCCGTTCGCTTAATTGGCGCGCATTTCGATGTGACGGACTCGAAACTTGCGGAACGGATTCTGAGGGAGAGCGAGGAGCGATTTCGGTCAATAGCTAATAGTGCACCTATTCCAATGTGGGTTACTCAGCTCAACGGCGAACGCTCCTTCGTGAACCATGCTTATTCTGACTTCTTCGCACTCAGCCACGACGAGGCGCTAAAGCTCGATTGGCGCAGCCGTGTGCACCCGGACGACGCTGCCCAATTAGCAGAGCCCGAGCAATTGCGGACACTGGTACCGAACTCCAATTCTGCATCCGGCAACCCCTTCTCAGTACAAATAAGAATCGCTCGGGGAAATGGCGATTGGCGATGGGTAAACGCCGTCTCTCGGCCCAGGTTCGATGAGCATGGGCATCACATAGGATTTATCGGCGTAGCACACGACATCACCGCAGAGAAGCAGGCTGAGATCGAACTTCGCGCGTCCGAAGAACGTTTTCGGCTAATGGCCGAGAACGCACCTGTGATGATTTGGATCAGTGACGAGAAGGGTAGCTGCGTTCATCTCAATCAGATGCTTCGCGAATTCTGGGGCGTTTCCGAAAAGGAGGTTCCAGCATTCGAGTGGAGCAGCACGCTGCATCCTGAAGACAAAGCCATCGTGATCGATGAAGTCGCGTCCGCTATAGAAAAGCAGAGTACGGTGTCGCTGAAAGCTCGTTA
>NZ_JAFCLX010000054.1:0-47958 GCF_018130205.1 Bradyrhizobium sp. AUGA SZCCT0222
CCCTGCGCAATGGCTTTACGGCTTATGCCGTGCTCTCCCCGGAGACGAGTTCTTGGTTGACTCCGTCGCCGCCGTTCCCGCTTGCGCTTCTCCGACAGCTTGACACCTGCAACGGGTGCCAGGACCACACGGTTTTGCCGTACGCTTATCCACGCCGTCGTCGAGGCGCAAACCAGCGTCCACCGCAACCCGCCCAACGTCCGTGACGACGGCCGACGCCCTTCTGAGTAGGACGGGATGGGCGAATATATGCCCCTGATTTGTGTTCTGGTAAACAGAAATATTTTTGATTCTGGGGCTTGACACGATTTCCGTAAATCGTAAGTGATTTGCCCGTCGGGTTGATTTGTCGCATGCGGGTTACAAGATTGCGGTTGCGTGGGGAGCGAAGCAGCAGATTCGGCAGGGCGGTGACTCAATCCGATCGCGCGAGCTCTGGCTTGATACTCGTCGTGTCCCGGACGCGGTGCAGCGTGTAACGCTGCTCCGCAGAACCGGGAACCATGCATCCAGCCGTTGGATGGACTCCGGATCAGCAGCGCATCACCATAGCGCGTCAAAGACGCGCGTAATCGCGCTTCTGGCTGCGGTGCATCCGGGAACGCCGAGAGCAACTGGTCCTAGCCAAAAAAGACGAGTCAGGTTGTCGGGAGCCGCGCTGGTCGTTCGTCCTCCGGACACAAATCCCGACGGCGTCACCCAATTAACCGGAGCCCTCCAATGATCCCCACCATCACGGCCTTTGAAAATTCGCCCGACCGCGGCAAGGGACAGGCACGTGACATGCGTGTTCGCTGGGCGCTCGAAGAAGTGGGCCAGTCTTACGACGTTCGTCTTGTTTCGTTCAGCGAGATGAAGGAAGGCGCGCATCGTGCGCTTCACCCTTTCGGGCAGATTCCGACCTATGAAGAAGGCGATCTGGCCTTGTTCGAGTCGGGGGCAATCGTTTTCCATATCGCGGAGCGCCATGCTGGACTGCTGCCTGATGATGCGAACGCCCGGGCGCGCGCGATCACATGGATGTTCGCCGCGCTCAGCACGGTGGAGCCGCCGATCGTTGATCTGCAAAACGCCGTTCTCCTGGAGCGCGACAAGGGCTGGTACGAGCAGCGCCTGCCAATCGTCAAGGATCGCACCCGCGACCGGCTGGGCGAACTTTCCCGTCGCCTCGGCGATGCCGACTGGCTCGATGGTGCGTTCAGCGCCGGTGACCTTCTGATGGTCACCGTGCTGCGCCGGTTGAATGCATCTGGTATATTGAACGAATATCCGAACCTCTCCGCCTATGTAGCCCGCGGCGAAGCGCGGCCGGCGTTCAGGCGCGCCTTCGATGCTCAGTTGGCGGTATTTACCGCCGCATCGAATCCGTAGGATGGGTGGAGCCAACGGGTCGCGCGAATGCGCGCCCGATGACAGGCTCCGCGATACCCATCACTTTTCGTTATGGATGGACGATGATGGGTTTCGCTTCGCTCTACCCATCCTACGGCGTATATCCGCTACGCCGGCACCCGCCCGCCGAAAAACGGCATCAAGGCCTGGCTCAGGGTGTGCGGTCGCTTCGAGGTAAAAACCATCTCGGCGCCGGCGGTGTCGGATTCGCGCCCCGGTCCGCCGAGCAAATCGGATACGCGCCGCGCGATGGCGGGTGCGGGGTCGATCCAGTCGACCGGCCATGGCGCCAACTTCACCAGGCGGTCCAGCAACAGCGGATAGTGGGTGCAGGCCAGCACGACGGTGTCGGTGCGGGCGTTGCCGTGATCGACGAAGCAGGGCGCGAGTTCGGCCGAGATGTCCTTGTCGCTGACGTAAAAGCCGTTGAGCGCGCGTTCGGCCAGCGAGGCCAGTTCACCCGAGCCCACCAGCGTCACCTCGCAGCCCTGCGCGAAATCGTCGATCAGTTTCCTTGTGTACTCCCGCTTCACGGTGCCCTTGGTGCCGAGCACCGACACGCGTTTTGTTCTTGAGCTGGCGCAGGCCGGCTTGATCGCGGGCACGGTGCCGACGAACGGCACGGAATAGGCGCTGCGCAGATGCGACATGACCAGCGTGGAGGCGGTATTGCAGGCGATCACCACCAGATCGGGGGAGTGGGCCGCGATCAGCTCGCCGACCAGCGGCACCACGCGGGCGATGATCTGCTCTTCGGTATGGTGGCCATAGGGGAAGAACGCGTCGTCGGCAACGTAGACATAATGGGCGTCGGGCCGCGCGCCCACGATCTCGCGCAAGACCGTGAGGCCGCCAAGGCCGGAATCGAAGACGAGAATGGTTGGAGGAGCTGCCACGCTGCGATTTTAACCGATCCGCGGTTACCGTTGGGTTGATTTGACCGCCCGGCGGCCCGTCCATCAGGCGGTCGCCGGCGCAAGATCTTCAGAACAAGCCAATCTGGGGTGATTCAAATCATCTTGGCAAGGGCGGAAAGCCAGCAGCGCGCGCGGTCAGACCGGCAACAGCGGCCGGTGCGGTTCCGCCGGCATCTCGATGCGAACCGGGTCACCGGGCCGCACGTCGCCTTCTGATATCACGATGCTCATGACCCCGGCCTTGCGGATGAGATTGCCGTCGGCATCGCGATCCAGCGTGGCCGCCATCAAGCCCTTCTGGAAATCGTCGATCTGGATGCAGGGATTGCGCAGGCCGGTGATTTCGACGACGGCGCTGGCACCAAGATGAAGCCGTGCACCGGTCGGCAGCGCCAGCAGGTCGATGCCTGACGTGGTGATGTTTTCGCCGAGGTCGGCGGGCTGGACGACAAAGCCTTTTGCGCGCAGCTCGTCGAAAAGTTCGGCATGGATCAAATGCACCTGACGCAGATTGGGCTGCGTCGGATCGCGGCGGACGCGCGAGCGGTGCTTGACCGTCTCGCCCATGTGCGCGTCGCCGGCAACGCCGAGGCCTTTCAGCAAGCGGATGCTGAGACCGGGCGTCTTGCTGAAATGGTGGCCGGCACGCGCACTGACCGCAATCACGCTGCTCATTTGCGCTTCAGCTCTCCCCAAAAACCCGCTTAAGATCGTGTCGATGTGCTTGAAGTGACATGTTATCGGGACAGATCAAGAGCTAGTCGACCTTGACGGCGAGACGCCGAACGCCGTGGCGCGTCGTCAACCCGCCGGCATCGACTTCTCGATCAGCCGCACCCAGTACGATGCGCCGTGGCCGAGGATATTGTCGTTGAACTTGTAGCCGGGGTGGTGGCATTCATTGCCGTCGCCCATGCCGAGAAAGATGAAAGCGCCGGGGCGCGCTTCCAGCATGAATGCGAAATCTTCCGAACCCATCAGTGGCAACGCGCGCTCGTTGACGCGGTCGGCGCCGACGACATCGCGGGCCACTTCTGCGGCGATGCCGGCCTCTCGCGCGTGATTCACCGTCACCGGATATGAACGTGTGTATTTGACTTCGGCCGATCCGCCGTAAGCCCGCGCCACGCTGTCGGCGACCTCGCTGATGCGGCGCTCGACGAGATCGCGGATTGCAGGATCGAGCGTGCGCACCGTTCCACCGAGCTTGGCGGTCTCCGGGATGATGTTGAAGGCGGTGCCGGCCTGGAACATGGTGATCGAGATCACGGCCGATTTGAGCGGATCGACGTTGCGCGATACGATCGACTGCAACGCGTTGACGATCTGCGAGCCGACCAACACGCTGTCGACCGCGTTGTGCGGACCGGAGCCCGCATGGCCGCCCTTGCCGTGCACCGTGATCTCGATCTTATCCGCTGAAGCGAGCATTGCGCCCGGCGTGGTGTGGAAGTGCCCTTCGGGCAAGCCGGGCATGTTGTGCAGGCCGTAGACTTCCTGAATGCCCCAGCGGGTCATCAATCCATCGTCGACCATCGCCTTGCCGCCGGCGCCGCCTTCTTCGGCCGGCTGGAAGATGACGACAGCCGTACCGTCGAAATTGCGCGTCTCGGCGAGATATTTGGCCGCGCCAAGCAGCATCGCGGTGTGTCCGTCATGGCCGCAGGCATGCATCTTGCCGGGAATCTTGGAGGCGTAGGATACACCCGAAGTTTCCTCGATCGGCAGCGCATCCATGTCGGCGCGCAGGCCGATGGTCTTGCCGGACGTGCTCTTGCGGCCGCGGATCACGCCGACGACGCCCGTGCGGCCGATGCCCGTCACCACCTCGTCGCAGCCGAATTCGCGCAAGCGGTCGGCTACGATGCCGGCGGTACGGTGGACTTCGTAGAGCAATTCCGGATTCTCGTGGAAGTCATGGCGCCAGGCGGCCATTTCATCTGACAAAGCGGCGATGCGGTTGACGATGGGCATGGGAGATCCGTTTCTTGTGTTGTTCGTTTGCGGCTTGAAAGCGCTCTAACCCTTGTAATTCTACGCTGCCCCGAACACGCGCCTGAAGATCGTGTCGACGTGCTTGAAATGATAGCCGAGGTCGAAGCGTTCTTCGATTTCGGCGTCGCTCAGGTGCTTCTTCACGTCGGGGTCTTTTTTCAGCAGCGTCAGGAAATCGCCTTCGCCGCGCCATACCGGCATTGCGTTGCGCTGCACGTATTTGTAGGCGTCCTCGCGGCTGGCGCCCTTTTGCGTCAGCGCCATCAAAATCCGCTGCGAATGCACGAGGCCGCCGAGGCGGTCGAGGTTCTTCTGCATGTTCTCGGGGTAAACCAGGAGCTTCTCGACCAGGCCGGCGAGGCGCATCAGCGCGAAATCGAGCGTCACGGTGGCGTCGGGGCCGATCATGCGTTCGGCGGATGAGTGCGAGATGTCGCGCTCGTGCCAGAGCACGATGTTCTCCATCGCCGGCATCGCATAGGCGCGCACCATGCGCGACAGACCGGTGAGGTTTTCCGACAGCACCGGGTTGCGCTTGTGCGGCATCGCCGAAGAACCCTTCTGGCCCTCGGAGAAGAACTCTTCGGCTTCCAGTACTTCGGTGCGCTGCAGGTGGCGGATCTCGGTGGCGAGACGTTCGACCGAGGAGGCGATCACCCCGAGCGTTGCAAAATACATCGCGTGGCGGTCGCGCGGGATCACTTGCGTCGAGATCGGCTCCGGCGTCAGTCCCATCGCCTTGGCGACATGTTCTTCGACGCGCGGATCGATCTGCGCAAAGGTGCCGACGGCGCCCGAGATCGCGCAGGTCGAGACTTCCTTGCGGGCGGCGATCAGGCGTTCGCGGGCGCGGGAAAATTCCGCATAGGCATAAGCGAGCTTGAGGCCGAACGTCACGGGCTCGGCATGGATGCCATGGGAGCGGCCGATGGTCGGCGTCATCTTGTGTTCGAAGGCGCGCTTCTTCAGCGCGGCCAGAACCTTGTCGATATCGGTAAGCAGCAGGTCGGCGGCGCGGGTGAGCTGCACGTTGAAGCAGGTGTCGAGCACGTCGGAGGAGGTCATGCCCTGATGAATGAAGCGCGCCTCGGGGCCGACGATCTCGGCCAGATGGGTCGTGAAGGCGAGGACGTCGTGCTTGGTCTCGCGTTCGATCTCGTCGATGCGGGCGATGTCGAAGGTGACGTTACGCGCCTTGGCCCAGACGGTTTTGGCGGCTTCCTTGGGGATGACGCCGAGTTCCGCCTGCGCGTCGGCTGCATGCGCCTCGATCTCGAACCAGATCTTGAAGCGGGTCTGCGGCTCCCAGATGGAGGCCATTTCCGGGCGGGTGTAGCGGGGGATCATCGACGACTCCGGCGAATTGTTTTTTACGCCGTGCTTTAGCAGGGCCGCCCAAATGAGACAAACAAAGCGAGACAAACGGCCGGGAAAACGGCTGGGATAATTCCGGGCCAGGCCTGGGCCGAGTGCCCGCGGATTCGGGCGGCCGGAAGGGGTTTCGATCACGAAAAACTGACTGACAGATATTGAAATCTGTCAGCGAGACATGCTATATCCTTCTTCGACGCCGCGGATAGGGGCGTCATCCGGGGTCGCTGGCACTGAGCCCGGGTACTTGAAGAGGATTTAAGCCATGACAATCGAAATCATTAATCTGACGACACAAATCAGCCGTTGGCTGAACGCCCAGGTGGCTCGCCATCTGGAAGCCCAGGCCACCCGTTTGGGACCGCTGAAAAGCTGAACCTTCCAAGCGCTAGAGCATTGGTGCTCTAGCTTCCTGTTTTGACGCGTTTCTTCGAAATCGCTCTAAAGGGGATTAAATGACCACCCGTTCCATCATTTCGCAGGTGTGCGCATGAACGAAGTCGTGGTTTTGACCCCTGAGCGAATTCTCGAGGTTACCGAGGACGTGTTGCGCCGCTACGGGCTGGCCAAGGCCACGGTTGTGGACGTTGCCCGTGCGCTGGATGTCAGCCACGGCAGCGTCTACCGCCATTTCCCCAGCAAGGCGTCGCTGCGCCAGGCGGTTGCAAAACGCTGGCTCGACCGCGCCAACGCGCCGCTGCAGAAGATCGCGGAATCCTCCGGACCGGCGCCTGCCAGGCTGGAGAAGTGGCTGCGCACGATGTTCGAGATCAAGTACAAGAAGGTTTCCGAAGATCCCGAGATGTTCCAGACCTACCTGACGCTGGCGCAGGAAGCCTGCGAGGTCGTGCACGCGCACAAGGAGCGCCTGATCGGTCAGGTCGCGGATATTCTGTCCGACGGCGTGAAACAGGGGGTCTTCCAGGTCACCGACGTCAAGGTTTCAGCGCGCGCGGTGTTCGACGCCACCATCCGCTATCATCACCCCGCGCATTCGGACGAATGGAGCAGTCCGGAAACGGCTGCTCGGATCGACGCGCTGCTGGCGCTGGTGATCAAGGGCCTGGAAGCGCCAAAGAAGCGCTGATCGCGCGCGGGCCCCTGCCTATCCCAGTCTTCCGCATCATTGCGGGCCGCATGCGTCCCGTAGTTTGATATCCATCGAGACGCGTGCCGGAAGCGGTGCGATCATGGACGCGGAGGAAGATGTGCGTCTTGCGGTGTTTGCGGATATCCATGCCAACCGGCAGGCGTTCAGCGCCTGCCTTGCAGCGGCGCGCGCGCGCGGCGCCGAGCGGATCATCTGCCTCGGCGACATCGTCGGCTATGGCGCCGATCCCGAATGGGCGGTCGAGACCGTGATGGACCTTGTCCATGACGGCGCCATCGCCGTGCGCGGCAACCACGACAACGCCATCGGCACGCCGTCCGAGACCATGAATGGCGCGGCCCAGGCGGCGATCGAATGGACGCGCGGGCGGCTGAGCGCACCGCAGCGGCGGTTCCTCGCCGAATTGCCGCTGACGCAACAGGAGGACGATCGCCTCTACGTGCATTCCGAAGCAAGTAATCCTGCGCGGTGGCGCTATGTCGAGGGCACCTCGGATGCCGCCCGCAGCATCGAAGCGACGGACGCACAGCCCCATGTCCACGTTACCTTCTGCGGGCACATCCATCAGCCCGCGCTCTATTCGATGTCGTCGGCGGCGAAGATGACGAGCTTCGTGCCGACCTCGGATGTCCCGGTGCAGTTGCTCGGTGGCCGGCGCTGGCTGGCGGTTGTCGGCTCGGTCGGGCAGCCGCGTGACGGCAATCCGGCGGCGGCGTTTGCCATGCTCGATACCGCGACGCGCGAGATCACCTATTGCCGCGTGCCGTATGACGTCGAGACCGCGGCGGACCGGATCCGCGCCAACGGCCTGCCGCGGTGGCTGGCCGATCGCCTGCTCGAGGGGCGCTGAGCGATGGCGAAGCCTTCGATTCAGCCGGGCGCAGAGCTCGACGGTTTTGCGATCGGCGAGCGCGTCCATCAGGGCGGCATGGCGACGCTGTGGAGCGTGACCCATCCCGGCATCAATGTTCCCCTGCTGATGAAGATCCCGAGGATTTCCGAGGGCGAGGATCCGGCGGCGATCGTCTCTTACGAGATGGAGCAGATGATCGTGCCGCGGCTCGCCGGACCGCACGTGCCGCTTTGTTTCGGCTCCGGCGATTTCGACCGGCAGCCTTATGTGGTGATCGAGCGCATCCCCGGCAAAACACTCTATGACCGGCTCGGCGACCTGCCGATCCCGTATGAAGAGGCGAGGGTGATCGCCGGCAAGATTGCCACCGCTCTGGCTGATCTGCACCGGCAGAACGTCATCCATCACGACATCAAGCCGAGCAGCATCATGTTCCGCGACAGCGGTGAGGCCGTGCTGATCGATTTCGGGCTGTCTCATCACAATCAATTGCCTGATCTTTTGCAGGAAGAATTCCGCTTGCCCTACGGCACCGCGCCCTACATGGCGCCGGAGCGCCTGCTCGGCGTGCGCGACGATCCGCGCAGCGATTTGTTTTCACTCGGCGTGCTCTTGTATTTCTTCACCACCGGCGTGCGGCCGTTCGGCGAAAGCGAAACCCTGCGCGGCATGAAGCGGCGGCTGTGGCGCGATCCCTATCCGCCGCGCCAGTTGCGGCCGGATTATCCGCTTTGGATGCAGGAAATCGTGCTGCGGTGCCTGGAAGTCGAACCGGTCTGGCGTCACCCGACGGCGTCGCAACTGGCGTTCGAACTGGCGTATCCGGATCAAGTCAAACTCACTGCGCGGTCGGAGCGATTGCAGCGCGATCCGATCACCACGGTATGGCGCCGCCGCTTCAATCGCGGTCTGACGCTGCCGAAACCCAAATCGGATGTCGCCGCGCAACTGGCGTCGGGACCGATCGTGGCCGTCGCCATCGATACCGAAGAAGGTTCGGGACCGCTCAATGAATGCCTGCGCGTCACCGCCGAGCAATTGCTGGCGACGCTGCCGTCGGCGCGGCTCGCTTGTATCAATGTCCTGAAACTCGGCCGCATCACCATCGACCGGACGCTCGATGAGGAGGGCAACAACAAGCACATCGACCGGCTGGTCGCGCTCCGCCACTGGGCCTCGCCGTTAAAACTCGATGAGAGCCGGCTCACCGTGCATGTGCTGGAAGCGATCGATCCGGCATCCGCGATCCTGGAATTCACCGCGGTCAATCACGTCGACCATATCGTCATCGGCGCGCGCCAGAATTCGATGATGCGCAAGTTTCTGGGCAGCGTCTCGGCCAAGGTCGCGACTGAGGCGGCCTGCACGGTGACCGTGGTCCGGCCGCCGCGATCGGCCGTGGCGCAAGATAAGAGCAGCAGCACGCCGAAGGCGATCGAGGCTTGAGGCGTCATCTGAAGCGCTGCACGTGATCGATCAGCGCGCGCAGCTTCGGGGCCGTGTTGCGCCGGCTGGGATAATACAAATAGAAGCCGGCGAAGCGCGGGCAGTATTCTTCCAGGATGGACACGAGTTCGCCGCGCTCGATCGAGGCGCGAAAGCTCGCTTCCATGCCGAAGGTGATGCCATAGCCGGCGACGGCAAGCTTGATCATCAGCGCCATGTCGTTGGTCGTGATCTCGGGTGCGACGGCGACGCTGAACTCCTTGCCGTGCTCGGCGAATTCCCAGCGATAGGGTGCTACCCTGGGCGCGGGGCGCCAGCCGATGCAGCGATGGCCTGCAAGCTCGCTCGGATGCGAAGGCAGGCCGAACCGGTCGCGGTACGCCGGTGCGCAAACCGCGAGCTGGCGCTCGTCGCCGGCGATCGACACCGCGATCATGTCCTGCTCGATCACTTCGCCGAGTCTGACGCCGGCATCGTATCCCTCGGCGACGATATCGAATTCCTCGTCGGTCACGGTGATGTCGATCTGGATCTGCGGATTGGCCTCGGCAAAGGCCGCCAGGAACGGGCCTGCGAGAAAGCGCTCCGCGATCGATGAGACGGCCAGCCGCAGCTGCCCGCGCGGTTGGCCACGCAAATTGCCGGTGGTTTCGATCGCCGCACGCATCTCTGCGATCGCGGGCGCTGTCTCAGCAAAGAGGCGTTCGCCGGCCTCGGTCAGGCTGACGCTGCGCGTCGTGCGCTGCACCAGGGCAATGCCGAGGGTCTCTTCCAGCCGCCGGATGGTCTGGCTGACCGCCGAGCGCGTGACGCCCAGGCGGTCGGCCGCCGCGCGAAAACTCCGCTCCTCGGCCACGAGGGCGAAGACGGCCAGCGCGTTGAGGTCCGGCTCCATTGGTTAGATTTTCTTTCCATATTGGGAAGAAATGGGCGTCTTTTCACGACAATGGAGCAGATCTACCTTCCTGGCAACCGCCCAAGAGGCGTTTCGCAGGCCAGGAAAGAGACGAAACATGTCGCTGAACAAAGTCATCCTCGTTACCGGCGCTTCCAGCGGCATCGGCGCCGCCATCGCCCGGGAGGTCGGTGCCGCCGGTGCGAAGGTCATGCTCGGTGCGCGCCGCATCGACCGGCTGGACGTGCTCGCCGAGGAAATCAGGGCCAGGGGCGGGGAGGCGATGCCGCGCCGCGTCGACGTCACCGACCGCGCCGATGTCGCCGCATTTGCCGAGGCGGCGCGTGAAGCCTGGGGCCGCGTCGACGTCATCGTCAACAATGCCGGCGTCATGCCGCTTTCGCTGATGGCCTCGATGAAGGTTGACGAGTGGGACCGGATGGTCGACGTCAACATCAAGGGCGTGCTGCACGGCATTGCCGCGGTGCTGCCGGAGATGACGGCCCGGGGTTCCGGCCATGTCGTCAACATCGCCTCGATCGGCGCGCTCTCGGTATCGCCGACGGCCGCGGTCTATTGCGCCACCAAATATGCGGTGCGGGCGATCTCGGACGGGTTGCGGCAGGAACACACCGACATTCGCGTCACCTGCATCCATCCCGGCGTGGTCGAGAGCGAGCTTGCCGACACGATCACCGATCCGGTGGCCGCGGAAGCGATGAAGACCTACCGCGCCATTGCGCTGCAGCCCGACGCGATCGGTCGCGCCGTCCGCTTCGCCATCGAGCAGCCCGACGACGTCGATGTGAACGAGATCGTCATCCGGCCGACAGCCTGCAAATAAGGAGGCAGAAATGGGTTTTCGTTTTCACCGTTCGTACAGAGCAATCGCCGCGGCGGTCATGCTCGGTGGGATTCCGGCGGCGGCCAACTCGCAGACAACAGAAGAGCGTCTGCAACGCGGGGACGCTGTCGTGCGAAGCCTCAACAACGGGCAGCCGCAGCCCACCTTGGAGCGCATGCGGCTGGAGTTTCCATTCCTGGCCGAAGCCACCCAGGGCTATGCGCTGGGCGACGTCTGGTCCCGACCGGGCCTCGACAACCGAACGCGCCAGCTTGCCGCCGTCGCCGCATTTGCGGCAATCGGAGAGGTGGTCTTCATGAAGGTCCATGCCGGCTATGCGCTCAATGTCGGCGTCTCCGAGGAGGAGTTGAAGGAAGTCATCTACATGGTGACAGTTCCGGCTGGCTTCCCTCGGGCAATTTCGGCGTCGCAAGCGCTGTCCGAACTGTTCGCCGCGCGCCGTGCAACGCCAGGCAGGCAACCCTGAGGAGGCCGGTATGAGGCATCTATTGATATTTGCGGCTGTCACGCTTCTCGCGGGCGCGGCTGCCTTGCCCGTAAAGAAAGGTCTCGCTCAGATGAACACCGATCGGAAATCTGCTGCCCAGCCGGCACAGAACCATTCCTACGCCGGCATGTGGGTCACGGCCGACGGCACCATCCGCCACAACCTGCTGCCAAACGGCCGCTACGACGAAGCCCGCGGCAATCGCGAGAGCGCCTACCAGGGACGCTATGAGATCCGCGGCAATCACATCGACTATTGGGATGACACCGGTTTCACCGCCGATGGCGACTTCATCGACGGCGTGCTGCATCACGGCGGCATGATCTTGCGTCGGAAGGAATAGCGCGTTCCATGCCCCGCCCGACGCACAAGCAGCCTTGCGTCAGGCAGCGCGAACCTGATCGATCGGGCGCTTCACGTCGCGTGGCGGCTTGGTGTCGCGATCCTGCCAGACGTCGAAGAACTGGATGATCTCGCGGCAGGGTTCGCAACGGAACATGTTGCGCGACGACGCCGTCTTCGACATCTCGTTCAGGCAGTTTGGGCAAAGCGGATTCATGGCTCTCTCGAAATTCTTTGGCTGTAAAATTCTCAGGTTGAGCGAACAGTTCCCACGCACGGCGCAAAAATGCGAACAGGCCGGCTTCGACTTGGGGGAACGGTATTAACGGCGATCCTGTAACCGCGTCCGGCTTTCCAATTCGTAAAGATCGGACCGGGAAGCACTATCGAGCCGGTCCATCGCCGGCCGGCGCCGCTCATACCGGCTGAAGAAGAATTCGAGATCGGGACGCGGGCGCCGCGCGATCAGGCGCTTGCGCCTCACCGATCGCCTGGCGATCACGCCCATGGTTCACATCCAGCGGGGAGCGCGATTGTTTGTGCGCCGCTTGTTGCCGGGCTCTGCCGCTACCAGGCAAACGGTGACGGCCGCATTCAGGGCCAGCCACAACGCCACGCCGGTCCAGACAAATGTCATCGTCATGATGCCGCCCTCCGCGAAATTCGGAAGCGCGTTGTGCGCGATTTGCCTGAATCCGTGAAGACCGGTCTTCTACGGTAGGCCGCACGAAGTTTGTGCATGCGGCGGCGCAATATGAATTGCTGCACATGCGATGCGTAACCTGCGTGACGGCATTATTCGCGAGCCAGTGCGTTGTCGATGTCAGCTACGCGCCGGACTCACTCGAGCGTCTGCACAGGCGGTGGTGACGTTGCCGCTGGCGCTGCTGTCGTTGCCGCAGGCGGCGATGTCGTTGCCGAAGGCGCCGATGGCCTCGCGCCCGGCGCTGCATTGCTGGCTTCGTTCCTGGTCGTCGCGACACGCGCGTCTCTTTCGACGCGAGCGGCGGAGGGCCTGGTTTCGCGGGCAACTTCCGCTCTTGCGCCACGCACGCGCTCTTTCGAGGCCTGCCGGCGCGGACGCTGCGATCCGGATCGATCAATGCCCCAGGACCGTGCGATCGCCGGTCCTGCCGAATAGCCGATAAAGGCGCCTGCGACCGCGCCAATCGGCCCCAGCACCACCGCGCCCGACACCGCACCCAGCGCGGCGTCGCCAGCCCGGTGCTGCGCAAAGGCTACGGAGGGCGCAAGCAGCAGGATCATGGCGGCTGCGGTGAGGGTTTTGGTCATGGCGTGGGTCCGTCGAATGTCAGGGTTCGACGGTGTTACGGCTTTATGGCCAGACCATGAACCTTCGTGGCCAGACGATGAAGCTTCATGGTCAAGACGATGACACTTCGGGTTCCATCAGCCGCGAGCGGAACCCTGGCGAGTGCCAGCCGACCGGGCCGCGTCTTCGCGACGTGCACGCTCGAGGATATCGCGCACCGCTACGGCGTCTCGAATGCAGTGAAACCCGTAATGGCCGGTGTAAGCGGTATCGGAAGCACGGGACGAAATGCCGGACGCGAAAAACAGGGTGCAGGGGCGTCCGCGGCCAATGTCGAGAATCTCGAAGGTCGCGTCCATATCGCTGAACAAAGTGTCGGTCACGGTTGGCTTGCTGCCGAAGGTGCGCACGATCAGCGCGCGGCGGTTGGTGATCACGTACAGCGTCTGCAGGTCGCGCAGCAGCACCAGCAAAGGTGTGCCCACCATCGCCACCCCGAGCACCAGGAGGACCATGGCCGATTCGGCGATCCAGCCCCTGGTGAGCGCAATCGCGACGAGAGCCAGCCAGGGAATTCCGATCCACCACAGAAATCGCCAAAACATCATGCGGGCAACGCCATCGGGCTGCCCCTGCCACAGCACGCGCTCGCCGCGTTGCAGCGCCTGCGCCAGCAGCCATCGCAGCTTCGCGGTAAACAGCGTCGATCGAATTTCATCCATGCTCATGCCCATTGGTCGCTTGCAGTGCAGGAATGGTTCGGTCCGCGCCGCCACAACGTTGGATGGCGCGGTTGCGTGGCGGAAACCCTAGTCGCGGGACCTGTTTCTGCCTCGCGCGTCCGCCGCCAAACATAGGCGCTGTGTGTTTCCGCTACGTGCGCGCTCGAGAATATCCCGCACAGCGGAGGGATTTCGAATGCAACGAAACCCGTAGCGGCCGGTGTAGTCGGTATCGGGCGACCGGGTCGAAACACCGGACGCGAAATTCAGGTGGCCCGCGCCGCGGCCAATGTCGAGGATTTCGAATGTCGCGTCCATGTCCTCGAACGAGGTGCCTTTGACGGTCGACTTGCCCCAGGCCGTGCGCAAAATGAGCGCGCGGCGATTGGTGATCACGCATAGCGTCTGCCAATCGTACAGCAGCATCACCAGGGGTGCCGCGATCATCATGACGCCGGACAGCAGAAAGAACACCGCCGATTGATCAATCCAGCCTTTGGCGGTAGCGACGACGGCGAGCGTCAGCCATGGGAATCCGATCCACCACAGAAACCGCCACATCATCATGTCGGCGACGGCGTCGGGCTGGCCCTGCCAGAGCACGCGTTCGCCGCGTTGCAGTGCCCGGGCAAGCAACCGCTGCAGCTTCGCGGAAAACAGCGTCGATCGAATTTCATCCATGCTCATGCCCGTTGGTCGCTTGCGGTGCAAGAATAGTTCGGATCGCAACGTTGGATGGCGCGGTTGCCGGGGATGGCGTAATATGCGGCGTGGGGCTTCTGCTACCGGTGAAGGAGGATTTCCCATGTATGCCGCCATTCGTCAGGGCAAGGCAAAGACCGGCATGGCCGAAGAACTGGCACGCAGGATCAAGGAAGGCGCCATCCCGATCATCAGTGATGTCGAAGGTTTCATGGCCTACTACGTGGTCTATGCGCCCGACGACACCGTGACGGCGATCAGCATCTTCAACAATTACGCAGGCGCCGAGGAGTCGAACCGGCGCGGGATCGCGTGGATCGAGCAGAACCTGACGCCGCTGCTCACCGGACCAGCCACCGCCGTTGCCGGACCGGTGATCGTTCATACGCTGGCATAATTGGCAGGTTGCAGTGTGGATTGGCCCGACTGGTAAGGCGTAGCTCGCAGAGCGATGAAAGCGAGCACGCCGTACTTCGGCTTCGATCACGACGAGGCACCTTCCATGGAACGTGCATAGTCGAACCACAGGGAGGCGTACTCCGGCACGGTCTTAACGAGTTGCTCGTGCGGGCCGTCGCCGACGAGACGGCCCGCCTCGAGCACCAGGATGCGATCGGCGCTGCGCGTCGCGGCGAGATGGTGCGAGACGAGGATCAGCAGCCGGTCTCGCCCCCAGACGGCCAGCCGTTTCTCCAGCGCCACTGCGGCTTCGGCATCAAGGAAGGCGGTCGGCTCATCGAACAGCGCAAGCTTCGGATCGCGCACGACAGCCCTGGCGATGCACAGCCGCTGACGCTGCCCGCCGGACAGCGAGCGGCCACCCTCGCTCAGCTCGGCGTTAAGGCCGTCCGGCAAGGCCTCGACAAAAACCAGCGCATCCGAGAAGACCAGGGCCTTACGCAATGCGCCATCGTCGGCATCTCGGCCGGCCGCAAGATTGTCCCGCACCGTCCCCGAGAACAGCGCCGTATCCTGATCGACCACGCCGAACCGGCCGCGCAGCCAGCGCGGGTCGTAATGCCTGAGATCGTGACCAAACACCTCAACCCGGCCGGTATAATCGCCGAGCAATCCGAGCAGGATCCGGATCAGCGTCGACTTGCCCGAGCCGTTGCGGCCGACAAGAGCGACGACACCGTGCGACGGCAGCGCGACGCTGACATCATGCAGCGCCGGCCGGCTCGCTCCGGAATAAGTCAACGACACGTTCGACAGCACGATGCCTCCGGCTGCAAATGCGCGGACGGGAGGAGCGACCGTTGCCTCCTCCCGCGGCTCGGAGACGAAATGGGCGATCCGACGGACAGCCACGTCGGCCTCCTGATAGGTTCTGTAGATGTCTCCGGCGGCGAGGATCGGTCCGGTGATCCGGCCGGCGAGCAACTGCAACGCCAGCAATTCGCCGACGGAGAGATGCCCCTGAAACATGCGCCAGCAGCCGAGGCCGACCACAAGCAATGTCAGGCCGCGCGAGACGATCTGCGACCTGACGATGAAAGCGCGGTTCAAGTCCATCAGAAGACGCAGCTTGTCGAGCATCGTGCCGGTGATGCGGTCCCATCGCCGCATACGGCCGCCTTCGAGCGCAAGCGCCTTGATGGTCGAAATGCCGTTGACACTCTCGGACAGAACATTCTGTCGCACGCCGATGCTGGCGTAATAGTCGTCCGCGGCGAGACGGAACGCGCCCAGATGTTCGCGTGTGAGGACGGCCAGCAGCGGGGTGACAACCAGCAAGGTTAGCCCGACGACGAGGTCGTAATAGAATATCAGGCCCAGCGCGACGATGGCGCCGCCGGCATCGAAGACGACGTGCGGCAGTTGATAAAGGACGAAATCGCGGACCTTCGTCGCCTGCTGAAAATGATTGAGCACGTCACCGGAGCGAAAGTCCGCCCCGTCGATGCGCGCTCGCATGAGGTGCGCGAAAACCTTGCGCGATACGCGCCGGTCGATGAAGACGACAAGCCGGATCACCAGCTTCTGACGCCAGGACGCTATCGACGCCTCAAGTCCGACAGCGGCGATCGCGGTCAGCGCGAGGCCCGCGAGCGCCCAGTCCGCCCGTCCCGCCACGATCGCGTCAACCGCCTTTTGCGTACTGATCGGAAAAACCAGACCCGTGGCGTACACCACGCCCGTCATCGTAAGGATCGATGCGACCTGGCCGCGGCGCAGCAGCAGCATGTGCCTGATCCAGCGCCAGCCAAAAGGCAACGGCTGGCCCGCTGGTTGAAGCCGATCGTGCATGGATGAAGTCCCCGGGGGAATGCCGAGCAGAAACAGCTTCGCTCGGCAATATTATGGCCGACGCGGCATTGGAGGGCCCGAATCCATGCTGGAACCACGGGTCTCAACGGTTCAACGTGTAGGATGGGTTGAGCTCTTCGCGAAACCCATCTTTCATCCGGGATGGGTATCGCTTCGCTCCACCCATCCTACGCTGGCGTGGCGATTGGCAGCGCGCGGCGGCCGGCGGCGCTCTAGATCGCTTCGCCGCGCGCCATCGCCGCCGCATTGCGGATTGCGGAAATGTTGGTCTTGTAGGCTTCCAGGGTGCCGCCCTTGAACACCGCGGAGCCCGCCACCAGCGCGTTGGCGCCGGCGGCGGCAAGTTCGCCCGCGACGTCAGGACCGACGCCGCCGTCAACCTCGATATCGATCGGACGGCCCGCGGTCATCGCCCTGATGTCGCTGATCTTGCCGAGCGCCGAGCGGATGAAGGCCTGGCCGCCGAAGCCGGGATTGACCGACATGACAAGCACGAGGTCGATCAGGTCGATGACATATTCGATCGCGCTTACCGGCGTGCCCGGATTGAGGGAGACGCCGGCCTTCTTGCCGAGCGCGCGGATCGCCTGCAGCGAGCGATGCAGATGCGGACCGGCCTCGGCGTGGACGGTGATCTGGTCGCAGCCGGCCTTGGCGAAGGCTTCGAGATAGGGATCGCACGGCGCGATCATCAAATGCGCGTCGAAGATTTTCTTGGTATGCGGGCGCATCGCCTTGATGACGTCGGGGCCGTAGGAAATGTTCGGCACGAAGTGCCCGTCCATCACGTCGAGATGGATCCAGTCGGCGCCGGCGGTGTCCACCGCGCGAACTTCCTCGCCCAGTTTGGCGAAATCCGAAGCCAGGATCGACGGGGCGATGACGAGCGGACGCGACGCAAATTGCTGGGACATGTGCGCTCCCGGTGCACTTCCAAGGGACAGATTGGCCCCGCGTAACATGCAGGGCGGCCGGGGGCAATGCGGCCGCAAATGACTCCGGTCGGGCGGAAAAATGTGCCGCGGCGGGCAGCTATTGCCGATCCTGTTCCCGCCCTGGCGGCCGGGCGGGATCAGGAAAACCACGGTTTTGTTGGGTTTCTCGCCGTGGCACGGCGCTTGCTGAGGAACCGGCATGAACGAGGGGCCGCTCTGAGCGGCGTTGTTGGGGTTCTGTCATGTTGCTTGCTCTTGGTGCCGCGTCATCAGCGATCGATGCCCTGCAGGCGCTGACGTCCTCGAAGTCGTCGTCCGCCAAAGCCACCGGAACTGCCAAGACAAGCCTGTTCGACTCGTTCGCGAGTGCCTCGGCCTCGACCGGTTCGAGCAGCAGCGCTGGAGGCAACGGCGGTTCGCAGATCTCGCCGGCAACCATGAGCGCGCTGCTGGCTGCGCAAAGCCAGTCCACCACGGGATCGACGTCACAGGAGCCCACGAGCCGCTCGGACGCGCTCAAGAGCCTGTTCTCGCAGATCGACGGCAATGGCGACGGCAAGATCACCAAATCGGAATTCGAAGACGCGCTCGGCGCCGGCGGCACCAATGTGGCGAAAGCCGACGACGTCTTCGGCAAGCTCGACAAGGACGGCGACGGCTCGGTCAGTGTTGGCGAATTGGCGTCGGCGCTGAAGGGCGGCAAGGGCCGCCACCATCGCGCCGCCGGCGAGAACGGATCGAATTCCGATCCCCTGATGCAGGCGCTGCAGGGCGCATCCAGTACATCCGTCACCAACAGCGACGGTTCGGTGACGACGTCGCTGACCTATGCGGACGGTTCCAAGGTCACGATGACATCGGCGGCGTCGGCGAGCGCTTCGAGCGCCGCGACATCGTCGTATAATATCATCGAGCAGATGATCCAGCGTCAGGCCCAGGCGATTTCGGCTTCGGCCACCGCATCGCTCTCGGTCAGCGCCTGATCCTTTTTGTTTTGACGCGTTTTCGCTTCGCCTGAAAAACGCTCTAAGAGACCCGGCGATGCTTCGGTAGTCGCGACCTAGCCGAAGCGATCCCCCCACGCCGGTAGCGCGCCCAGAAAGGGCAGCGCGGTCGCCTGGTGGACGCCGCGCGCGATCGCGCGGGCGACCACGTTGGCCGCCACCATCCCGAGTTCGGTGAGGCCGTGCCGCGGATCGACCGGCTTCCTGCCGGTCGCCGCCGCAAACACCACATCGCCGTCGGTTGGCGCATGCACCGGGTAGATCGCGCGTGCCATGCCGGTTTGTGCGATCATCGCGAGGCGCTTGGCCTGCGCTTTCGTCAGCACCGCGTCGGTGACGACGACGACCAGCGTGGTGTTTTCCCCGGAGATCGGTTCCGGACCACCCTTGAGCCGCGCCTTCAGCATGTCCTTTGTGAATGACGGCGGCAGTCCGCGTCCGCCATATTCGCCGCCGATTTCGAATGGCGCCGCCCAGAACCACGGCCCGTCGCCGACCGTCACGCAGCCGACGGCATTGACCACCGCAAGCGCCGCCACCATGACGCCATCTTCGGTTTGCGCGGAGGCCGAGCCGAGGCCGCCCTTGAAATTGGCGGTGGTGGCGCCAAGCCCGGCACCGACGCTGCCGAGCGCGAAATCGGTGCCCGCCGCGCAGGCGGCGGCATAGCCGAGATCGCGATAGGGCGGGAAACGTCCCCAGGCCTTGTTGCCGCCGTTGAGAAGATCGAAGCAGATCGCGCCGGGCACGATCGGGATAATCGCTTCGCGGATGCGCAGGCCGCGCCCCTGTTCGGCGAGCCAGGCCTGCACGCCGCCCGCGGCATCCAGCCCAAGCGCGGAGCCGCCGGAGAGCGTAATCGCGTCGACGGCCTCGACCGTGGCCTCAGGCTGGAGGAGGGCTTCATCGCGGGTGCCGGGGCCGCCACCGCGGACATCGATCGACGCGGTCGCGGGAGTATCGAAAATGATCGCGGTCACGCCGGATGCGACGGAAGCGTCGTCGGCGTGGCCGACGCGAACGCCGGAGATGTCGGTGAGAAGGTTTTTCAAGATGCCGGTCCGTTCAAGTCCGCACCGATTGCGGCCGTCGATATCTGGTCATCCTCGCCGATATATCGGCCGTCAACAAGGCTTCAACTGCCAAGCGCCAATCTGAACATCCTGGCGAGTTCGGATTTGCGGTACGGCTTGGCGAGCAGCAGCACGCCGGAATCGAGGCGGCCGTGGTGAACGATGGCGTTTTCGGTATACCCCGATGTGTACAGGGTCTTCAGCGACGGGCGCCGTTTCAGCGCTTCGTCGACCAGCTGGCGGCCATTCATCATGCCGGGCATGATGACGTCGGTGAAGAGCAAATGCAGCGTCGGGGCGGTATCGATGATCTGCAAGGCCTCGCTGGCATTGGCCGCCTCGAGCGTGGTGTAGCCGAGGCTTTCGATCTGCGTCATCACGTAACGGCGCACCAGCGAATCGTCCTCGACGACGAGAACGGTCTCGGTGCCGCCCTCGACATTGGCTGATATCGCGGCTTCGGCGGCGGTCTGGTTCAATCCCGTGGCGCGCGGCAGGTACATCTTGACCGACGTGCCGTGGCCTTCCTCGCTGTAGATCTTGATATGGCCGCCTGACTGCTTGACGAAACCGAACACCATGCTGAGCCCGAGGCCGGTGCCCTTGCCGACCTCCTTGGTGGTGAAGAAGGGATCGAACACCCGCTCGATCAGCGCTGCGGGGATTCCGGTGCCGGTATCGCTCACCGCGACCATCACATAATGGCCGGGCACGACCTCGCTGTGCATGCCGGCGTAGTTCTCGTCGAGATAGATGTTGCCGGTCTCGAGCGCGAGCTTGCCGCCATTGGGCATGGCGTCGCGCGCGTTGAGGGCAAGGTTGAGCACCGCCGTCGATAGCTGGTTCGGATCGACCAGGGCCGTCCATGCATCCTCGGCCAGCAGCGGCGTGATCTCGACGTCTTCGCCGAGCGTCGGGTGCAGCAGCTTGGCGGCCTCCAGCACCAGCCCATTGACGTCGACTTCAACGGGCTGCAGCGGCTGCTTGCGGGCAAAGGCCAGCAGATGCTTGGTCAGGTTGGCGCCGCGTTCGGCGGCTTCGTCGATCAACCTGGTGATGGCGACGAGTTCGGGCTTGTCGGCAACGGAGTCCTCCAGGATTCCGATGGTCCCGGTGATCACGGTCAGGATGTTGTTGAAGTCGTGCGCGACGCCGCCGGTCAGCTGGCCGATCGCGTCCATCTTCTGGATGTGCCGCAACTGGGCTTCCGCCGCCTGCTTCTCGGTGAGGTCGCGGCCGATGAAGAAATGCCGTTTCACCGGCTCCGACCACGTGCCGGTCCAGTTCAGCGTGACGGACTGCCCGTCCTTGTGGACGTAGCGGGTCTCGAAATTTCGCAGCTGGTTTCCGCGCCGCGCCGCGCGCATCTCATTGCGG
Organism: Bradyrhizobium sp. AUGA SZCCT0222; assembly: GCF_018130205.1. Lineage (NCBI taxonomy): Bacteria > Pseudomonadati > Pseudomonadota > Alphaproteobacteria > Hyphomicrobiales > Nitrobacteraceae > Bradyrhizobium > Bradyrhizobium sp. AUGA SZCCT0222. The sequence goes on from NZ_JAFCLX010000054.1 coordinate 21,032, forward strand.
GTGCTTTCGAGATCGTCGGGATGGATGAAGTGGATGGCGCTGTTGCCGATCATTTCGGCCGGATCGTAACCGAGGATGACCTTGGCGCTCGGGCTGACCTGGATGAAATTCCCGCTGCTGTCGGTGACCAAGATGAGGTCGTGCGAGGTCTCGAAGATGCGCTGCCGTTCCTCGATTTCCTGATTGAGCGCCTTTTGCGTTCGCTTGCTTTCGGTAATGTCGCGCGCGATCTTCGATGCGCCGATAATTTCGCCGGCGGCAGAACGGATCGGCGAGATGGTCAGCAGGACATCCACCGTTCGCCCGTCCTTGTGGATACGCACCGTTTCGAGGTCTTCGATCCTCTCGCCACGGCCGACCTGTTCGAGGATGTTGCGTACCTCGGCGCGCCGGTCGGGCGGGACAATGAGGTCGACGTGCCGGCCCACAGCTTCGATCGAAATGAATCCGAACAGGCGTTCCGCGGCGCGATTCCAGGCGGTGATGGTGCCGTCGAGCGATTTGGTGATGATGGCGTCGTTGGACGATTCCACGACCGCGCTGAAAAGACGTTCGCGTTCGGTGTGCAGGGTCCGCTCGGAAGCGGCCTGGCGGCGCAGCTTGTCGAGCAACCGCGCCAACTGGCCTTGCAGGGCGACATTGTCGATCAGGAGCACTGCGAGGACGAAACTGGCGGCACAAAGTCCGTAGATGCGGCCGGCGTAAAACCCCAGATCGAAGCGGGCCGCGTTGAGAATTCCGGACAGCGCGATGTCGTACATCCAGGCGCACATCACGACCATCAGCCAGACGTCGAGCACGGAATGCGGTCGCCGGTGCCACAGGATCAGCAGCGCTGCGAAGCTGAGAAGCACTTCCGCCGACAGGGTACCGATCAGCGTGTAGGTGAAATGTCCGCCACTGATCATGACAGGCAGCAGGTCATGTCTGGCGGTAACGAACCAGGCGGCAAAGGATATGGCAGCCGCAACCGCGATGATGCTGCCCAGGATCGCCCGTACCTCGGATCCCGGGATTTTCGGGCCGCCATCCCTGTCCTTCAGGAACGCATAGCCGAGCACGAGAACCGGAAATACGATGTGCCAGATCTGGTAAAGCCAGGCGGTTGTCTGCGGGCCGGCATTGAGCAGCCCGGTCGGAGCAAAGACACCCGGAAAGCTCAGGGCGTGAACGATCGCAGCGGCCGCGGTGAACAAATATCCGCTCGCGAGCAGCAGCAGCGCCCGCGAGCGCAAGATCGCGAACTGCGAGAACAGCAGGATCGCGGTGATGAGATCGTTGATCGCGAGCGCGGATTGATAACTTGGAATGAAGGCCGGAACGGGGGCAAGCGGCACTCTGGCATAAACTGCCGCGATGACAAACAGAACCGTCGAGACGCCGACGACAGCGAGCGCCCGCATGCGGTCACTTTTCGTGGCCGGCAGGGTCGATAGAAAGATGTTGCGCTCGTCACCCGTCTGCATCGTCGTCTCCGGCAAACTGGCATCGAACGCGCCATCGGACCAGCTTCAAACGCGCGCACATTGACCTATCCACAGAGGCGACCGATCAGGCCGATATGCGGATATCGACCCGCAGGAGTAGCGGACACAAGCGGACCAGGGAAGCGGGGGACTCACTCGGGCGCCGGGTGGCAAAAGACTATAGCGCGTTGACGTGGAATGGAATCAACCCAAGGTTACATATTACCCGTACAGCGATGTGCCGGAAAGACGTGTCCGGGGTAACCGTCCCTTTACCGAACGGTCGAATAATGCCGGCGGCGCTGCGCCGTCCGTCGGACTTTCATCATAAGCTGTTGCAAGACCGATCCGGAATTTTTTTTAATGCCCCGCGTTCTTGTGATTGACGACCAACCCGACGTGCGCACGATGATCTCGATCGTGCTGCGGATCAACCAATTCGAAATCGTCGAAGCCGCCACCGCCGAAGCCGGATTGAAGGCATTCGAAGCTGAGGATTTCGACCTCGCGATCGTCGATATCTTCCTGCAGGGCTCGAACGGCTCCGATGTTATCGCGACGATGCGCGAACGGGTGCCCGACCTGCCTGTTGTCGCGATATCCGGCATGACGGCGCTCGACTTCCTGTCCAAATCACCTGAACTGGCTGACGTGGTCTGCCTGCAAAAGCCGTTTCGTCCGACCGACCTGATCCGCGCGATCGACGCGGCCCGGCAGGCGATGCGGCCATCGGCGGGCGTCGTTGCCGGGGCGGCGGCGCGGTAATCCGCCCTTCAGCCGTTACGGCCGGGCCGACTTTCCAACGCGTCTGCTGCCGGCTTCATCCGCCACGGTTTTCCGAGGCGGAGCCGGATCGGGCGCGGTCTGGCGCGCCAGCGGGACCAAAAGCCGGCAAACGAGACCTTCGGGGCGCCAATCGAATTCGGCCTTTCCGCCGAGTTGCGACTCGATGCTGGCGATAACGCTCCGTGTGCCAAATCCCCTTGATACCGGTTTTTCGACCACAGGCCCGCCGGTCTCCATCCAGACGAGTTCGAGAAGGCCCGACTCGAGCTCCCACTTCACCGATAGCCGGCCCGTCAGCGCCGACAGGGCGCCATACTTGGCCGAATTGGTAACGAGCTCGTGCAGCGCCAAAGCCACCGTCTGTGCGGTCGCCGGTTGCAGCTGCACCTCGGCGCCGCGCAATGCGATCTGATCGCCCATCGAATATGGCGCCAGCTCTTCGTCGATCAGCTTGCCTATTTCAGCGCCTTGCCAGCTCGACAGCGAAAGCACGGTGTGCACCCGCGCAAGCGCGGTGATGCGTCCTTCCACCGAGCGGATGTAGCTCTTGACGTTTTCGCCGCGCGTCAGCCGAACGATCGACTGCGCCAGCGCCAGCGCGTTCTTGGCGCGGTGGTCGACTTCCCGGGCGAGCAGGTTTTGGCGTTCTTCGGCCTGTTTGCGTTCGGTGATGTCGACCGTCACGCCGCTGACGCGGATGACGCGGCCGTCCTTGTCGGTGCTCGCCGCAGCCGTTCCCGCGCACCAGCGCACTTCGCCATCAGGGCGGATGACGCGAAACTCCGCCTCGTACGATTTCGCGCCTCGGGCGAAACTTGCCCATGCATCGTGCAGTTCAGGAACGTCGTCCGGATGGATCAGGGCCTGAATATTGGCCGGTGTCAGCTCGATGCTGCCGGGATCGACGCCGAGAATTTGATACTGGCCCTCGTCCCACATCCAGTCGCCATTGACCCAGTCCCAGTCCCACGACCCCATCTTTCCCGCGGCGATCGCGAGACTTCGGCGCTGCTCGCTTTCCAAAAGCCGCGCATGGGATTCTTCCAGTTCGGCGGTGCGGGCGCGAACCCGATCCTCGAGCTCGACATTGAGCCGCTCCAGCTGACGGGTCTTGCGATAGAGTTCGGCGAACACCTTGATCTTGGCGCGCAACACTTCAGGCACCACCGGCACCGGAACGTAGTCGACCGCGCCCATTTCGTAGCCGCGCAGCCGGTCCAGATCGCTGACCTGGATTGCCGAGATGAAGATCATCGCCGTCTTCTGGAAACGGGGATGTTCACGGATCATCGCGGCGAGCTCAAAACCGTCCAGTTCCGGCATGCAAACGTCGACCAGGATGATGGCGACGTCGTTCTTCAGCAGGAACTCGAGCGCCTCGCGCCCCGAGGCGGCCGAGACCAGGTTCTCTCCAAGCTCCTTCAGGATGACCTCATAGGCGAGCAGCTTTGCCGGCTGATCGTCCACCAGAAGTATGTTTACTTTCTCTTGGTCCATCATCTGCGCGCCGATCAGCGGTGGAGCCACATACGGATGGCAAGGAGCAACTGCTCGGTGTTGACTGGTTTTGCCAGATAGTCCGACGCGCCGGCCTCAAGGCATTTCTCGCGGTCGCCCTTCATCGCCTTGGCGGTCAGCGCGATGATGGGCAGGCGGCCAAACGACGGGTTCTGCCTGATCACCCCGATGGTCTGGTAGCCGTCCATCTGCGGCATCATGATATCCATCAGCACGATCGCGATCTTGGGGTTGGATTCGACCAGCGCAATGGCCTCATGGCCGGTGGTCGCCGTCAGCACCTTCATGCCGCGCCGCTCCAGCACGCTCGACAGCGCGAAGATGTTGCGGGCATCGTCGTCCACCAGAAGCGCGGTCTTGCCAACGAGATCCTCATCGGAACTATTGAGCTTCTCCAGCATCCTCTGCTTTTCGACGGGCAATTCCGTGATCACACGGTGCAAAAACAGCGACGTTTCGTCGAGCAGGCGTTCCGGCGATTCCACGCCCTTGACCACGATGCTGCGGGCCATGGTGTGGAGTTCCGCGTCTTCCTCGGCGGAAAGTTCCCGCCCGGTGAACACGACCACCGGCACGTTCGACAGCGCCTCGTCGTTGCGGATCTGGTCGAGCACCTCGAAACCGCTCATATCAGGCAACCGCAGGTCCAGCACGACGCAGTCGCAGGGGTTGTCGCGCAGGGTCGAGAGTGCGCCGGCGCCGGTATCGGTGGTGAGGATCTCGATATCCACGTGATCGAGCAGGGCCTTGATGCTCATCTGCTCGGCGGCGTTGTCTTCCACGATCAGAAGACGCTTGCGCCGCGGCTTGGCGTATTCCTTGATCTGGGACAGTGCGGCGCTGACGCCTTCGGTCGTGGTCGGCTTGTTGACGAACGAGAATGCGCCGCGTGCCAGCGCGTGCTGGCGGTCCTCGTCGAGCGTGATGATCTGCACCGGAATGTGCCGGGTCAGCGGATTGTGCTTGAGCTGGCTGAGCACGGTCCAGCCCAGCATGTCCGGCAGGAACACATCGAGCGACACCGCCGTGGGCTGGAACTGCTTGGCGAGTTCGAGCGCTTCGGCGCCGCGATTGGCGACCAGGACCTTGAAGCCCTTGTCGCGGGCGAGATCGATCAGCACCCGCGCGTAATGCGGATCGTCCTCGACGATCAGGAGGATGGTGTCGCCGGCCTCGAGGTTGAGCCGGTCATCCGGCAGTTGCTCGATCACCCGTTCCTGGGTCGCGGCAACCTGCAGCGCCGGCGCGGTCAGATAGGGCGACGGGGCAGGGGTGCGCGGCGCGACGGTGGGCCCGGAATACTTCAAGGGCAGATATAGAATGAAGGTGCTGCCCTTGCCCGGGGCGCTGCGCAGATGAATCTCGCCGCCGAGCAGGCTCGCAAGTTCGCGGCTGATAGCGAGGCCGAGGCCGGTGCCGCCATATTTTCGGCTGGTGCCGGCATCCGCCTGCTGGAACGCTTCGAAGATCAGCTTCTGCTTTTCCGGCGGGATGCCGATGCCGGTGTCGGTGACCTCGAAGGCCACGACCGCGGGAGCATGGTTCAGGATCGGGTGCTCCGCGCTCCATCCGCCGAGCGCTGCGGACACGGTCAGCCGCACGCCGCCTTCGGCGGTGAACTTGAACGCGTTCGACAGCAGGTTCTTCAGCACCTGCTGCAGGCGTTTGGAGTCGGTCACCATGCTGCGGGCGAGGTTCTCGTCGACGCTGATGTTGAACGAGAGCTGGCGGTTGTCGGCTTCGTGCCTGAACGGCCGGCCGACGGTTTCCAAAAGGTTCGAGGTGAGAATTTCCTCGGCATCGACCGTCACCGTTCCGGATTCGATCTTCGACAGGTCGAGAATGTCGCTGATCAGATTGAGCAGGTCGGTGCCGGCGCCGTGGATGGTGCGGGCGAATTCGACCTGCTTGGCCGACAGATTGCCGTCGGGGTTTTCGGTGAGCTGCTGGCCGAGGATCAGGATGCTGTTGAGCGGCGTGCGCAGCTCGTGCGACATGTTGGCGAGGAATTCGGACTTGTACTTCGAGGTCAGCGAAAGCTCGGTCGCCTTCTCCTCGAGCGCGCGCCGCGCCTGTTCGATTTCCTGGTTCTTTCTTTCCACCTCGACGTTGCGTTCGGCGAGCTGCTGGGCCTTCTGCTCGAGCTGTTCGTTGGTCTGCTGCAGCTCCTTCTGCTGGGTCTGCAATTCGCCGGCGAGCTGCTGCGACTGCTTCAGCAGGCCTTCGGTCTGCATCGTGGCCTCGATGCTGTTGAGCACGATGCCGATACTGTCGGTGAGCTGTTCGAGGAAGGTCATCTGCGAGGTCGTGAACGAGCTGATCGAGCCGAGCTCGATGACGGCCTTCACCTGGCTTTCGAACAGCACCGGTAGCACGACGAGATTTCGCGGGACGACGCGAAGAAGGGCGGAGTTGATTGGGGTCGCATCCGACGGAATGTCGGAAAGGATGCGCTGGCGCTTGTCCATCGCAGCTTGCCCGACCAGCCCTTCGCCGAACTGGACGACCTCCTTGTGCGGGCTGGCGCCGTCGCCGGCATAGGCCGAGAGCAGGCGAAGCTGCGGATTTTCCTCGTTCTCGACCTGGTAGATCACGCCCATATGGGCGTTCACCAGCGGCGTCAGCTCGGTCAGCAGCAGCCGGCCGACGGTTGTGAGATCGCGCTGACCCTGGAGCATGTTGGTGAACTTGGCGAGGTTGGTCTTCAGCCAGTCCTGCTCGGTATTGACGTCGGTAGTCAGCCTCAAATTGCCGATCATCGTGTTGATGTTGTCTTTGAGCTCGGCCATTTCGCCGCGCGCGTCGACCTGGATCGAGCGTGTCAGGTCGCCCTTGGTCACGGCTGTCGCGACCTCGGCAATGGCGCGCACCTGCGAAGTCAGGTTGGCGGCCAGCAGGTTGACGTTGCCGGTGAGGTCCTTCCAGGTGCCGGCCGCGCTCGGCACGTTGGCCTGGCCGCCGAGCCGGCCTTCGACGCCGACTTCGCGCGCCACGCTGGTGACCTGATCGGCAAAGGTCGCAAGCGTCTCGGTCATGTTGTTGATGGTGTCGGCGAGTGCCGCGACTTCGCCCTTCGATTTCACCGTGAGATTCTGTTTCAAATCGCCGTCGGCGACCGCGGTCACGACCTTGACGATGCCGCGCACCTGCTCGGTCAGGTTGGCGGCCATGAAGTTCACGGTGTCGGTCAGATCCTTCCAGGTGCCGGCGACGCCGGGCACCTGCGCCTGGCCGCCGAGCTTGCCCTCGGTGCCGACTTCGCGCGCCACGCGCGTCACTTCGCCGGCGAACGCGTTGAGCTGATCGACCATCGTATTGATGGTGTTTTTCAGTTCGAGAATTTCGCCCTTCACGTCGACCGTGATCTTCCGCGACAAGTCGCCGCGCGCCACGGCGGTGGTGACTTCGGCGATGTTGCGGACCTGCGTGGTCAAATTTGCGGCCAAAAGATTGACGTTGTCGGTGAGATCCTTGAACGTTCCGCCGACGCCGGGCACCACGGCCTGGCCGCCGAGCCGGCCCTCGGTGCCGACCTCGCGGGCCACGCGAGTCACTTCGGCCGCGAACGAGCGCAGCTGCTCGACCATCGTGTTCAAGGTGTCCTTCAGCAGCAGAATTTCACCGCGAACGTCGACCGTGATCTTCTTCGACAGATCGCCGCCGGCGATCGCGGTCGCGACCTCGGCGATGTTGCGGACCTGCGCGGTCAGGTTGGAGGCCATGAAGTTGACGTTGTCGGTCAGGTCCTTCCAGGTGCCGGCCACTTCGGGCACTTCGGCCTGACCGCCGAGCTTGCCTTCGGTGCCGACCTCGCGCGCCACGCGCGTCACTTCGGAGGCGAAGGCGTTGAGCTGGTCCACCATGGTGTTGACGGTGTTCTTCAGCTCGAGAATTTCGCCCTTGACGTCCACCGTGATCTTCTTCGACAGGTCGCCTTTCGCCACCGCGGTCGTCACTTCGGCGATGTTGCGGACCTGGCCGGTGAGGTTGCCGGCCATCGAGTTGACGTTGTCGGTAAGATCCTTCCAGGTGCCGGCCACACCGGGCACGTTGGCCTGGCCGCCGAGCCGGCCTTCGGTGCCGACCTCGCGCGCCACGCGGGTCACTTCACCGGCGAAACGGTTGAGCTGGTCGACCATCGTGTTGAGCGTTTCCTTGAGCTGCAGGATCTCGCCGCGCACGTCCACGGTGATCTTGCGCGACAGGTCGCCGCCGGCGATGGCGGTCGCCACTTCGGCGATGTTGCGGACCTGCGCGGTCAGATTGCCGGCCATCGAGTTGACGCTATCCGTCAAGTCCTTCCAGGTGCCGGCGACGCCGGGCACTTCGGCCTGGCCGCCGAGCTTGCCGTCGGTGCCGACCTCGCGCGCCACGCGCGTCACTTCGCCGGCAAAGGCGTTGAGCTGGTCGACCATCGTGTTCAGCGTTTCCTTGAGCTGAAGGATTTCGCCTGACACGTTCACCGTGATCTTCTTCGACAAGTCGCCCTTGGCGACGGCGGTGGCGACTTCGGCGATGTTTCGCACCTGGCCGGTGAGGTTGCTGGCCATCGAGTTGACGCTGTCGGTGAGATCCTTCCATGTGCCGGCGACGCCGCGCACCAGCGCCTGGCCGCCGAGCTTGCCTTCGGTGCCGACCTCGCGCGCGACGCGCGTCACTTCGCCGGCAAACGCGTTGAGCTGGTCGACCATCGTGTTGACGGTGTCTTTCAGTTCCAGAATTTCACCGCGCACGTCCACCGTGATCTTCTTCGACAAGTCGCCATTGGCGACCGCCGTCGTCACTTCGGCGATGTTGCGGACCTGAGCCGTCAGGTTGCTCGCCATCGAGTTGACGCTCTCGGTGAGATCCTTCCAGGTGCCGGCGACGCCGAGCACGTTGGCCTGACCGCCGAGCCGCCCGTCGGTACCGACTTCGCGCGCGACGCGCGTCACTTCGCCGGCAAACGCGTTGAGCTGGTCGACCATCGTATTGAGGGTTTCCTTCAGCTGAAGGATTTCACCGGATACGTTGACGGTGATCTTCTTGGAAAGGTCGCCGCCCGCGATCGCGGTCGCGACGTCGGCAATGTTGCGGACCTGCGCGGTCAGGTTGGAGGCCATGAAGTTGACGTTGTCGGTGAGGTCCTTCCAGGTACCGGCGACACCGGGCACCTGGGCCTGACCGCCCAATTTGCCTTCGGTGCCGACCTCGCGCGCGACGCGCGTCACTTCCGAGGCGAACGAGTTGAGCTGGTCTACCATCGTGTTGATGGTGTCTTTCAATTCCAGAATTTCGCCGCGGACGTCCACCGTGATCTTGCGCGAGAGGTCGCCGCGGGCGACGGCGGTGGTGACGTTGGCGATGTTGCGGACCTGCGCGGTGAGGTTGCCGCACATCGCGTTGACGGAGTCGGTGAGATCCTTCCATGTGCCGGCGACGCCGGGCACGATCGCCTGGCCGCCGAGCTTGCCGTCGGTGCCGACTTCGCGGGCCACACGTGTCACTTCGGAAGCGAACGAACGCAGCTGATCCACCATCGTATTGATGGCTTCCTTCAGCTGCAGGATCTCGCCGCGGACGTCGACCGTGATCTTTTTCGACAAGTCGCCATTGGCGACCGCGATCGTGACTTCCGCGATGTTGCGGACCTGGCCGGTGAGGTTGTTGGCCATGGAGTTGACGCTCTCGGTCAAATCCTTCCAGACGCCGGTCACTTCCGGCACCTGCGCCTGGCCGCCGAGCTTGCCCTCGGTGCCAACCTCGCGCGCCACGCGCGTCACTTCCGAGGTGAACACGCTGAGCTGCTTGATCATCGTGTTGACGATGTTGGCGGACTGCAAAAATTCGCCGCCCAGCGGGCGGCCATCGACATCGAGTTGCACGGTCTGCAGCAGGTCTCCCTGCGCCACGGCAGCGACCGCGCGGGTCACCTCGCGCGTCGGCCATAGCAGATCGTCGATCAGGGTGTTGACCGACCCTTCCATGTCCGCCCACGAGCCGCTCGAAAGATCGAATTTGACACGCTGCCGGGTTTTGCCCTCGCGGCCGACGACCTGTCCGACCCGCTCCAGTTGCTGCGCCATTCGTTGATTGGCGGCGACGATCTCATTGAAGGTGTCGGCGATCTTGCCCTCGATGCCGAGATGGTCGCCGGTCATCCGCACCGAGAAATCGCCGGAGCGCATCGCCTGCAGCGCGTGCAACAGGTCCTGCATCGGGTCGGGCGTGCCGTTGGCTTGCGCTTTGGACTTGGAGACGCGGCGAACCTGGGATGATGCGCCAGGGGAAAGATCACTCATGGTGTCTCCTCAACGGGACGTCACGCGAATCTGATGGCGGGTATGCGATCTTGCGCCATAAAGCCGTGCCGTCCAATCGCAGATCGAGGTGGAACAGCAGGTGATGCAGCAAAATCAAAGACATGGAACCCAGCCCGAACTATTCCAAAACCTTCGGCACCATTTGGTTCCACGGTCCCCCCGGAAAAAAAGTTCCGTATCGCGAACGGCCGTTAACCTTTGTGGCGTTCCGGTCCTTGATGAATACGCCGCAAACAAAAACGCCCCGGGCAAGCCGGGGCGTTCGTTGCTAACAAAAGCGGTGAGGGGTCTTAAGAACCCTTCGGATTGATCTCGGTGTAGTTGCCCTTGGCATCCCACTTGTAGACGACATAGTCGATCGCCTTGATGTCGCCCTTGGCATCGAAGCCCATCTTGCCGAGCACGGTATCCCACTCGCCGGCCTTGATGGCTTCCATCACCTTCTTCGGATCGGTCGAGCCGACCTTCGCCACCGCCTTCGTCCAGACCTGCATCGCGGCGTAGGTGTAGAGGGTGTAGCCTTCGGGATCGATGTTCTTGGCCTTGAACTTGGCGACGATCTCCTTGGCGGTCGGCTTGTTGCGCGGGTCGGGGCCGAAGGTGAACAGCGTGCCTTCAGCGGCGGGACCTGCGATCGAGGCGAACTCCTTGTCGTTCAAGGCGTCGCCCGCCATCAACACCGTCTTCAGGCCCTGGTCGCGCATCTGGCGCAGGATCAGGCCGGATTCCTGGTGGTAACCGCCGACAAAGACCAGATCGATATTGTCGCGCTTCAGCCGCGACACGATCGCGTTAAAATCCTTGTCGCCCTTGTTGTAGGATTCGAACATCTTCTCGGTGACGCCGGCCTTGTTGAGCGCCTTCTTGGTTTCGTCGGCGAGGCCTTTGCCGTAGGTGGTCTTGTCGTTGAGGATGGCGACGTTCTTGCCCTTGTAGTTCTTGACGATGTAATCGGCGGCAATCAGGCCCTGCTGATCGTCGCGGCCGCAGACGCGCGCCACGTTCCAGAGCTTGCGCTCGGTGAACAGCGGGTTGGTCGAGGCCGGCGTAATCTGCAGCACGTTGCCGTCGGCATAGGCTTCCGACGCCGGGATCGACGAGGACGAGCAGAAGTGACCGGCGACGAACGGGATCTTCGCGCTGGCGAACTTTTCCGCCACCGAGCGCGCCTGCTTGGGATCGCAGGCATCGTCGCCGACCTGCAGCGCCAGCTTCTTGCCGAGCACACCGCCGGCGGCGTTGATGTCGGCCACCGCCTGTTCGGCACCGTTTTTCATCTGCCGGCCGAACGCGGATTCGCCGCCCGTCATCGGGCCCGCCACTGCGATATTGATGTCCTGCGCCAGCGCGGTGGTCGAAAGCGCCAATGATGCGCCCAATGCCAGGCCGATGAGTTTCAATGATTTCATGAGGTATCCTCGCGGGTTGTTCGATTTTCGGGATGCACCCGGCGGGCCGGGCGCGAAAACCGCAGCCATTGTCGGCTGATTTTACCGCGAAGTCATCGGCAAATTTCGGGCAAATCCACCGTCCGTTCGCAGCATCTTGCCGCAGACCTATGTCGTCCCTGCCTAGTGCGCAATTGCGCACGAGGGGCCGGGACCCATAACCACAGGCTTTAGTTAGGGGGAAACGTCTAACTTCAGCGCAAAATTGTGAAATCACGCGGTATGGGTCCCGGCCTTCGCCGGGACGACGCGGGAGGGGAGAGCCTAGCCCCGCCGGCCGCCCTCCAGATAGGCAGCGCGGATTTCGGGGCGCTGTAACAATTCACTGCCGGTGCCGGAGAGTGTGATCAGGCCGTTGACCATGACATAGCCGCGATGGGCGAGTTTCAGCGCGTGATTGGCGTTTTGTTCGACGATCAGCACGGTCAGGCCGTCCTGCCGGTTCAGGGTCCGGATGGCGTCGAAAATCTGCCGCGCGATCAGGGGCGCCAGGCCGAGCGACGGCTCATCGAGCATCAGCAGGCGTGGCCGGCTCATCAGGGCGCGGCCGATCGCCAGCATCTGCTGCTCGCCGCCGGACAGGGTTCCGCCGCGCTGGGTCATGCGTTCCTTGAGCCGCGGGAACAGGTTGAAAATGCGCTCCAGGCCGCTGGCGCGGTCGGCGTCGCTGGAGTCGGTCGCGTCGGCGCCCATCTGCAGGTTTTCCGCCACGCTCATGCGCGGGAAAATCCGGCGGCCCTCCGGGGACTGGGCGATGCGCAGCCGCGCGATCTCGTGCGTCGGCACGCCGGTGATATCCTGGCCGTCATATTCGATCCGGCCGGCGCGGGCGCGGGGCCTGCCGAACACCGTCATCATCAAAGTCGATTTGCCGGCGCCGTTGGCGCCGATCAGGGCGACGATCTCGCCCGCGCCGACATCGAGATCGACGCCTTTCAGCGCCTCGATCTTACCGTAGGCCGCGCGCAAGCCGCGGATCGCCAGCAGTGGCGTTGTGGTTGAGGTCATGATGAAACCTCACAGCCGTCATGGCCGGGCTTGTCCCGGCCATCCACGTCTTTTCGCTCGGTCTGTAAGAAAGGCGTGGATGCCCGGGACAAGCCCGGGCATGACGAGAATGCGTAAAGCGCGGTCACGTTCCGCTCTCCATCACCGCGATGGCTTCCTCCTCGTCGGCGCCGAGATAGGCGGCGATCACCCTGGGGTCGTCGCGGACATGCTGCGGCGTGCCCTCGGCGATCTTGACGCCGTAGTCCATCACCACGACGTGGTCGGAGATTTCCATCACCACCGACATGTCGTGCTCGATCAGGAGGATTGAGGTGCCCTGATTCGCGCGGATCGAAAGCAGCAGCTCGCTCAAGGCCGCGCTCTCACGCGCGTTGAGCCCGGCGGCCGGCTCGTCGAGGCAGAGCAGCGCGGGTTCAGTGCACATGGCGCGCGCGATTTCGAGGCGGCGCTGATCGCCATAGGGCAGGTTGCCGGCGGCATCGTCGGCGCGGTCCAAAAGATCAATGCGCTCCAGCCACGTTCGCGCCAGATCGATCGCCGCTTTCTCCGCGACGCGCCAGGACGGCGCGCCGATCAGTCCGAGCAGGGTAAGGCCGGAGGCGCGCATCAGCGCATTGTGCTGCGCCACCATCAAATTCTCCAGCGCCGTCATGCCGGGGAAGAGACGGATGTTCTGGAAGGTGCGCGCGACTTTCGCCTGCTTGGAAATTCGGAAATCGTTCAGCCGTTCGAGCTGGATGTTGTGGCCGTCATCATGCGCCAGCCGCATGCTGCCGCTGGTCGGCTTGTAGAATCCGGTGATGCAGTTGAAGACGGTGGTCTTGCCGGCGCCGTTCGGTCCGATCAGGGCGGTGATCTTGCGCCGTTCGGCGCCGAAGGAGAGGTCGTTGACGGCGACGATGCCGCCGAAGCGCATCGACAGATGATCGACGGAAAGGATGTGGTCAAGAATCTGATCGGCGCTCATCCGTGCCCCTCCTTGACGAGGTCGGACGAGATCGCCTGGTTGCGTTCCAGGAACACGGTCGGCGCACGGTGACCGATCAGCCCGCGCGGGCGCCAGATCATCAACAGCACCATCGCCATGCCGAACACCAGCATGCGGTATTGGTCGAGCCCGCGGAACAGCTCGAAGCCGCCGATCATGGCAAGCGCCGCCAGCGCCACGCCAAGCTGCGAGCCCATGCCGCCCAGCACCACGATCGCCAGCACCAGCGCCGATTCATGGAAGGTGAAGGATTCCGGGCTGATGAAGCCTTGTCTGGTCGCGAAGAACGCGCCGGCGAGACCGCCGAACATGGCGCCGGTCGCAAACGCCGTCAGTTTTGTCGTTGTCGTGTTGATGCCGAGCGCGCGGCAGGCGACCTCATCCTCGCGCAAGGCTTCCCAGGCGCGGCCGATGGGCAGGCGGCGCAGGCGGATCGTGACCCAGTTGGTGAGCAGCGCGAGTGCCAGGATCAAGTAGAACAAAAATACGATGCGGTGGGTCGGCGAGAATTCGATGCCGAGTTTGGCGGCAAGCCCGTCGTCGCCGGGCGAGAGCGGAATGCCGAACATGGTCGGCCGCGGAATGCCGGTGACGCCGTTCGGACCGCCGGTCAGGCTTTGCCAGTTGAGCAGGACGAGGCGGATGATCTCGCCGAAGGCGAGGGTGACGATGGCGAGATAGTCGCCGCGCAGTCGCAGCACGGGAAAACCGAGCAGCACGCCCCAGAACGCGGCGAGGATGCCGGAAACCGGCAACAGCACCCAGAACGCCCAAGGACCGAGTTGCAAGAAGTCGACGTGCACAAAGGGCGGCACCATACTAACGTGCGGGTACGGAATCCCGGATTGCGCCAGCAGCGCGTAGGAATAGGCGCCGACCGCGTAGAACGCGACATAGCCGAGGTCGAGCAGGCCGGCGAGTCCGACCACCACGTTCAATCCCCATCCGAGCATGACGTAAGTCAGCACGAGGATGCCGAGGTCGAGAATGTAGCGTTCGTTGTAGAAGATCACCGGCACCAGGAAGGTGAAGATCAAGAGCACCGGCGCGACGAGACGACCCGCGAACGAAAGCGCCGATGTTACCTGCGGCGGCACGACGCGTACGGTGCCGACCGGTCCCCACCATTGCCGCAGCAACTCGACGACGATGCTGCCGCCGAACACGGTTGCGACCATCATGGCGAGGTCGCCGAAGCGGGTCCAGTAGGTCAGTTGCCCGTCGGATCCTGCTTCGGTGCGCACGCCGATCATCAGCGAGAACAGCACCAGCGCGACCAGCGCGCTGATCAGGGCTTTCTTGAAGATGAAGGCGACGCCGGGAGCGCGCGAGGTTTGCATGGCGGCGGGGGGCGCGTTCACGCGGGCGCCCGTCAGACTTTTTCGACTTCAGGCCGGCCGAGCAGGCCGGTCGGAAGGAAGATCAGCACGACGATCAGGATCGAAAACGCCGCGACGTCCTTGTACTCGACCGAGAAGTAGGCCGACCACAGCGTCTCGATCAGCCCGATCAGCAGTCCGCCCAGCATCGCGCCGGGCAGCGAGCCGATGCCGCCGAGCACGGCGGCGGTGAACGCCTTGATGCCGGCGACGAAGCCCATGAAGAAATCGACGAGGCCGTAATAGAGCAGGTACATCATGCCGGCGACCGCAGCGAGCGCCGCGCCGATCACGAAGGTCATCGAGATGGTGCGGTCGACGTCGACGCCGAGCAGCGAGGCCATGGTCTGGTCCTGCTCGCAGGCGCGCATGTCGCGGCCGAGCCGCGTGCTCGATACCAGCCAGGTGAACAGCGCGAGCAGCACGACGGTCGTGATCACGACGATGATCTGGATGTTGGACAATTGCACCACGAAGCCGCCGGAGCCCTCATGCAGCGTGTAGCCGCCGGTGATGATCGGCGGCACCGGCTTGACGCGCGCACCCTGGGCGACTTGGGAATAATTGGTCAGCACAAATGACATACCGATGGCCGACAGCATCGGAGCAAGGCGGAACGAATGCCGCAGCGGCCGGTAGGCGATGCGCTCCACGGTCCAGCCATACAGCGCGGTGATCGCCATCGATACCAACAGCACGACCAGCAGGATCAGGGGGATCGCGGTCAGGCCGAACGAAACCAGGATCAGGAACGTGATCAGGGCAATGAAGCCGCCGATCATGAAAATATCGCCATGGGCGAAATTGATCATGCCGACAATACCATAGACCATAGTGTAGCCGATGGCGATCAGGCCGTAGATCGAGCCGAGCACGAGGCCGTTGATCAGTTGCTGGGCGAAATAATCCATGCGCTGCCGTATCTAGAGGTCAACGCGCCGAGGCCCCCGGCAGCCTTGATCGACGCATCGTTTCGTTTTCATACAGTTTGGAACCGGGGGCGGCAACAGCGCTGGCTACGGCCCGGAGGGCTTGTACAGAGCTAGTTTTGAGCTGCCGGTTCCCAGGCAGTTCCTTGGGTCACAATGCCAACACGGCCTTGTCGCGCAATCATTGCGTCGGAACCGGTGTTCCCTCGCAACCAAAGCCCGGACTTTCCGTTGCCCCCGACTGTGTTCAACAAGGGAGATCCCCAATGAGCAAGCCGACCCAAAAGCCGGGCCAGCAGAACCAGAACCCGGGTCAGAAGCCCGGCCAGCAGCAGGGCGGCGGTCAAAAGCCCGGTCAGCAGCAGCAGGATCCGAGCCGCCGTCAGGGCGAGCGACCCGGCGAGATGCCTGATCAGGACCGCTAGTTCGCAGGACCGCTGGTTCGAACGTAAGCGAGAGTTAAGGGAGGCCCCGCCGAAAGGCGGGGCTTTTCCTGTATGCGGGGAGGCGGGCCGCCGGCCAATTAAGGTAAACAAAGGGTTTAAATTGCCGCTCGCCGTTTAAGGGAGTTACGTCGCCGTCAGCCCGCCGCCTCGAAGCGCGGCGGAACCAACGGGAAGCGGCATGGCCAAACACTGGCGGATCAGTTCACTCAGCGGCGCGCTGCTGGCGGCGTATTTCATTCCGGCCTGGACCCTGATCGCGTTCAAGATCATGGTTTCGCCGATCCATGGCCTCTACGACCGGCCCAACATTTCGTTCGCTTTGTTCGTCAGCGATCATCTGCAACTGGCGGGCACGGCGACCGTCCGTTTCGCCTGGCTATTGGCGCTCGGGCGGATGACGGTCGTGGCGTTCTTTGCGGTCTTTCTGGTGTTCGTGACCCGCGCCGCGATCCGCAAGGGTGGCGGCTGCAACGAAGCGCTCGGCATGGCGCTGGCGTTCGGCAGCGTCATCAGCTTTGCGGGCGTGCTGATGGCGTCGCTGGCCGGCGAGACCGCCGCCCTTCGGATGCATGCGGCCGAACTGTTGATGATGCTCGGCACCGTGATCGTGATGCTGGTCGAGGCGCCGGCGCAGAGGCCGGCGGATGCCAGCGCCGGCTCAGGCGAGCTAACCCTTCAGCAGACCTAGTTCGGCGACGATTCCTGCGGCTTCCTTGACGGCGTGGTTGGCCGCGGGCACGCCGCAATAGATCGCCTGCTGCAGGATGATCTCTTTGATATCGTCAGGCGTGAAGCCACCCTCGGCGAGGGCCGCGCGCACATGCAGGCGGAATTCATCCCATTGGCCGAGCGCGACCATGGTGCCGATCACCAGCACGCGCCTTGTGCGGTGATCGAAATGCGGCCGGGTCCAGATATCGCCCCATGCATAGCGGGTGATCAGGTCCTGGAAATCGGTGTTGAACGCGTTGCGGTTCTTGATCGATTTGTCGACCCATTCATTGCCGAGCACCTTGCGGCGCTGGGTCATGCCGTTCTCGCGGCGCTTGTCATCGTCCATGGGATTCTCTCCTTTCGTCATTGCGAGGAGCGAAGCGACGAAGCAATCCATTCTTCCTTAGCAGAGAGATGGATTGCTTCGCTGCGCTCGCAATGACGGCTGCTAGCGTTGCGTCAGGAAGCCGACCACCGCGTCGGTGAAGGCGTGCGGCTGCTCGACATTGGAAATATGCGCGGCGTCCAAAATCGTCATGCTGGCGCCGGGAATCTGGCTGCGGATGTATTCGCCGGCCGCAACCGGCGTCGACATGTCGTGGCGTCCGGCAATCACCAGGGTCGGGCTTTTGATCTTCGGCAGCATCTCGCGGTTATCCAGCGTCGAGAGCGCCTCGCAGCAGGCGAGGTAGCCTTCGACGGGTGTTGCCAGCATCATCGCCTTCATGTTGGCGGTGATCTGCGGCTCGCGCTCGCGAAAATCCGCCGTCAGCCAGCCGCCGATCACGGTGTCGGCGACGGCGGCGATGCCGCCTTCCTTCACCGCCTTGATGCGGTTGTGCCAGTTGGTCGGGTCGGGATAGTGGCAAGCGGTATTGGCGAGGATGAGTTTGCCGAATCTATCAGGCGCATTGGCGCCCAGCCATTGCCCGACCATGCCGCCCATCGACAGCCCGCACCAGTGCGTCTTGGTGATATTGAGATCGTCGAGGATCGCGAGCACGTCGCGGCCGAACCGTTCCATCGAATAGGGGCCCGGCGGCACGCTGGACTTGCCGTGGCCGCGCCGGTCGTAGCGGATGACGCGAAACACCTCCGTGAGCGCCTTCATCTGCGGCTCCCACATCTGCATGGTCGAGCCCAGCGAATTCGAGAGCATCAGCGTCGGCCCGCCGTCGCGGCCTTCGACGGAAACGTTGAGCAGGCACCCGTCGGCGTCGATCATCGGCATGGAATGTCTCCGGTCTCTTAGGTTTCCAGTGAAGCGAGCAGGCGGTCGATCAGGGCTTGCGAGGCGCCCTGATAGGCCATCGGCTCGAACAGTTCTGCGATTGTCCCGGCGCTGAGCTGCGCGGTGACTTTTGCATCCGACGTCAGCACGTCGCGCAGATGTTTCTTGCCGGCGACCGCTTTCTTGCTGGCCGTCTCGATCAGATGATGCGCGTCGCTCTTGCCGATTTTTTCAGCCAGCGCGAATGTCACCGCTTCCGCCATGATCAGCCCGTCGGTAGCGTCGAGATTGGCGCGCATCCTGATGGCATCGACTTCCAGTCCTTCGGCGATGTCGACGATGGCCGCAAGCGCTCCCGAAGTGACCAGCAGCAAGGTCGGCAGGGTCGGCCACTCCGCGTGCCAGGGGCCGGCGCTGCGTTCGTGGTCCTGCACCTGGGCGGCAAAAATCGTCGCCGCCAGATTGGGCGCCATGGTGGCGGCGGCAAGCGCGGTCGCGGCCGCCACCGGGTTGCGCTTGTGCGGCATGGTGGAGGAGCCGCCGCGGCCTTCGCCCGATGGCTCAAAGGCTTCGCCGACGTCGGTCTGCATCATCAAGGAAACATCGCGGGCGATCTTGCCACAGCTGCCGGCGAGAATGGCGAGCACGGATGCGGCCTCCGCGATGCGGTCGCGGTGGGTGTGCCAGGGCGCCTCGGGCAGCGGCAGTTTCAGCTCCTGCGCCAGCTTTTCGGCGACCAGCAATCCCTGGTCGCCGAGCGCGGCGAGGGTGCCGGCGGCGCCGCCGAACTGCAGCGCCAGCGTCTCGCTGCGCAATCGCCGCAGCCGAGCCTGCGAGCGGTGCAGGGCCGCGGCATATTCGGCAAGCTTGAGGCCGAACGGCATCGGTAGCGCATGCTGCAGCCAGGTGCGGCCGACCACCGCGGTGCTGCGGTGCTGGCGCGCCAGTTTGGCAAAGCCCGTGATGGCGCGGGCGGTGTCGGTGAGCAGCGCATCGATGCCGGCGCGCAGGCCGAGCATGGCGCCGGTATCGATCACGTCCTGGCTGGTCGCGCCCCAATGCACGTAGCGCGCGGCGTCGGCGTCAGCCTTGGCGACATTGGAGGTCAGCGCCTTGACCAGCGGAATTGCAAGATTGCCGGAACGTGTCGCGGCCTCGGCCAATGCCGAGAGGTCGAATGATTCGGCCCGGCAGGCGTTCGTGATCGGGCCGGCAGCTTGGTTCGGAATGACGCCAACAGCGGCTTCGGCACGGGCCAGCGCGGCCTCGAAATCCAGCATGTTTTGCAGGCATGCGGCATCGTCGCACACCGCGCGCATCGCGGCGCTCGACAGCATCGGGGCAAGCAGTGGGGACAGGGATGTGCTCATCTGTGGCGGACCTAACCATCCCCGGCTGGCTCTGCCAACCCGGTTGGTAATGCTAATGCGCCCTGATTATTTGGCGGTATCGGGTCACAGGTCCGGACGCCAAAATTTGCGGCATTGCGGCGATCCCTGTTGGGCTTTGCGAATATGCATCGCTCGTCGTCCCAGGGCGGCCTTTCCTTATGCGCGGCCGTGCATTACTTGGGAGAACAGTTTTGAAGCGTTACCGGAGGCACCACCCATGGCTATGACGATGACCGGCGAAGTCCAGCTTGCGGCGCCGCGCGAGGCCGTGTGGGCCAAATTGAACGATCCGGAGGTGTTGAAGGTCTGCATCCCCGGCTGCGAGGAGCTCGAGAAGACCGAGGACAATGGCTTCCGCGCCACCGCCAAAATGAAGGTCGGCCCGGTCTCCGCCCGCTTCAAGGGCAAGGTCACGCTGAGCGATCTCGACCCGCCCAACGGCTACAAGATCTCGGGCGAAGGCGAGGGCGGCGTTGCCGGTTTCGCCAAGGGCGGCGCCACGGTGGCGCTGGCCGAAAAGGATGGCGGTACCTTGCTCAGTTATAATGTCGAGGCCCAGATCGGCGGCAAGCTGGCTCAGCTCGGACAGCGCCTGATCAACGGCTCTGCCAAGAAACTGGCCGACGAGTTCTTCGCCAATTTCGCCAAGGCGGTGCAGGGTTGATCCCGGGTTGAAGCTTGGCTGCCTCTTGGCTCCGCCCAAGATTCCCGCCTCAAGTCCAGCCCGAATATCCCGCCAAGAGTCCCGCTAAGCCGCATCTGGCCATGCCGGAAGTGAGTGACTGCCAAGGTTGCTCATTGCCGGGATGGCCCATATTATGGCCTTGGAACGATTTTAAACGCCTGCGCAGCCGATATGCGGCAGTGCAGCTCAAGAGAGTGCTGATGGCCAAGATTTCCCTGATCGTGAACGGCAATCCCGTAAACGCCAATGTCGACCCCCGTACCCTCCTGGTCCAGTTTCTCCGCGAAAACCTGCGGCTGACGGGCACCCATGTCGGCTGCGACACCTCGCAGTGCGGCGCCTGCGTCGTCCATCTTGACGGCAAGGCGGTCAAATCCTGCACCACGCTGGCTGTCATGGCCGACGGCCACGAAGTCCGCACCATCGAGGGCCTGGCCGCCGACGGCGCGCCGCTGCATCCGATGCAGGAAGCCTTCCGTGAGCACCACGGCCTGCAATGCGGCTTCTGCACCCCCGGCATGATCATGACCGCGGTCGATTTGGTGCACCGCAAGGGCAACGACCTTTCGGACCACGTCATTCGCGAAGAGCTCGAAGGCAATCTGTGCCGCTGCACCGGCTATCAGAACATCGTGACCTCGATCGCCGCCGGCGCCAAGGCGATGGCCAAATCCGACCTAGCTTAAATCTGACCTGGCTTAAGTCCGCCTCGCATCATCGAATTCATCGCGACCGCGATCAGGAAGTTCTCATGTACGAATTCAAATATCATCGCCCCGCGACCGTGCGTCAGGCCGCCAATCTCCTGGTGAAGAACGAAGACGCCAAGGTGATCGCCGGCGGCCACACGCTGGTGCCGGTCATGAAGCAGCGGCTCGCGAGCCCGCCGCATCTGGTCGATCTCTCCCATATCGAAGGCCTCGACGGCATCGAGATGAAGGGCCGTTCTCTGGTGATCGGCGCCACCGCCAAGCACGCCGCGGTCGCGACCTCGGCGGTCGTCGGCGAAGCCATTCCGGCGCTGGCCGAACTCGCCGGCATGATCGGCGATCCTGCGGTGCGCCACAAAGGCACCATCGGCGGCTCGCTCGCCAACAACGATCCGACTGCGGATTATCCCGCCGCGGTGCTGGCGCTCGGCGCCACCATCGTCACCAACAAGCGCCGGCTGAAGGCCGAAGAATTCTTCCAGGGCCTGTTCACGACGGCGCTCGAAAGCGACGAGATCATCACCAAGGTGATGTTCCCGGTGCCGAAGAAGGCGGCCTATATCAAATTCCGCAACCAGGCCTCGCGCTACGCGCTGGTCGGCGTGTTCGTCGCCAAGCGTCCGTCGGATGTCCGCGTCGCCGTCACCGGCGCCGGCTCGGACGGCGTGTTCCGCGCCGAACCGTTTGAAGAGGCGTTGAAAAAGCGCTTCTCGCACAAGGTGCTCGACGGCGTTTCCGTTCCGGCCGAAGGGCTGAACAGCGACCTGCACGGCAGCGCCGAATATCGCGCGCATCTGATTGGCGTGCTGACGCGCCGCGCCGTCGAAGCCGCGACGGCGAAGTAAGTTTGCCGTTTCCCGGCTCAGCAAGATTGGCTTTGTCATGAGTGCATCGGCGCTACCGAAATCCGTCGATGCGATGCAGGAATTGCTGACCTCGCGCGGCTATCTCGCCGAGCGATCGCTGGCGACGGTGACCTATCTGTCGCTGCGCATGGGACGACCGCTGTTCCTCGAAGGCGAGGCCGGCGTCGGCAAGACCGAAATCGCAAAAGTGCTGTCGGCCGCCCTGGGCCGGAAACTGATCCGTCTGCAGTGCTACGAAGGTCTCGACGTTGCCTCCGCGGTCTACGAGTGGAACAGCGCCGCGCAGATGATCGCAATCCGGCTGGCGGAAGCCGGCGGCGACACTGACCGCGACCAGCTTTCCAGCGATATTTTCGCCGAGCGTTTCCTGATCAAGCGGCCGCTGCTGCAGGCGCTGGAGCCCGATGTGGCCGGCGCGCCGGTGCTGCTGATCGACGAACTCGACCGCGCCGACGAGGCGTTCGAGGCGTATCTTCTGGAAATCCTCTCGGACTTCCAGGTGACGATCCCGGAATTCGGCACCGTGAAGGCGCCGCAAGCGCCGATCGTCATCATCACCTCGAACCGCACCCGCGAAATCCACGACGCGCTGAAGCGCCGCTGCCTCTATCACTGGGTGGATTATCCCAATGCCGAGCGCGAGCTTGCGATCGTCAAATCGCGCGTGCCGGATATCTCCGCAAAACTGTCGCAGCAGGTGGTGCGCTTCGTGCAGGCGTTGCGCGATCAGGATTTCTACAAGTCGCCGGGCGTTGCCGAGACCATCGACTGGGCCACCGCGCTGACCGAACTCGACGCCCGCTCGCTGACGCCGCAAGTCGTCGGCGACACGCTGGGCGCGCTCCTGAAATACCAGGACGACATCGCGCGGATGCAGGGCGACACGCTGCAGAAGGTTTTGAAGGAAGCGACGAGCGACTGACTTGTCATTCCGGGATGGTCCGAAGGACCAGACCCGGAATCTCGAGATTCCGGGTTCGATGCTTTGCATCGCCCCGGAATGACGGGATAAACCGAGTGCTACGATGGCCATCAACCACCTCAACCCGCCCACCGGCCAAATGGCCGACAACGTCGTCGGCTTTGCCCGCGCGTTGCGTGCCACCGGGATTCCGGTCGGGCCGGGTGCGGTCATCGATGCGCTCAACGCGCTGCAGGTGATCGAGATCGGCAACCGCGCCGACGTCTACGCCACGCTGGAAGCGATTTTCGTCAAGCGTCACGAACATGCGCTGATTTTCAAGCAGGCTTTCGACCTGTTCTTCCGCGCCGCCGAAGAGTGGAAGTCGATGCTGGATTCGGTGCCACTGCCGGACCACGCCAAGAAAAAACCGCCGCCGGCCTCGCGGCGTGTGCAGGAGGCTTTGGCGCAACCCTCGATGCGCGAGGAAGCCCCGCAGGCCCAGGAGCAGGAACTGCGGCTCTCCGTCTCCGACAAGGAGATCCTGCAGAAGAAAGATTTTGCGCAGATGAGCGCGGCCGAGATCGCCGAAGTGACGCGCGCGATTGCGGACATGCGATTGCCGCAGGCCGAGCTGCGCACCCGCCGTTACCAGCCGGACGCGCGCGGGCTCAAGCTCGACATGCGCCGGACGCTGCGCGGATCCTTGCGCACCGGCGGCGAGATCATCGACATCCGAAAGCTGGGGCGGATCGATAAGCCCGCGCCGATCGTGGCGCTGCTCGATATCTCCGGGTCGATGAGCGAATACACCCGTCTGTTCCTGCATTTCCTCCATGCTATCACCGACGCCCGCAAGCGCGTCTCGGTGTTCCTGTTCGGCACCCGCCTCACCAACGTGACGCGTTCCTTAC
The DNA here is from genome assembly GCF_018130205.1 of Bradyrhizobium sp. AUGA SZCCT0222. Taxonomy (NCBI): domain Bacteria; kingdom Pseudomonadati; phylum Pseudomonadota; class Alphaproteobacteria; order Hyphomicrobiales; family Nitrobacteraceae; genus Bradyrhizobium; species Bradyrhizobium sp. AUGA SZCCT0222. Next base: position 44,717 of record NZ_JAFCLX010000054.1, read on the forward strand.
GGGCGCGCGATCCCGACGAAGCGCTGGCGCGCTGCTCGTCCTCGGTCGAGGACTGGGCCGGCGGCACCCGGATTGCCACCTCGCTGCACTCGTTCAACAAATTGTGGGGCCGGCGCGTGCTCGGGCAGGGCGCCATCGTACTGCTGATCTCAGACGGGCTGGAGCGCGAGGCCGACGACAAACTGGCGTTCGAGATGGACCGGCTGCATAGGTCTTGCCGCCGTCTGATCTGGCTCAACCCGCTATTGCGCTATGGCGGCTTCGAGGCCAAGGCGCAGGGCATCAAAATGATGCTGCCGCACGTTGACGAATTCCGCCCGGTGCATAATTTGAGTTCAATGGAAGGGCTGATTGCGGCGCTTTCGTCGCCGCCTCCGCCCCATCATCGCAGCGTGATCCGATCGGCAGCTTGAAAAGAGGCCCGCTATGCTCAATCGCGACGAAGACATCCTGCAGGCCGCCGAGGCCTGGCAAAAGGCCGGTCATGGGGTTGCGCTGGCGACCGTGGTCGAAACCTGGGGCTCGGCGCCGCGCCCGGCCGGCTCCAGCCTCGTCATCAATGACGACGGCACGTTCCTGGGCTCGGTGTCCGGCGGCTGTGTCGAGGGCGCTGTCGTCACCGAAGCGCTCGACGTGATCGCAAGCGGCCAGCCCAAAATGCTCGAATTCGGCGTGGCGGACGAGACCGCCTGGAATGTTGGTCTAAGCTGCGGCGGTACCATCCGCGTCTTCGTCGAGAAGGTGGGCCAGTCGTGAAACTGCAAACACTCTCTGAAGTGAACATCGAGCGCGCCGCGCGGCGGCCGGTGATCGTGATCACCGATACCGCCAATGGCGACCAGCGCCTCGTCAAGGCAAAGGATATCGCGACCGATCCCCTGCGGGCTGAGCTTTCAAAGCAGTTGCGCATGGGCAAGAGCGGCATGATCGAGGCCGGCGGCAAGAAACTGTTCCTCAACGTTTACGCGCCGACCGCGCGGCTCGTGATCGTCGGCGCTGTCCATATCAGCCAGGCGCTCGCGCCGCTGGCGCGTTCGCTGGATTATGACGTCACGGTGGTCGATCCGCGCACGGCGTTCGCCAGCCCTGAGCGTTTTCCGGACGTGCCTTTGATTGCGGAATGGCCCGACGTGGCGCTGCCGCCGCTCAATGTCGATCACTACACGGCGTTCGTCGCGGTCACGCATGATCCCAAGATCGACGATCCGGCGCTGCTGCACGCCTTTGCGCGCGACTGCTTCTATATCGGCGCGCTCGGTTCGCGAAAAACCCACGCCAAGCGTGCCGAGCGGCTGAAGGCGCAGGGCGCATCGGACGCCGACATCGCGCGCATCCATGCGCCGATCGGCCTCAACATCGGCGCGGTGTCGCCGTCGGAGATCGCGGTCTCGATCATGGCCGAGATCACCGCGGAGCTGCGGCTGCCGAAGGAAACTGCGAAAGAGCAGGCGGCATGAAGTTCGGCCCCGCCAGTCCGGCCGACGCGATTGGCGGCGTCACCGTGCATACGCTGCGCCAGGGTGCCTTGGTGCTCAAGAAGGGCACGTCCATTGGTCCCGGTGAGGTCGAGGCGCTGACCAAGGCCGGCGTCAAGGAAATCGTCGTGGTGCGCCTGGAACACGGCGATGTCTCCGAAGACGTCGCCGCCGCCAGCATCGCGCAGGCGGTGGCGGGCGACGGCGTCAATGTCGAGCGCGCGTTTACCGGCCGTTCCAATCTATTCGCCGCGCAAGCCGGCGTGCTGGTGGTCGACCGCGCCGCGGTCGACCGCATCAACGGCGTCGATGAAGCCATTACCTTTGCGACCCTTGCCGCCTTCAAGCCGGTGGTCGAGGGCGAGATGATCGCGACCGTCAAGCTCATTCCGTTCGGCGTCGAAGCGAAACTGCGCGACGTCGCCGTTGCCGTTGCGGGCAAGGGCGCGCTGCGGATTGCTCCCTATACCATCAAGCGCGTCGGCGTGGTCTCGACCCTGCTGCCGGGCCTGGCGCCGAAGGTCATCGAGAAAACCCTGCGCGTCACCGCCGAGCGCCTGGCGCCGGCGGGTGCGACCATCATCGCCGAGCGCCGCGTGCCGCACGACGAGACCGTGCTCGCCGCCTCGATCAAGGAATTGCTCGGCCTCGGCGCGGAGCTCGTGATCGTGTTCGGCGCATCCGCGATCGCCGATCGCCGCGACGTGATCCCGGCCGCGATCACTGAAATCGGCGGCGCGATCGAGCATTTCGGCATGCCGGTCGATCCCGGCAATCTGCTGCTGATCGGCAGCGCCGGCGGCGTGCCTGTATTGGGCGCGCCGGGCTGCGCGCGTTCGCCGGTCGAAAATGGATTCGACTGGGTGCTGATGCGCCTGCTCGCAGGGCTGAAGGTGACGCGCGCCGAACTCACCGGCATGGGCGTCGGCGGTCTGCTGATGGAAATAGTGACGAGGCCACAGCCGCGCACCGTTGCCGACATCGAAGCCAGCCGCAACGTCGCGGCCATCGTGCTCGCGGCTGGCCGTTCGACCCGGATGGGCGGTCCGAACAAGCTGCTCGCCGAGCTCGACGGCAACAAGCTGGTGCGGACCGTGACCGAGCACGCGCTGGCCTCGAAGGCGATGGAGGTGATCGTCGTCACCGGCCATCAGGCCGACCTGGTCGAGCAGGCATTGGCCGGCTTGAGAGTGAAATTCGTCCGTAACCCGGATTTCGCCGGCGGGCTCGCAAGCTCCGTCAAGGCCGGCATCGGGGCGGTGCCCGCGAATGCCGACGGTGCGCTGGTGTGCCTCGGCGACATGCCGCTGATCGATGCCAAATTGATTGACCGGCTGATCGAAGCGTTCGAGCCCGATCGTGGCCATCTGATCGCCGTCCCGGTCAGCGAGGGGCGGCGCGGCAATCCGGTGCTGTGGTCGCGGCGCTTCTTCCGCGAATTGATGACGCTGGACGGCGACATCGGCGCCCGCCATTTGATCGCCAAACACGCCGAGGCCGTGGCGGAAGTCCCGGTCGAGGGCGAAAGCGCGTTTTTGGACATCGACACCCCGCAGGCGCTGGAAGCGGCAAGACGGGGGTAGACGAACTCTATCCTCGTCGTCCCGGCCTTGAGCCGGGACCCATACCGCGTTGTGCTATCGGCTCAAGCAAGGTGGCCGACACCTGCTACAATCACAACCGCCGCGGTGTATGGGTCGTAAGTCTCGGTGCCTCGATTAAGATGGGGCGATCGAGGCGGGCGTTGCGGGGTTTATGGGAGGTCGT
>NZ_JAFCLX010000055.1:0-47861 GCF_018130205.1 Bradyrhizobium sp. AUGA SZCCT0222
CAAAGTGCACACGAGCATACAGGGCAGCGGAGAACACCCAGCCTTCCCTGCGCAATGGCTTTACGGCTTATGCCGTGCTCTCCCCGGAGACGAGTTCTTGGTTGACTCCGTCGCTATCGTTTCCGCTCGCGCTTCTCCGACAGCTTGACACCTGCAACGGGTGCCAGGACCACACGGTTTTGCCGTACGCTTATCCACGCCGTCGTCGAGGCGTAAACCAGCGTCCACCGCAACCCGCCCAACGTCCGTGACGACGGCCGACGCCCTTCTGACCAGGACGGGATGGGTGAATATATGCCCCTGATTTGTGTTCTGGTAAACAGAAATATTTTTTAATTTGGGGCTTGACACGATTTCGGCAAAGCCGAATTGATTTGCCTGTCGGGCAGACTCAGGACGGAGTCGGCGCTCAAAATCAACTCACCTCCTGCAGGGCACGCTGATGCCTTCCCCGGCCGACCATCGGCAAGCCGCGACAAGCTGATCGAATTCAAGCGGGAGCGAATTCTCGACGAGGTACTCGAACTGCTCAATGCGGACGGCTGACTGATCATCGGCTGACGGTCCCGATCCCCGTGGTCGGTTTCACTAGCCCTTGATCCACCCATATATACCGCTGGAGGCAGACCCAGCTTGATCCCGCGGGAGAATCCCTCTCCAAGGCATGCCGGATGTTGGCCCAGTTTAAAGTTTGCACCCCCAGACCAGGCATCTGCGCATCTGCAGCATTTTCGGATTTAAGAAGAGGATAGGGAAAGCAACGGGATAGCGGCACGGCCGCCGGCCGCTCTCGTACCCCATCGATCAACTTCAAGATGAAGTACCCCAAACCTTCTTTGAACGAATAGTTCGCCACATTGCCGCGACAATGGAATTGGTATAATCTCCTGCTGCTCAGCTGATTGATACACCAGCCTTCGTTCGACCCTTTTACTGCGTCGCAAGAAAACGGAGCACAGCATGCCGATTACCACGCTGAAGGTTCTATCGACTGTCCTGCAACTGCATGGGCCGGGCGCAACGATCCAGAGCGATCATCAGGGCATCGAGGCGTTGCTGAGTGATCTGCGTGGGCAAAATGGTGTCACACCGACCGAGGTTTACTTCAGACGCGGTTTTGTTCGCGGCGGCGGAGGCTACGGTGGTTTTCGTAGAGGCGGCGGATACTACGGCGGTGGCGGATTCCGCCGGGGCGGATTTATCCGGTACTAGGCTTTTCCAGTACTAGCTTTGCTTCATGGTTTCCCTGAGGCCATCCGGTATCGGCATGTCGGCTGACGCAACAGATGCTTTGGCAGATGCGGTCGGCTTCCAGGAGCAGCCGATCTCGCAGCTGCTTGTCAAGGTTGCCTCGCGATGCAACATCGACTGCTCCTATTGCTACTGGTTTCGCGACGCGGCTGTTTATGACAAGCCGAAGCTGATGAGTGACGAAGTGCTGCAGCAATTGTTGCTGCGCATCGAAGAGCACGTCGCCAGGTATTCCCTCATCGATTTCCCGATCATTCTGCACGGCGGCGAACCCCTGCTGTGGGGAGTTGAAAATTTCCACCGTTTTGCCGAGGCCTGCGAAGGCATTTCGTCACGGACCGGTTGCGACATACCGATCGCGGTAACCACCAATGGCCTGCTGATTAGCGATGAATGGCTGGACTGTTTCGAGGCGCGCAACATTTCCGTCGCGATCAGCCTGGATGGGCCCGAACACATTCACGACATTCACCGCAAGACGTTTCAGGGCACCGGCACCCACGCCGCGGCGGAACGGGCCGCACGCATGCTTGCATCGCGCGACATCGGCATGACCGCCCTCGCCGTCTGCAATCCCGCTTACCCGCCAAAACAATATGTCGAGTTTTTCGCGGAATGCGGAATTTCCAGCTACGACATCATGATCCCCGACGCGACGGTGGACGAGACCCCCGCGTCCGTTGGTTCGTTCTACAACGGCCTGTTCGACCTGTGGCTGGAGGCCAACCGGACCAAGCCCACGGCCAACATCCGGATCATCAGCGACATGATCACCGCCATGCTCGGCAACAATTCGCCGACCGAGGGCGTCGGCTACAAACCTATCGAACTCTGCACGGTCATGACCGACGGTTCCGTCGAGGCGCACGATGTGCTGCGGATTGCCGGCGACGGCCTCACGCAGACCAAGTTCAATATTTTCGAGCATGCCATCGACGACGTCAGAAACGAGCCGCGCTGGAAAGCCGCGCGCGACGCTTCCATCCAACTTGCCGCGAAATGCCGGCAGTGCAAATTCATGAACGCCTGCGGCGGGGGCTACCTTCCGCATCGTTTCTCCAAAAAGAACGGCTACGACAATCCGTCAGTCTACTGTGACGACCTCTATTCGATGTTTGAGAACATGCAATCGGTGCTGGCTGACCATCTTTACGTCAGCAAGCCGGACGGGGAACGCCTCGACGTGCGCGACGTACTGGCTGGCGCCTAGGCAGATATGCCTGGCTCAAAATCGTCCTTCACACTCTCCCGCCGTCGACGACATAGTGTTGACTGGTGCACGCGCTCGCTTCTTCCGAGGCCAGGAACACCACGACCCGGGAGATGTCGTCCGGGTAGAGTTTGCGCTTGAGGCACTGCGCCTTCATCAGATCGGCCTCGCCTTGCGGCGTAACCCATTTTTCGATCTGACGTTCCGTCATGATCCAGCCGGGAACGACGGCGTTGACGCGGATATTCCAGGCGCCGTAATCGCGCGCGAGCCCGCGCGTCAATCCAAGCACGGCCGACTTCGAAGCGGTGTACACCGGCATCCCGCCCTGCGCGGTCATCCAGGAGATCGATCCGAAGTTGACGATAGCGCCGTCTTTCCCGGCTTGCATGTCCGGCAGGACGGCTTGAGCGGCAAAGAACTGGTGCTTCAGGTTGACGGCAATTCTGTCATCCCAATATTCCGGCGTGACGCTTTCGACCGAATGCCGGTCATCATGCGCCGCGTTGTTGATCAACACGCGAATCGGCCCAATGCCGGCCCTGATCTGACCGATCGCGGCGCGTAGACGATCGATGTTGGTCACATCGCAATATTCATATCGGACTGCAAAGCCCTGTGAAGCGAGTTCATCGACCAACCGCGTCGAAGGATCTCTGGCGATGTCCAGAAATCCGACTTTGGCCTTCTGCCGCGCGAAGGCACGCACGATCGACGCGCCTATCCCCGACCCACCGCCCGTGACCAGGACAGACTTGCCCTCGAGATCTGGATAGATTGCAGCCATCAAGTGATCCACCGTTATTGGACGCGGGCGTCGATGCCGGATTTTATTTTGATTTCAAGGCCCGCTGTACAGCGACAGATAGATCACAACTGCTCGCGTTCGTCATCTCGGCGCAGCTCGCAGCGGCGGCATATCAGTTGTGCGGCAATGCGGGTTTGCGAAGGGCGCACATGATGCAGATCAATGAGCCGCCGGCTTCGAACCAAACGTCCGCGCCCTCGATTTTGCTGCCGCGCACACAACACATGCCTTGAGCCGGCAAGCGCCTTGACAGTTGAAATGTTTCGCGCGCACATTCTTACACTAAGTAAGAATGACGACAGGGACGGAAATGCCGGAGCAGCCGAGAAGTCGGCGGCAGACGCGTGCGGCCATTCTGGGGCATCTGCTTCAGTCGGGCGGCATGTTTCGACCGCCTTTGGCCAGGGCCGTGCGCCTCTCCGAGGCGAGCCTGTCGCGCATCCTGTTTGATCTGAAGGCGGAGGGCCTGATCGAGGAAGTGAGGCGGCCAGCGCCTTACTTCGGTGGCCCGACCGGTTTGGTATCTCTCGACAGCTCGGTAAGGCTGGCCGCCATCGAGCTGACCGGCGAGCGGCTGACCGTAGGGGTGGGCGGGCTTTCCGGCGAGCTGCATTATACCGAACGTCTGCCGCTGCCGAAATCGCCGACCGTCAAATCCGTCAGCCGGCTGTTTCACCAGGCGCTGCAATCGCTGCGGGACTGGACGCGGCAGCATCGGGTTCAGCTCTCGCAGATCGGCGTTTCGGTCCCGGGGCTTGGCCGGTTGAGCGAGCTCGTCAATCCGATCATTCCGTGTGACGTCAAGCGCGTTCGCGGCATGCTTGGCGAGATGTTTGCGGACGTGCCGGTCGCGATCACCAATTCGGTCGTGGCGCATGCCACGTTTCATCGCTGCCGCACGGAAGATTATCCGTTTGCCGGCCCGCATCTGTTCGTCTTTGTCGGCCAGGGCGTCGCAGGCGCCTGGATGGACGACCCGATCGAGGCCGATGCGTTGCAGCCGGTCGAACTCGGCCACATGGTGTTCGACGATGGCGGTCCGCCCTGCCGCTGCGGCCATCATGGCTGTGTCGAGGCTTATACGTCGCTTCCGGCATTGGCCGGGCTTCTCGGTGTTGGCGAGCCGGAATTGCTGCAGCTCGGCGATGAGTGGGTGAATGCAATCTCGATCTCCGCCCGCGTGCGCCAGGAGCTGCGGCGACGGCTGTTCCGGCTTGGCCTTGCGATCGGCAATACGCTGAACGTCAAGCCATGTGCCGGCGTGGCCATCAGCGGCTGGCCGTCTGTTCTCGCGGAAGCAGATCGAAAGGCGTTGATCGACGGGATCGATGCCTGCGTGATGGGCGGGCGGAAGTTCGCCCAGGTATCACTCGCTTTCGTGCCGCCTTCGAGCGGCAATGATCCGAATGCCGCGCTGGCCTTTGCGGCCTGCTGTCTGGCTTGCCGCGGTGGCATGCCGGTCTCATCGGCGGAGGCCGCCTGACAAGCAATGAACGACGCGGCCAACGCGTCAAGGTTTGAAACCGGGAGGAACGTACCATGCCAATGATCACAAGGCGTCGTCTGCTCGCTGGATCCGCTGCCACGCTCGCGCTGCCGGCCTTTGCCCGCGCCCAAGGCGCCAAGCCGCGCCTGACCGCCATCTCGCAATGGTCCGCGGGAAGCGATGGCGCGGCCATCACGGCGCTCGGCAAGAAATTCGAGGAGAGGGGCGGCGTCTGGCAACATTCGCCGGTTCCCGGGTTCACCACCGAAATGATGAACAAGCTGCGCGCCCAGATCATGGCCGGCGATCCGCCGGCCTGTTCGCAGCTCAAGGGACCCGAGATTGCGGCCTGGTCGAAGATCGCCCCGACCGTGAGCCTCGATGAGCTGGTCGCTGCCGCCGGCTACGAAAAGGTCGTTGCCCCGGACCTTGCGAAACTGCACAAGCCCGGCGGCAAGTGGATTGCGCTGCCGTTGCAGATCTACAGCACCAACATGCTGTTTCTGTCCAAGCGCGCGATGGACAAGGCCAAGGCCGACAAGATCCCCGTCACATGGGCAGACTTCAACGACCTGGCCGAAAAGATGAAAGCGGGCGGCGTTGCCTATCCCATCGCCAACGGCGGCACCCGCCCCGATGACGGGCAGAAGTTCGAGGCCTCCCTGGCAGGCATCAGTCCCGCCGCATACCGCGCAGCCATCATGAACCTCGACAAGAAGGCCCTCGAGGGCCCCGAGGTCAAAGCCGCCTTCGTGCAGGTACGCAAGATCGCCGACTGGATGGACCCCAACGTCGGCGCCCAGCACTTTTCGACCAACCTGAAGCGCTTCGTCGACGGCGACATGGGCATGATGATCATGGGCGGGTGGGCGCAGGGCGTGTTGCGCAATGCCGGTTTCAAGTTCGAGGACTTCATGATTGCTCCCGGCCCCAGCGACAACGGCAAGCCGGTGTTCCTGTTGAATGCCGACGCGTTCATATTCTGGCAGCGCAAGGAGCCCGACCTGCAAGCCGGCCAGGCGCTGATGGCGCAGCTCGTCATGGATCCCGCCATCCAGACCATGTATTCGCAGATCACGGGATCGATACCCGTGCGCACCGATGTTGATCTTTCCGGCGAAGGCTGGTCGGACGGTCAACGCCGAACCGCAGCAGCTCTGAAAGACGCGATCGCCAGTAATCAGGCGGTTCTCAGCGTCGCGCACAACATGGCACAGGAAAACGGCCTGACCGCTGCGTTGATCGACGTCATCACGGAGTATGTGAAGAACAAGACGATCAAGCCGGAGCAGGCAGTCACCCGCCTCGCCGAGGCCGTCGAGAGCGCGCGTTGACAGACGCCGCGGCACCGCGAGCAGGGCGGCCGACGACACCTGAAATGGTGCGCCGGCTGCCCGAGTATCTGACGATCTGGGTACCGCTGCTGTTGTCGGCCGCGCACCTCGTTTCGTTTTCGCTGTGGACCATCTGGATCTCGTTCACGCCGTCCACGCTGGTCCCGGTGTCGGGCTGGGTCGGTTTGCGCAACTACACCTCGGTTTTGGCGTCGCGGAACTGGCAAGTCGCCTTCGACAATCTGCTGCTGTTCGGCAGTGCGTTCGTGCTGCTCAGCCTGGCGACAGGTCTCATACTCGCGATCCTGCTCGATCAGCGCATTCGCGGCGAGAACGCATTGCGATCCATCTTCCTCTACCCCCTGGCGGTATCGTTCGTGGTCACCGGCACGGTCTGGAGCTGGCTGCTCAATCCCGGCATCGGGATCCAGAAGCTCGTCCACGATTTCGGCTGGACTTCCTTCCGGTTCGATTGGCTGATCGACCGCGACATGGCGATCTGGACGATTGTTGTCGCTGCGATCTGGCAATCCTCGGGCTTCGCCATGGCGCTCTTCCTCGCCGGCCTCAGGTCCGTCGATGCCGACCTGATCAAGGCGGCGCAGATCGACGGCGCCGGACCGGTCCGGATGTACCGGCGCGTCATCCTGCCGACGCTCTGGCCGATCACCATAACTGTCATCGTGATCCAGCTGCAGTTCGCCATTTCGACATTCGACCTCGTCCGCGCGCTGACCAACGGCGGCCCTGGAATCGCGACCCAGTTGCCGGCCCTTGTCGTCTACGACCTGATGTTCCAACGCAACCTGCTCGGCCGGGGGGCGGCGGCGGCCGTGCTGATGTTGCTGATTCTTCTCTCGGTGCTGCTGCCTTACGCGGCGTGGCAATATCTCCAGCGACGTCGAGCCCCCCATGCGTGATCGAACCTTCGCGCCGAGCCGCATGCTGATTTATCTCGTCGTTTCGCTGATCGCGGCGGCTTGGCTCGTACCACTAATCGTCGTCGTGCTGAATTCGCTGCGCAGCAATGAGGAAATCGTCCAGACCTCGATGATCGGCTGGCCGCGGCAGTGGGCCTTTGGCAACTACCTCACAGCCTGGTCCGACTTCTGCGTGGCGCAGACCTGTGTCGGCATCCGCCCCTACATGTTGAACTCCGCGCTCGTGACCATTCCCGCGACGATCTTCTCGACCCTGCTTGGGGCGGTCGCCGGTTACGCGGTTTCGCTCTGGCGCTTTCGTGGAGACAACTGGATCTACGGCATCGTCACGCTGGGCATCTTCCTGCCGCAGCAGATGCGCTTGCTGCCGTGGACCATCGTGCTGCGCGATACCGGGCTGATGAACACGCTAACGGGCCTGGTGCTGATCCACACGATCCAGGGACTCTCCTTTACCGTCCTGTTCTGCCGAAACTACTACGTTGCCATCCCGCAGGAGTTGATAAGGGCCGCGCGCATCGATGGCGCGGGGTTCTTTCGTATTTTCTGGCGCATCATTCTCCCGCTCTCGCCGCCCATCCTGGTTGTCACCGTGATCTGGCAGTTCACGCATATCTGGAACGAGTTCCTCTATGGCGTGACATTCACGACCGGCCAACAGCAGCCGGTCACCGCCGCGCTGATCGCGCTCTCGGCCGCGGTCGCCGATATCCCGCATCATGGCGTGCAAAGCGCCGCGGTGATGATCGCGGCCCTGCCTACCCTGTTGATCTATCTGATCGGTGGCAAATACTTCGTACGCGGCCTTACCGCCGGCGCCGTGAAATGAAGGGAAACTCATGGCAGCGTTGAGCATTCGTGCCCTGTCGAAGCGGTACGCCAATCTGGAGGTGCTGAAGGGGATAGATCTCGACATCGAGAGCGGTGAATTCACCGTGCTGGTCGGGCCATCCGGCTGCGGAAAATCTACCTTGCTCAACATCGTGGCCGGGCTGGATCGCCCGAGCGCCGGGACCGTGGAAATCGGCGGGCGGGTCGTCAACGACATCGCGCCAAAGGACCGCGACATCGCGATGGTGTTCCAGTCCTATGCGCTCTATCCGTCGATGACGGTGCGCCAGAACATCACGTTCGGCATGGAATGCCGCCATGTTCCGAAGGCGGAGCAGGAGAAGGCGCTGGCGAATGTCGCGCGCCTGCTGCAGATCGAGCCGTTGCTCGGCCGTAAACCCTCGCAGCTTTCCGGCGGTCAGCGCCAGCGCGTGGCGATGGGCCGGGCCCTGGTGCGCGATCCCCTGCTGTTCCTGTTCGATGAACCGCTCTCCAACCTCGACGCCAAACTGCGGGTCGAGATGCGGATGGAGATCAAGCGGCTGCACCAGCGCATTGGCGCTACCATCGTCTATGTCACCCACGACCAGATCGAGGCGATGACGATGGCAACAAGGATCGCCGTCATGCATCAGGGCGAGGTGCAGCAATTCGCCGATCCGGATACGGTGTACCGCTATCCGGCCAATCTGTTCGTCGCGCGCTTCATGGGCTCGCCGCCCATGAACACGATGCCGGCACGGCTCGAAGCGGAAGTTGGCGGGCCGGTGGTGGTGATCGGCGCCGGGCGACCGGACGAGGTCCGCCTTCCCCTGCAGGGCTACGACGCGGCGGCGGCCTTTGTCGGCCGCGACGTGGTTCTTGGCATTAGGCCGGAATGTATTGCCGAGGGCGGCCGTAGTTTTTCGGGCGCATCGGGCGCACCGATCGTCGTCCAGGCGCCGGTCGAGATGGTCGAGCCCACCGGCGCGGAGACCATCGTGCTGCTGCGGCTCGGCGGGGAGCAGGTGCTGGCGCGCATCTCGCCGGACATCCGGCCTGAGCCGGGGGCGCTTGCCGCCTTCGCGCTCGACACGCGCCGGATTTGCCTGTTCGACCCCGTGACGGAGCGCCTGATCGCATGACCTATGCCCTTTACCCCAGCCTTGCAGGCCGCGTCGTGTTGATCACCGGTGGCGCCAGCGGCATCGGCGCCGCGTTCGTGCGCGCGTTCGCGGCACAAAAGGCCCGTGTCGCGTTTCTCGACATCGACGCCGCCGCCGGCGAGACATTGGTGCGCGAGGTGACGGACGCATCCGGCTCCGCGCCGCTGTTCGTGCCATGCGACTTGCTGGATATCGACGCCTTGCGCGCCTCGATGGCCAAGGTCCATGCGGCGTTCGGCGATGCCGCGGTGCTGGTCAACAACGCCGCCAACGACCAGCGCCAGGTGCTTTCAGAAGTGACGCCTGAAGAATTCGACTGGTCGATCGCCGTCAACCTCAAGCACGTTTTCTTCGCCGCACAGGCCGTGGTGCCGCAGATGCAGGCGCGCGGCGGCGGTTCGATCATCAACATGTCATCCGTGGCATGGACGCGCGGCGCACCGGCGCTGCCGGTCTACGCGGCGGCGAAGGCGGCGATTGTCGGCTTCACCAATTCCCTGGCCCGGCTGGTCGGTTCCGACCGCATTCGCGTCAACGCCATCGCGCCCGGCATGGTGATCACCGAGCGCCAGCGCCGGCTGTGGTATCCTGACGAGCAGAAGATCGCCGAGCTTCGCACGCGTCAGGACATTCCCGACGCTGTGACGCCCGACGACATCGCGCGCATGGCATTGTTTTTGGCGTCCGACGAGAGCCGGCGCATCACGCGCCAGTGCTTCACGGTCGATGGCGGCCTAGGTTAGCAGGAAAGCACATCGTCGATCGACGCGTTTGGCAAGGCAGGAGAAACAGACATGGCAGGCATTCTTGATCGCAAGGTAGCGCTGGTGACGGGCGGCGCTTCGGGAATCGGACGCGCGACGTCGCTGGCAATGGCGCGGGAGGGTGCGCGGGTGGCGGTGGCGGACCGCACCGAGGAGAGCGCGGCCGGCACCGTCGCCCTGATCAACGCGGCCGGCGGTCAGGCCATTGCGATCGGCGGCGACGTCACCGCGGAAGCCGACGTTGCCGCGATGGTCGCGCGCACCGTGGCGGCCTATGGACGGATCGACTGCGCGTTCAACAATGCCGGCGTTGCCGGCGGATCGGTGGGCCCCGGACGCCAGCGCCTGCACGAACTCAGCCAGATCTCGTTCGACACCATGCTCGCGATCAACCTCACCGGCGTGTGGCTCTGCATGAAGCACGAGATCGTGCAAATGCTGGCGCAAGGCGGCGGCGGCGCGATCGTCAACACCGCCTCGATCGCCGGGCTGATCGGTCTGGCGACATCGGGGCACTATGTGGCGGCAAAGCACGGCGTGGTTGGGCTGACGAAGACCGCGGCGATCGAATATGCGCAGGACGGCATCCGCGTGAACTGCGTCAATCCCGGCTATATCACCACACCCATGACCAAGGAGGTGGTGGAGACGCGGCTCGATGCCACGTTGGCGAAGGTACCGATGAACCGCATGGGCGTGCCCGAGGAAATCGCGGAAGCCGTGGTCTGGATGTGTTCCGACAAGGCCTCGTTCATGACCGGCGCGTCGCAGGTGGTCGACGGCGGGTATTTCGCGGCCTAGAGCTTCGGTTCTGATTGTATCAGAACCGAAGCTCTAGGACTCTTGTTTGACGCGTTTTCTTTACGCGAACCGGTATCCACTTCGCTCGAAAACGCTCTAGCATCGCCGAAAATACGGGAGGCTTCATTGAAAGTCTGGCAAGTCGCACGCGAGTGGTCGATCGACGCCTTGGAACTGGTCGATCGGCCGGAGCCGGAGCCCGGCCCCGGTCAGGTCGTGGTCCGGATGCGCGCGGCATCGCTGAATTATCGCGACCTGATAACCGTGCAGGGCCAGGGCGGCGCGTACAGGCTTCCGCTGATCCCGTTCTCCGACGGAGCCGGCGAAATTGTCGCCGTGGGACCAGGCGTGAGCCGGGTCTCGGTCGGGAATCGCGTGTGCCCGATGTTCTTTCAATCCTGGTTCGACGGCGGGCCTTCGGCCAGCGGCCGCCGCCTCGCGCTTGGCGGCACGCGCCCGGGTGTGCTGCAGGAATTGCTGCTGCTTGACGCCGAAGGCGTCACCCGCATCCCCGATCATTTGAGTTTTGCGGAAGCCGCCACCTTGCCATGCGCGGCGCTGACCGCCTGGCGGGCGCTGTTCGACGAAGCCCGGCTCCGGCCCGGCCAGACCGTCCTGGTGCAGGGCACCGGCGGGGTTTCGATTTTCGCGCTGCAGTTCGCCAAGCTGGCGGGCGCCACGGTCATCGTGACGTCGTCGAGCGACGAAAAACTCGAACGCGCGAAAGCGCTCGGCGCGGACCATACGATCAACTATCGCGCGGTCGCCGAATGGGGCAAGGCCGCCGCGGACTGGGCCGGCGGCGGCGTCGATCACATCGTGGAAGTCGGCGGCAAGGACACCTTTCAGCAATCGCTCGAGGCCGCGCGCGTCGGCGGCACCATCCTCGTGATCGGGGTGCTGTCGGGCCTTTCCCAGCAGGTCTCGATCCCTACCCTGTTCAGCAAGAATCTGCACGTGATCGGGCTCTCCGTCGGCAGCCGGAGAATGTTTGAGAACATGGCGTCAGCGATCGGGCAGAACCGCCTCAAGCCCGTGATCGACAGAACACTTGGTTTCACCGAAGTGCCTGACGCGCTGCGGCTGATGCAGCAGGCCGGCCATTTCGGCAAGATCACGATCGCGTTTCCGTAAGCTGAGGATTTTATCTTCGCGCACGATACGAAGCTTAGAAGCTCGCCGCGAAGAGATCCCAACGACCCGGAAGGCCTTTCAGTTCATGCGATCCGCGTTCGGAGAACTTCAGGCCGGCACCGGCCACCAGGTCGGTGACGACCCTCGATACCAGAACCTCGCTGGGACCACATTCCCCCATGACGCGAGCCGCCGCGTGCACGGCGACGCCGCCGATATCACGACCTCTCATTTCGACCTCGCCGGTATGCAGCCCCGCGCGCAGCGGCAATCCAATTTGCTTGGCCGCGGTTTCGAATGCCAGGGCACATCGAACAGCCCGACCCGGTCCGTCGAACGTCGCCAGAATTCCATCGCCGGTGGTCTTGATCAAACATCCGCGATGTTTGTCGATCATCTGCCTTGCGATTTGATCGTGGCTATCCAGCAATCTCCGCCATGTCTGGTCGCCCAATTCAGTGGCGCGGCGCGTCGATTCAACGATATCGGTGAAAAGAACGGTGGCCAACACCCGCTCAAGACTGTCCGATGAGCTTTCGCGGTGTCCCGTTACAAATTCTTCGACGTCACCAATCAGCGTATCCACATCACCGGTCCAGAATGCGTGATTCCCGCCTTCGTACTCGATGAGCTTTGCAGCAGGTATTTGCGTTGCAAGACTGCGACCATGTTCAATGGGAACGAGGGTATCGCTACGCCGATGAAGCACCAACGTCGGCACGCGCACGCTGGGAAGAATCGGCCTGACGTCGATGAGGATATTCAACAGGCCGAATGCCTTGTAGGTCCCCGGACTTGCCGACAGCCGCT
Source organism: Bradyrhizobium sp. AUGA SZCCT0222 (assembly GCF_018130205.1). Taxonomy (NCBI): domain Bacteria; kingdom Pseudomonadati; phylum Pseudomonadota; class Alphaproteobacteria; order Hyphomicrobiales; family Nitrobacteraceae; genus Bradyrhizobium; species Bradyrhizobium sp. AUGA SZCCT0222. Next base: position 12,516 of record NZ_JAFCLX010000055.1, read on the forward strand.
GGAACTTCGCAAACTGGGCAACGGCTTCGGGATCCGCGGCTTGATCGGGGATGAGCTGCCTGATCATGGCTCCGGTCCCCCAAAGCTTGACGCGTTCCAGGATCATTTCTTCCGTGGCGAATGCCTTCGGATAGCCGCCGAACAGAATGAGATGCGACACCCGGTCGGGATGGGTGGCGGCAAACAGGGCGCTCATCGGGGCGCCTTCGGAGAAACCCCAAAGCACGGCTTGGCGTGATCCGATGTCGTCCATGATGGCACGAACGTCATCTATGCGCTGTTCAAGCGGCGGAGTGCCAGAAAGCCTGTCTGACAATCCCTGACCTCTTTTGTCGAATGTGACGACGCGCGCGAAGGTGGAAAGGCGGCGCAAAAAGGCCGTGTATCCTGGAAGCTCGTGTAAAAATTCGACATGGGACACGATCCCGGGAACCATGAGAATGTCGATGGGGCCGCCGCCCATGGTCTGATATGCGATGTTTGTATCGCCGCTGAGCGCGTATCGCGTGGTAGGCAATACGAAATCATTCATGGGTCCGCGCCCTGCTTATTTCAATCCTCGGTCTTCCGCTCGGACGGACGAGCGGCATTAGAACCGTCGCAGCCGAACCCGGCAGAGCCGACGAGTTCGCAGGTCGCGGCGCTGCCCGAGAGTCTGCGGACGAGCCTGGCTTCGATCGTCGTCCTTATGCGTGCGCCCGCCGGCTCACGCCGGCGGGCTTCTCCAACTGGACGGAACGGCTTTGCCTTTCACGCGGCAGTCTTTACCGCGCCAGAGGCACCGATCTGTGTGAGCATTGTCAGGAGGTCGAAGTAGTGCACGGCGCTCTTGGCCTTCCCACCCTCGACCTGGACGATCTGGCAGGCCGGCACCTCGATCCGCTTGTTCGAAGGCGGAATGGTGCCTGCTGGTGTCTGGAGCGGGCCCGTGTGAGTGCCTTTCCAGACAAGCTCGAGGACCGCGGTGTCACCGCTGGCGAACTCGCGCACGAATGTGGCTTTCGAATCGGGGAAGGCCTTGGCCCAGCCCTGCCAGGCCTCGATGATCTCGCCGGCGCCCTTGATGCGACGGTTCGTTCCCTTCTCGTCATACACGGCGTTGGCAGCCAGGATGTCCCTGGCCTTGCTCCAGTCCTTTTCGTTGTATGCGGTGACTGCGGCCTTTGCGATATCGATTACATTCGCCATGATCACGCTCCCTTATGAGTGAGCCGGCGCCGATCGGCGCTGAGCATTGCAAACCCCCAGCACACCAAATTCTAGCACTTTGAGGCGAAGAGGCGAGCGAGAACCGGCCCAACCAAGCTGAAATACGCTAGCGCAATGTCCGTTGAGGGGAATAGCCGCTGTTGGCGCATGCAGCCGCTCGCAAGCGAACCGGAAATAGTCGCGCTGAACCGTGCACTTAGATTTGAATCGCCTCCCAACAGCCGGCCGTCTATGGTGCGCGCATGTCTCGCCTCGTGTTTGCATTGATTGCTGTTGTCCTGTCACTCCTGCCGGTCGTCGCGCCGGCTGCCCCGGCTCACAAGCGGCCGGCGCCACGCTGGCAGGGCTACGGCTTCCTGCCGGGCTATCACCAGCCTCCGAACAACAGCCGCCCGGCTTACACCCAGAGAGCTGCGGTTTTGCGCGCAGCGCGCCGCAACCAGCGTCCCTGGTATATCGATCCGGTCCCGAGTTATTACGGCTATGATGGCGCCTGGCGCTATTTCGGCCGTCCCGGTTTTTACGGCGGCCGCTACAATGGCGGCAGTTTTGGTCCTTGCTGGACGCGGACGCCGATCGGACCGGTCTGGAACTGCGGCTGATCAAGCCATTGCCTGCGAACCCCGCCCGCGGTCGGTCAGGTGCCAGGGAATACACGCCCCGTGCCTTGAGTCGTCCACATTAACGATGGATAAGCAGCCAGATATGGCGCTGGTTTATTGAACAATGGGTATTTGGGGGACGATGACACGTCGCGCCTTTGGCGTACTGGCCGCAGGCTTTTTGCTGCTGGCCGCGCCGGCGATGGCCGCCGATTCGCCGGCCGAACTGATCTCCGGCTTCCGTCTCAAGCATGGCCAGGTTCGCGTCGTGCGCGACGCAACGCTCGACCGCATCGCGATGGATCAGGCGCGCGCGATGGCGGCGAAGAATGAGCTCAGCCATGAGGTGCTCGGCCCGTTCACCAAGCGGGTCGCGCCGGCGGGTGCGGGTCGCGCCGCCGAGAACATCGCCTACGGATACGAGAGCTTTGAGAAGACGCTCGGCCAGTGGATCGACTCCTCCGGGCACCGCAAGAACCTGCTGCTGCAGAATGCGTCACGCGTCGGGATCGCGAGCGCCAGGGATGCCAGCGGCAAGCGCACCTACTGGGCCATGGTGATCGCCGGCGATTACGAGCCGAAGCGGCCCAAGGGCAAGAACAAGAAAGAGACGGAGCCGCTTGTTGCTGTGAAACGCGAGGCCGCTCCCGCATCCCGGCAAAAATCAAGCGACTGCCGCATCAAGATACTCAGCCTTTGCATTTGAGGCGGGGCGCGGCGGCGACAGCGTTACCCTCGCCTGGCACGAAGTGGGATACTTCGAGCCGGCAGGGGAGAAATCGCACCAAATCGCCTCAACAAGCCGGCCGCTGCGCGATAGGATCGCCCGGTCAGTCAAAGGCCACGTCCATGGCAATTGGTGCTTCCTCGCGTATCGGTCTCCGCTTCACGGCCGGAGTGATTTCGGCGATCTGGACATTTCATGCCGCGCTTGCGGCGTCGGCGGGGCCGGATCAGGTGTCGCTCAGCGAGCAGACGGTGCATTGGAGCACGGTCAAATATGCAACCTCCGGGGAGAACGGTTTCGTCAACGGATCGCTCGACAAGAACACCATCGTCGATCGCACGTTCAAGGGCCGGGTGCTCGAGAACCGTTATCTGAAGGTCGTGCTGTTACCTGAGTTCGGCGGGCGTATTCTTTCCATCATCTACAAGCCGACCGGCCACGAACAGCTGTATCGCACCGAAGTCGGCGTGCCCTACGGAATGGGCGAAGGCAACTTCTATTACGACTGGCTGATGGTGTATGGCGGTATCTTTCCCACCTTTCCGGATGCCGAGCACGGCAGGACATGGTCAAAGCCGTGGGATTTCAGGGTTGTGAAGGAGAGTGCCGACGAAGTGACGGTGTCGATGTCGCTGACGGACAATTTCGAATACCCGGCGGCACCGGAGAAGTTCAGGAAGGGATCGAGCGGCATCGAAGCGGCTTACCATGTGACGCTGAAGGCCGATCGTGCCGCGGTCGATGCGACCCTGGTGCTGAAGAACCCAAACGACAAGACAATCCCGTACGAGTACTGGACCTGCACGACGCTGGCGCCGGGGTCGGATCCGAACAATCCCAAAACCACCGGCGGCGCCGAAATCATCGCGCCGCTCGCGGCCTACCGCACGCCCGCATGGTCAAAGAATATAGCCGAGGGCGACGCGAGTGCCGGCGCGGGCACCAGCCGATTCGAAAAGCTGCGCTACTTCAAGAACTGGCCGACGATGGGCATCGCCTATGCGGCGCCGGATATGCAGGGCGGCAATTTCTGGGGCGTGATCAACCACGACAATGAAGAAGGGATCATCCGCATCGCGGACAACACGATCACGCGAGGCCTGAAAATGTGGACGTGGGGATTTGCCTCGTTCACGAACGAAACCGACCAGCGCAAGGATCCGAACCCGGCGCGGCCCTACGTCGAGTTATGGGCGGGGGTGTCGGACGAATTTTTCCACAGCGCCGAGTTTCCGGCGCGGAGCGAGGTGTCGATTCCGGAAACCTACAGCCCGACCGTCGGCATGAGCAACGTGACGCATGCGAACGCGAATATCCTGATCAATCTTGTCGCCGAGGCGTCCGGCGCCACCCTTCAGTTCTTCAGCATTGAGCCTGTGACGCCGCTGCGGATCATCATGAAACGCGGCGACGCTGTCTTGTTCGACGATGCCGTGACGGCCGACCCGAAAAACGGGAATCGCATCTTTGCGCCGATCCCTGCAGGCAGCGGGGCCGAGCCGGTCCAACTGACGATCAGGACCGCGGCAGGCAAGGAACTGATCACGGCCACGGCAAGGGTGAAGTGAAGCGGAAGGAGCCCGCGCCCTCTCCCGCTGGCGCGGCGACATCAAGAGATGGATACCGGCGATGCCAATCAGAGGCCTTCGACGCCAACAAGGCGCGCCGAACTGCAGGCGTCCCGGATGCTTTTCAATCCCTGATAGGTCGGGCCGTTGTAAAACGCCTCCCAGGCAGCGACGGAGGGAAATTCCAGCAGCACAATCCGGCGCGGCTCCCAGTCCCCTTCGTAGACCTTGTGGGGGCCGCCGCGCGCCAGATATCTGGCGCCGGCCGCTTCCAGCGCCGGCTTCACGCCCGACATGAACTCCTGATATTGCGTGGCGTCCCTGATTTCGACATCGAAGATCACGTAAGCGGGCATTCCATTTTTCTCCCTGTTTACCGACAGCTTAGCGGCGAGCGCGGAGGTTCGAAAGCCGTCCGGACCCATGTCCGCATTTGCCTGGTTTCACCGGTTTTGCTACCGCCTGCCGTCTGCTAACGAGTACGGCAGTGCCGGCATCTTCAAGTGCCGGCGTTCAGCAATGGAGGCGCGAGCTATGATTGAAACGATTGGCATCATCGGGGCGGGTACGATGGGTAACGGCATCGCGCAGGTCTGCGCCGCGGCGGGGCTGAAGGTGACGATGATCGACATCTCGGATGCCGCAGTGGCGCGGGGGATGGCGACGCTGACCGGCAGCCTGGAGCGCCTCGTCAACAAGCAGAAGATGACCGATGCCGATCGGCAGGCCGCGTTGGCGCGCATCACCGCGACGACGGACAATGCAAAGCTTGCCAATTGCGACCTCGTGATCGAGGCCGCGACCGAGCGGGAGGATTTGAAAATCAAGATCCTCAAGGACCTTTGCGCGACGCTGAACCCGCGCGCGATCGTCGCGACCAACACTTCCTCGATTTCGATCACCAAACTCGCTGCCGCGACCGACCGCCCGGACCGCTTCATCGGCATGCACTTCTTCAATCCGGTGCCGCTGATGGCGCTGCTGGAGTTGATCCGGGGTTTGCAGACGTCCGACGACACCCACGCCCTGGCTGAAGAATTTGCAAAGCGGGTCGGCAAGGTGCCGATCACGGCGAAAAACAGCCCGGGCTTTGCAGTCAACCGCATCCTGTGCCCGATGATCAATGAGGCGATCTTTGCGCTGCAGGAAGGGATCGCCACCGCCGAGGATCTCGACGCCGGCATGAAGCTCGGCTGCAACCACCCGATCGGCCCGCTCGCGCTCGCCGACATGGTCGGCCTCGACACCATGCTGTCGGTCATGGAGGTTTTCTATGAAGGCTTCAACGACCCGAAATACCGGCCCGCGCCGCTGCTGAAGGAAATGGTCGCCGCTGGCCATCTCGGCCGCAAGACCGGCAAGGGATTCTATAATTACGGCAAGTCCGCGTAAGCGGCTCTTACCCGCGTGATCGCCGATGGTCCGCCTGATCGCGGACCATCGTGCGGGATTGCGCGCCGCAAAATCTTCCTGCTCTCCCGCGCCGCCTCGGTGTGACATCCGTCACAGCGACGAACGGTGCCGCTGCCTAAGGTTTTGCGAACGGCAACACGGTCCCTCGCCGGGACAAGGGAGAGACGGACATGAACGCAACCAGCCATGAGACCCGCGAACTGAGCCTGCAGGAGCTCGATATCGTTGCCGGTGGCGGACTTGCGTCGCCGAAGGGCAGCATCATCATCTTCGGCTACGGCATCCAGTGGAACGATCGCAGCATCTGCATCGTCACGCCGACCCAGGACACCATCATCAACCGGCCCAAGTAACGAGTCGTTGACGCTGACTTCATCGCGGTGACGGTGGTTGCTAAAACTCCGAATGCCCCTGCGGATCGACCAGCCGGTTGATCCGTTGCGCCGCGGCCATCGCGAACCGCACCGTCATCAGTTTGCGGGTCGGCGCGGCCAGGCGATGCTCGGGCGCCTCGCAGTGCAGATGGGCGCCATAGGCATCGGCAACGATCAGGCCGGTGCCCTCAGGGAAAATCTCGCAGGGCAGGTCCTGCGTGAAGGCAAAGAACAGCCGGTCGCAATGCATCCGGTAGTCCTGCCATTTCTGGTCGGCGCGCAAATCCTCCACCGACGACTTGATCTCGACGATCCAGATCTCGCTTTTCTCGTTCAGCGCCACCAGATCGGCGCGCCGGCCGGACGGCAAAGGCAACTCACTAATGCAGGAAAAACCCAGTGTTCGCAGCATCCTGGCGGTGCCGCGCGCGATCGCGAGCGCGGTCTCCGATTGGCGGCGGTCCGGCGGCGGTACGAGGCTGACCTGGCGGGCGGGCGATTCCATGCTCCCTAGCCTACCCGATTCCGTGACCGTCGCCATCCGGGCTGCGGCGCGGAATGCGCCGCAAATTCGTACCCAAGGCGCCTTGATTTGGACCACACGCCACCGCGAAGCCGAGGGAACCTGGGTTCCGAGGGACGGAACACATGGAGGAGAAACCATGAAGCAACGCTTCAGGGATCACGGCATCACGCTTCGCTCGCTCGCATTCGCTCTCGCTACGCTACCCCTTTCCGCCGGCCTGTCGCAGGCCGTCGCCAAGCCCACGGTCGAAGTCGCGTTCGTTCTGGACACCACGGGCTCGATGGGCGGCCTGATCGAAGGCGCCAAGCGCAAGATCTGGTCGATCGCGACCGCGATCGTCGATTCCAATCCCGACGCCGAGATCCGCATGGGCCTCGTATCGCCTACCGCGACATCGGCGATGACTACGTCACCAGGAAGGTCGAACTCACCCGCGACATCCAGGATCTCTACGCCAATCTCCTTGAGCTGAGGGCCCGTGGCGGCGGCGACTGGCCGGAAAGCGTCAACGAGGCGCTCGATGTCGCCGTCAACAAGCTGCAATGGACCGACGGCGGCGATGTCAGGCGGATCGTGTTCCTGGTCGGCGACGCGCCGCCGCACATGGACTACGCGCAGGACACCAAATATCCGGTAACGCTGAAAGTGGCGAAGCAGAAGGACATCATCGTCAACGCGGTGCTCGCCGGCAACGCCGCCGACACCGAACGGGTGTGGCGCGATATCGCCCAGAACGGCAATGGCCGCTTTATTCCGATTCCGCAGGATGGCGGACAGGTGGTCGTGATCGAAACGCCGTATGATGAGGACATCATCATCCTGCAGCGGGAGATCAACGGCACCGTGATCCCCTATGGACCGCGCGTGATGCAGAAGCGCACCGAGGACAAGACAAAGCAATTGTCGCAGGTGGCGGCGGCGGCGCCGGCACAGGCCTCCGAGATGGCGAGCTTCATCAACAAGCGTTCCAAGGCGACGTCGGAAGCCGTCACCGGCGACGGTGATCTGGTCGCCGACGTTTCGGCCGGCCGCAGCAGCTTTTCCTCGATCAAGGAGGAAGACCTGCCCGACAATCTGCGCGCGATGAAGCCCGAGCAGCGCGTCGACGAAGTCAACAAGCAGATGAGCCAGCGCAAGGCACTCAATGAGAAACTCGGCGCACTGGTGGCGAAGCGCGACAAACATGTCGCCGATGCGCGCGCCAAGGCTCCGCCGAAGGCGTCATCGTTCGACCGCGTGGTCGAGGATACGCTGAAGGCGCAGATCAAGCGGTAACGCCCGCGCCTTAAACCTTCGCGTGTCGTCGCGGCCTGGTGCGCAATCGCACTGGGCCGGGATGGCCGGGTTGGCCCCGATATGTCGGCCGCAAAGGCCGCGGCCGCGGCGGCGCGACGATTTGACCGGCGACCGCTTCCGGCCCGGAAGCACGATTCGCGCGACCCTGCCCCGATAGACATCCGAATAGACTTGGGATCGTGGGCCCGCCCGGCTATCGTGATCCGCAGGGGGTAGAGCTCGTGGTCGAGTTCAGTTTTTTCTCGAACTCTTCGGGCTTGAGCGTGGCAGAGATTGCCGCGCTCACGGGAGCAAACCCGTGTGCGGGCGCCGACCTGTCCCGAATCATCACCGGCATCGCGCCGATCGACCTCGCCGGCGCTGATGATCTGACCTTTGTCAAAGACGCACAATATGCCGAAGCGCTCGCCACCAGCCGAGCCGGCGCCGTCCTGACCACCGAACGGTTCGCCCACCAGGCCCCTGCCGGGGTCGTCACATTGAACGTTCGCAAGCCCTATGAGGCCTTCGTCACGGTCGCACGCCAGATGTATGGCAGCGCGCTGCGTCCGGTCTCGGCGTTCGGCACGCAAGGTATCGCGCCGAGCGCGGTGGTGCATTCCACGGCGCAGATCGGGCCTGACGTTACGATCGATCCGTTCGCGGTGATCGGCCCCGCCGTCAAAATCGGCGCCGGCACGCTGATCGCCGCGCACGCCATGATCGGCGAACGGGTTCAGATCGGGACCGACTGCGCCATCGGCGCCGGCAGCACCATCACCCACGCCCAAGTGGGGGACCGGGTGGTGATCCACCCCGGGTGCCATATCGGCCAGGATGGCTTCGGCTACGTGTCGGACGGCAAGGGACATATCAAGATTCCGCAGATCGGGCGCGTCGTCATTCACGACGACGTCGAGGTCGGATCGGGCACCAAGATCGACCGCGGCGGATTGCGCGACACCGTCATCGGCGAAGGAACCAAGATCGATAATCTGTGCCAGATCGGGCACAACTGCATGATCGGCCGCCATTGCATCATCGTTGCGCAATCGGGCTTGAGCGGCAGCGTCACCATCGAGGATTTCGTCGTACTGGGACCGCGCACCGGCATCATCCCGCACATCACCGTCGGCAAGGGCGCGATGCTGCTTTCGAGGTCCACGGTTTATGACAACGTCCCCGCCGGCGCGGTTTGGGGCGGCTTTCCCGCCCAGCCCAGACGGCAATGGCTGCGCGAAATATTGGCGCTGCGGAACCTGGCGGCACGCCGTGGTCGAACCAAGACCTGATCGGTTGCCGGCAGTCCTTACCCGCCGTATGCGCAAATCTTCTACAAATCTTTTCCGAATCTTTTCCTTGGCGAGACGCCAAAAATCGGCAATCTGCGGCCATGACCCAGGAAAACCAGAACCAAAATCAGAACCAAAACCACGACCAGAACGAAACTCCGCCGAAGGCCGGCGCGATCATCGTTCCGGTGACGCTGTTCGAGCAGAACTGCACCATCATCTGGCACGAACCTTCGAAGAAGGCCGTGGTGATCGACCCCGGCGGGGACGTGCCAAAAATCCAGGCCGCGATCCAGCAGACCGGCGTCACGGTCGAGAAGATCTGGCTGACGCACGGCCATATCGACCATGTCGGCGGTGCCGCCGAATTGCGCGACGCGCTGGGTGTCAAGATCGAAGGGCCGCACATCGCCGACAAATATCTGCTCGACAATGTCGTCTCGAGCGGCGAGCGCTTCGGCATGACCGGCGTGCGCAATTTCGGGCCCGACCGCTGGCTCGACGAAGGCGATCAGGTCTCGATCGGCGATCTGACCTTCGACATCCTGCACTGCCCCGGCCATTCACCGGGTAGCGTGGTCTTCTACAACAAGGAATTGCGCTTCGCCCATGTCGGCGACGTCTTGTTCGCCGGTTCAGTCGGGCGCACCGACCTGCCCGGCGGCAGCCATGCGACGCTGATCAGCTCGATCAGGGAAAAACTGTTGCCGCTCGGCGACGATGTCGGCTTCGTCTGCGGCCATGGCGCAGGCTCCAGCATCGGCCAGGAGCGGATGACCAATCCGTTCCTCACCGGCGAGATGTGAACACGCAACTAATTGCGTGAGGCTGCGCTATTTCATCAGGCCCGCGGCGGTCAGCGCCCGGGTGATGACTTCACCGACATCAATGCCGCGGCGGCGCGGAGACTGCGCACGCTTGGCGTGGTGAACGCGCGTCGGGCGCGGCGACAACACCGTGGCCAGATCCGGTTCGGGTGCAGGCACCGGAACCGTCATCGCGATGACGCCGGCGCGTTCGCGCGAGATGCCCGTCGGGTCGACCGGAATGGTCTTGGAAACGGCCTTTGAAGCCGCATGAGGCACTGTCCTGGGTTGAAGAATTTGGTCGGTCAGGCCGAAAAAATTCGCAATGTGATAGGATGACGAGATGCCTGCCTCGATCAGGAAGGCACCTTGCTCGCCATATCGCTCGTCATTGTCGGTCGCGCCAAGCGGCGTGCCGTGGGCCATATCGGTGATGGTGTAGGATTCGACAATGGTCTCACCGTCGGCATTCCACCAGACCTGACGCGGATAGCCGTCGACATCGCCCGTCGACATCGGCGCGAGCGGTAATTGATGCACATCGAGCCACTGCTTGACGATCTCATCCGCATTGCCCGGGCTCACCGTGCGATCGGCGCTGCCGTGCCACACCGACAATTTCGGCCACGGCCCTTTATGCCTGGAAGCGTTACGCACGAGGTCGCCCAATTCGGCCGCGGGGCGCTGTGGCGACTGCATCATGCCGCTCAATGCTTCACGGACATTGCCGGCAATGCCATATGGCAAGCCGGCGATGACGGCGCCGCCGGCGAACACGTCCGGATAGGTCGCGAGCATCACCGAGGTCATGGCGCCACCGGCGGAGAGCCCGGTCACATAGATGCGGCGTGAATCGATGTTGTGATCGCCGACCATGCGCGCGATCATTTGCCGGATCGACCCGGCTTCACCACCATCGCGCGAAATGTCTTCCGGATTAAACCAGTTGAAGCAGGTGTTGCCGTTGTTCGATGCCTGTTGTTCGGGCATCAGCAAGGCAAAGCCGTAGCGCGTCGCAAGCGTCGACCAGCCGGCGCCGCGATCGTAGCCGGCCGCGGTCTGGCCGCAGCCGTGCAGCACGACGACCAGCGCAGGCGCGCGCGGGAGGTGTTCAGGTACGAATGAAAACATCCGGAGCGCGCCCGGATTCGAGCCGAAATCGTTAATTTCGACCAGGGGGCTGTGCACAATGCTCCGGCCATACCCCGGCAAGCCATTGAAGGCACTCAGCTTAGGAAGATGGCGGAGAAAGTCGACGTTCTTGGTAAGTGACAACTGGCAGCTCCTGGAGGTGATCGTCCATACAACGTCACCTCAACCAGATAGTTGCTGCAGTGCAAAATAAAAAGACCGTGCACTGTCGGTCCCCAGAATTGAATTTTCGTTATCGACGTTAATTTGTCATCCCGGAGTCGCGAGCCGCGATCCCATGGTCGCGCGCCGCATCCATGTCAGGAATGCGGCACATGCCATGATCGACAATGCGAACAGTGCGCACGCGACAAGAAGCGCCGGTCGCGCCGCGCCCGCGGCTTCGATCGCAAAGAACACCGCGCCGATCGCGGCAACACCGGCGGCGTTGGCGATCTGCGCAACGGTGCCGTACATGCCAGAGCCTGCCCCGGCGCTCGCCGGTTTCACGGTCGATAGCACCGCGCTCGACAACGGCGCCATCACCAATCCCTGGCCGTAGCCGAAGATCGTCAGCACCAACGCCAGCACAATGGCTGATGGCGCGCCGCCCCATTCGATCACAGCTACCAGCGCGGCAAGACCTGCGAGCTGCACCGCGCAGCCTTCGATCAGCACCAGCGTGCCGCGATGCCTTGCGCGCACGCCGCTGTGGCGCGAAGCGATCACAAAGGTCAGCGCCAGCGGGATGAAGACGAGCCCGGCCTGCAGCGGCGGAATCTGCAACGCCTTCTGCATGAACATGGTCATGACCAGATAGAACGACAGATTGGCGAAGAAGAAAAAGAATACCGCTGCTAGCCCGCGCATGAACGCGGGGTCCGACAGCAGCGAAAGATCGATCAGCGGCATGCCGCCCTTTTGCGCGATGAAGCGTTCGAGCCGCAGGAACGCGGCGATGATGACGACTCCGGCTGCCATCACCAGCCAGACCCAAGGCGACCAGTGCAGATCATGGCCGAACAGCAGCGGGCCGATCAGGCACAGCAAGCCCACGAACAGCACGATCGCGCCGGGAATATCCAGCCGTGTGCCGGCGCGGCGCGGCACGGTCGGCATCAACCGCAAAGCGGCGGCGATGATGACCGCGCCAAATGGCACGTTGACGAAAAACACCGCGCGCCAGCCGAGACCGGCGAGATCTGATGTCACCAGAATGCCGCCGAGCAGAAAGCCCGCCGCACCGGCCAGCCCCAGCACGACGCCGTAGATGGCAAAAGCGCGGTCGCGCGAGCTATCGGCAAACAGCAGATGAATGGTCGCAAGCACCTGCGGCACCATCAGCGCGGCGGTGGCACCCTGCGCCAGCCGCGCCAGGATGAGTTCGGGACCGGACTGCGCGAGCCCGCACCACAACGAGGTGACGGTAAAGCCGAACACGCCCGATATGAACACATTGCGCGTGCCGTAGATGTCGCCAAGCCGGCCGCCGGTAACCACCAGCGTGGCATAGGCGATCAGATAGACCGCGATCACGGCCTCGATCTGCGCTGCGCTCGCCCGCAGTTCGGCCGCGATGGTCGGGATCGCGACGTTGACGATGAAGGCGTCGACCCCGAACATGAATTGCGCGGATACCACGGTCGCCAGCACCCACCAGCGACGCCAGGAATCGACTGAGTTATCGACGGGGTTTGTGACGATCTGGTGCATTGGCAGCGGCCTTGTCCGAAATCTGTTGCACGCATCCGTTACAGCTTTCGGTCATGCGAGCGATTACCCCGGAGGTAAGGTCCCTCGGGATTTGGCCCGATTGCTGCATGGCGATTGAGGCTTCCTGCAGCTTTTCAGGCGCTTGTGAGTTCGGGACGGCCTAGATGTACGACTATGACATGCTGGTGATCGGGTCCGGCCCTTCCGGGCGCCGCGCCGCCGTGCAATTCGCCAAGCTCGGCAAATCGGTGCTGGTGGTGGAAAAGGGCCGCCGGGTCGGCGGCGTTTCCGTCCATACCGGCACCATCCCCTCCAAAACCCTGCGCGAAACCGTGCTCAATCTGTCCGGCTGGCGCGAGCGCGGCTTCTATGGCCGGTCCTACCGGGTCAAGCAGGACATCGCCGCCCAGGACCTGATCGTGCGGCTGCAGAAGACGCTCGATCATGAGGTCGAGGTGCTCGAACATCAGTTCAGCCGCAATCTGGTGCGCACCGCCGCCGGCGAAGGCCGCTTTGTCGGCCCGCACCAGATCGAGATAACGGCAGCCAATGGCGAGACCCGAACCGTGTCCGCCGCGCACATCCTGATCGCCTGCGGCACGCGGCCGTTCCGCCCCGATTACGTGCCGTTCGACAGCAAGACCGTGTTCGACTCGGACGAGATCATCGACCTGCCGAAACTGCCGCGCAGCCTGGCCGTGATCGGCGCCGGCGTGATCGGGGTCGAATACGCCACCATCTTCTCGGCGCTCGACGTCGCCGTGACCTTGATCGAACCGCGCCCGACGTTTTTGGATTTCATCGACAAGGAACTGATCGAGGAATTCATGCACGAGCTGCGCGACCGCAATGTCGCATTGCGCCTCGGCTCCGCGGTGAACTCGATCGAACACAGCGCGGGCGGCGGCATCCAGACCAGGCTTGCCGACGGCCGCGTCGTGACGTCGGAGATGCTGCTGTTCGCGGCCGGGCGCGTCGGCGCCACCGACCGGCTCAATCTCGGCTCGGCCGGGATCGAGGTCGATCACCGCGGCCGCATCACGGTCGATCCTTTGACGCTGCAAACCTGCGTGCCGCATATCTACGCCGCCGGCGACGTGATCGGATTTCCGAGCCTGGCCTCGACCTCGATGGAGCAAGGGCGCGTCGCGGCCTGCCATGCGCTCGGCATGGAGCCGCTGGCGCCGCCGGAATTCTTCCCCTACGGCATCTATTCGGTGCCGGAGATTTCGACCACCGGGCTGACGGAAGAAGAGGTGCGGACGCGCGGCATTCCCTATGAGGTCGGCGTCGCGCGGTTTCGCGAGACGTCGCGCGGCCACATCATGGGACTGAACAGCGGCATGATGAAGATGATCTTCTCGACCAAGACCCGCCGCCTGCTCGGCGTGCACATCCTCGGCGAAGGCGCCACCGAGCTGATCCATATCGGCCAGGCCGTGCTCAACCTCAAAGGCACGATCGACTATTTCATCCAGAACACTTTTAATTACCCGACGCTGGCGGAAGCCTACAAAATCGCCGGGCTCGATGCGTGGAACAGGATGACGCGGTAGGACTGCTTCGCGGCGCTCCGACTGGCGCCCAGAACACGCTCACTTCGCCATGGCGTCCTGGATTTTCCTACACGCCATCCCGACCGTGTAAACGTGGACGCTCTCGACGACACAATGATCGGGCCGCAACTCCAGAAGACCACTCGACGTACTGGCGTTGAGTTCCTGCGATATCCGCACGACGATGCACGGATACTCACGGGCGAGCTGATCGTAGCCGAGAACGATGAAATTCCGCAGCAGGACATTGCGGTAGAAGTTGTGATCCAGCAACGGCTCCTTGAAAGCCCGCGCATAGGCTTCCGAGAAGTCGGCCGTCATTTTCGGGGTGCCGAGTGTCATGTCCGCGCCGTGGTTCAACTCGTTCTCCGGCGCGCGCACGAACATGCTGGAGACATTGGCGCAGGTCGGCGCGGCGGAGACAACGGCTTGCGACAGCCTGGCGCCGGTCCGGTTGAGGCCGCTCCATGTCACCGCTTCGTCCTTGAGCCTGATCAGGCTCGTGGAAATAAGGGCGATGCAAAGCAATCCTGCCGCGCCGGCAAGCAGGCGTGGCGACAGCGCGGGCCACAGTCTTCGCATCTCAATGATGCTCAGCACGAGAACACCGCCGGTCAGCGTCCATGACGCAACCATGTAGTGCAGGTTGAAATGCTTGGACGTCGCGAGCAGCTGCGCCGCAAAGGCGACGAAACACGCCAGCAGCGTCAGGCTGACCGGATTCAGGTAATCGCGGCTGGTCAGCATTCGCGCCAGCGCAACGCACCCGCCAAGGACGAACACCGCTGAGATCAGAGGGCTCGCCGCGATGATCTGGCCCATGTTCGACCAGAACAGGTTGAAGTCGATGAAGCCCGGCTCGCCGGCGCCGTAGATACCCTTGTGCGTTGCGATGCTCACAAGCCAATGGAATCCGCTCGTGAAGACGTACGGATTCAATATCCTGTTGAAGACAAAAAATCCGAACGCGCCGACCAGCGTCGCCAGCACATACGCCCGCCAGCTTCGCAGCAGCGCCACGGAAAGAATAGCCAGCGGCGCATACAAATATTTGGACGACAGTCCGAGTGCGAACACGAGGCCTTGCGCAACGCCGAGACCTGCGGTCGGCGGCTCCCGGCCGAGCGCCGACTTGAGCACCAGCCCGGTTCCCAGAACGACACATGAAATCATCAGGCTTTCGGGGGTCAGCATCAGTTCGAAGTGCATCAACTCGAAATGGACGAATGGCCCGACCTGAATCAGAACAGCGGCAATCGCGCTTCGCGTCACGCGCTGCACCATGAGGCCGGAGGCCAGCAAGGCGAGCGACATCAGCAGGGCTTCGACGGCCCGCGACGCGTAGATGAATGCGTCGTAGTTCTTCAGCCCGAATTCGATGATGTCGGAACGGCCGCTGATGAATGCATAGAGCTTCATGACGATCCCGCCGAGCAGGATCGTCGTCGTGCCGGGATGATCGTTCTTCATCATGGGATAGCCCGCGGCCCAGGCAAGGCCGTTCATCGCATAAGCCGACTCGGGATCGACCTGACGCCCCCACGGCGCCATGTATGCCGAATAGGTCAGGGCGACGATCAGATAGAGCAGCGGCAATGCCAATATTGCGTATCGTGCCCATGCGCGGCCGGTGGATTCGTCGGGAAAATAGCTCATGGCTTGCTCTAGCTTAGGCGCCCGACGACTTCAAATTTACCGTGAACGCGAATCCCTTGGCCCGCGACCAAGCACCATTACCGGTCCGCGCAAGGGATGACCTATGGAATTCGTGTCGAAGCTTGTCCTTGCGCCGATGGCCGCAGTGCTCGCCGTTTCATTCACTGGCAGCGCGTCGGCAACAAAACCGTGGCCACCGGGCATGCAGAAGCCGGTACCGGTCGCGGAAGAAGGCCAGACTCCGCCCCCGCGCGCGCCCCGGCAGTTCTTTCCGGAAAAGCGCGTCCAGCCGCTGACGCCCGAGATCGAGCAGTCGCTCGTTCCAAAGGACAGTTTCAAGGAATGCGATGTTTGTCCTGAAATGGTGGTGGTGCCGAAGGGCTCGTTCATGATGGGGACGCCCGCCGATGAGCCGGACCGCTTCAAGGGCGAGGATCCGATTCATCGCGTCAGCTTTGCAAAGCCGTTCGCAGTGGGCCGCTTCACCATATCGTTCGACGAATGGGACGCCTGTCTCGCCGACGGCGGCTGCGGCCGCGACAAGGGCGACGACAAGGGTTTTGGCCGCGGCCGCATGCCGGCGCAGGGCATCAATTTCGTGGCCGCGAAATCCTATCTGGCGTGGCTGTCGAAGAAGGTCGGCCGCACCTACCGGCTGCCGAGCGAATCCGAGCGCGAATATTTTGCCCGCGCCGGCACCTCGACGCCGTTCTGGTTCGGCAACACCATCAGCGCGCAGGACGCCAACTACAAGGCATCGATCCCCTACGGTGCCGGGCCGCGCGGCGCGGACAGCAAGGGGCCCGTGGTGGTGGACTCCTATCCGCCCAACCCGTTTGGCCTGTATCAGGTGCACGGCAACGTGTTCGAGTGGACCGAGGACTGCTTCAACAAGCGCTACAATGAAGATACGCCGGTCGATGGCTCACCCTGGCTCGAGGGCAATTGCGAGCGGCGCATGCTGCGCGGCGGCACCTGGGACTGGATGGCCAACATGGTTCGCGCGGGCTATCGCGAAAACGGCATCGTCGACGGCGGCGGCTACAGTTTTCGCGTGGTGCGCGCGCTGAACGTGCCGGTGCAGTAAGGCAAGGGAGCGGTCATGAAATAACAGGCGACGCCGCTGAGTACGGCGCCGCCTGCGGGTAGCTGATTCATTGGAAGCAAGACCCCGGCTCGACCGCCACAGAAGGACCGGGACCTTCGCGTTCTGTTCTGGAATGCTGATGCTAGACCTAGTCAAAGTTCCTTAAGCCTTTATGCATCGCCCTCCGTAGAACTACGATGACGCAGGCAGCCGGTCTCATCTTGTTCCGGCTAACGAAAACAAGCCCAACCCATCGCGCAATTCATCGAAGGTGGATTGAGTTATCGCGCGCGCCCTGGCCGTGCCGGAACGCAGCACGTCGAGCACATAGCTGAGATCATTGGACACAGCCTCGCGACGTTCGCGGATCGGCTTCAGCAGCTCTTGCAACACGTCTTCAAGGCGGCGCTTGACCGTCACGTCGCCAAGCCCCCCGCGCCGATAGCGCGCTTTCAATTCATCAACGGCGACGTGGTCGGTGTCGAACGCATCAAGGTATGCAAAGACAACATTGCCTTCAACGACCCCGGGATCGGATGCGCGCAAGTGATTCGGGTCCGTGTACATGCGATTTACAAAAGCACTGATCTCGTTGGGCGAGGCTGAAAGCGAAATCGCATTCCCCTGGGATTTGCTCATTTTCGTTTTTCCATCGGCGCCGGGAAGTCGTCCCGTTGCCGGAATGAGCGCCTTTGCCTCCGCCAACAGCTCACGACCGACCTGCCTATTGATCCGACGAACGATTTCATTCGTCTGTTCGATCATCGGAGCTTGATCCAACCCCACCGGCACGACCGTCGCCTTGAATGCCGTAATGTCTGCGGCCTGCGCCACCGGATAGCACAGGAAGCCCGCGGGAATGTCCCGCTCAAAGCCCCGCATCTGAATTTCATCCTTGATCGTCGGATTGCGCTCCAACCGGGCCACGGAAACAAAATTAAGATAAAGCTGAGCAAGTTCGGCAAGCGCGGGCAACGCGGATTGCACGCAAATGGTCGTTTCGCCCGGATCGATGCCGACGGCCAGGTAATCGAGGGCCACTTCCATCACGTTGCTGCGCACTTTTTCGGGATCGTCAATATTGTCCGTCAAGGCTTGGGCATCGGCCAGCAAAACGAACTGCCGATGCGTGCGCTGAAGCGCAACCCGATTTCTCAGCGAGCCTGCATAGTGGCCAAGGTGAAGGGGTCCGGTGGTGCGATCACCGGTGAGAATAATTGGTCGCACAGTCTCGACAAGCATATGGCTTCTCCTGATTGGAGCCGCCGCGATTGGAGACTTGCCGGAAAACGACCTTGGCTCACCCGATCACGGCGGCGAAGGTCGTTGAAAATAGTAACGCCATGCCGCTCCCTAAAAGGAGCGCCACCAAAGCGACTTGGGCGAAATGCATTTGGGCGTCATATGCCGAGCATGCCATCGATGGCTGCGCCCGGCAAGGCGATATCTGGCGACGCGTATCCCAAAATCTGCTGATGCGCCCTTCGGATCATCGTCACCAAAACCTATCCATGCGCAGGCGCGAGCGAACCGGTGAGCGAGGCGCGTTGCGACAGCTCGATCCAGTTGCCGTCGGGATCGCGCACCATCGAGATCCGCGCCGTGGTCCCCAGCGTCACCGGCGCGCGGGCTTCGCGGCCGCCATGGGCCAGCACGTGAGCGTGCTCGCGGTCGACTTCGAAGACCTGGAACGTGATGTAGCGCCAACCCTTGCCTTCAAAAGCAGCATCATGCGGCGCGTCGGCCGCGGGCTCGACGATTAGCACCGTGTCGCCTGCGAGGAACGTCTCGGCGCCATTGGCGTTGGCTTCACCTAACGACAATCCCAGTGCTTCGGTGTAGAAACGGCGATGCGCCGCGACGTCGCGAACGCCAAGGCGAATGCCGATGCGCTCGATGCCGTACATGCCTCTCGGCACCAGCGAGACGCGGTTGCCCTCGGGATCGGCCATCGGCTGCGGCGCAGTCAGGCCATCGCGCGCTATCAGCAGTTCGAGGTAACCCGACGGCGGATTGTCCGGCAGCGGTTCATAGACCTGATTGATCTTCAGGATCGAGCCGCAGAGATCGTGGCGGTGCTGCTTGTAGCCGCGGCGGATCGGCTGGGTGTGGTCGAACGGCAGGCCGATCTCGTTCTGCCAGAACGCAAGCGCTGCCGGAGCGTGATTGGTGGCAAAGCCGATGTCGATGCGGGGTTTTGCCAGATTCATCGGCCGAGGATGCGATTCATGGTGGTCCCTGAGGTGAGTGGCCATAATTCCGGCCGACGGTATGTCAGCCAAACTTGCGCGACAACCATGCGCCAGCGGCGGGCTTGGAGGATTGCCTTGCCCTGCCCCACCCCGTAGTTTGGCACCGAGCAGTTCCAAAGAAAAATAAATCCGGAGAGAAAACCCCATGGCGCGCCTCAAATTCGGAGCCTTTCTCGCCCCGCATCATCCGATCGGCGAGAATCCGCTGCTGCAATTCCGCCGCGACCTAGACTTCGTCGAGCAGATCGACGCGCTCGGCTTCGACGAATTCTGGTGCGGCGAGCACCATTCCTCGGGCTGGGAGATGATCGCCTCGCCGGAAATGTTCCTGGCCGCCGCCGGCGAGCGCACCAAGCGCATCAAGCTCGGCACCGGCGTGGTGTCGCTGCCGTATCACCATCCCTACAATGTCGCACAGCGCATGGTGCAGCTCGACTGGATGACCGGCGGCCGCGCCATCTTCGGCTCCGGTCCGGGCGCGCTGGCCTCCGACGCGCATACCCTCGGCATCGATCCGATGACGCAGCGCGACCGCCAGGACGAAGCGATCGCGGTCATCCGCCGGCTGTTCAAGGGCGAGCGCGTCACCGCCAAGAGCGACTGGTTTCAGATGAACGACGCCGCGCTGCAATTGCTGCCGCTGCAGGAAGAGATGCCGTTCGTGGTGGCGTCGCAGATTTCGCCCTCGGGCATGACGCTGGCGGGCAAATACGGCATCGGCATCATCTCGCTGGGTTCGATGTCGACGCAGGGCCTGATGGCACTGCCGACGCAATGGGGCTTTGCGGAAGACGCCGCCAAGAAGGCCGGCACCACCGTGAGCCGCGCCGACTGGCGCGTGCTGCTCTCCTGGCACATCGCCGAAACGCGCGAACAGGCCTATCGCGAGGCCGGCCCGGGCCTGATGAAGTGGCACAATGAATATAATGTCGGCACGCTGCAGCGGCCGGGCCTCGAGCCGTTCAAGTCACCCGAGGACGCGCTTGAGAAAACCGCGGGCGGCGAAGCCGCCGCTTCCACCATCGGAACGCCTGACGACCTGATCAAGACCATCAAGAATCTGATGGCGGTTTCCGGCGGCGTCGGCACCATCGTCGGCTTCGTGCATGACTGGGCCAATCCGGAAAACACCCGACGCAGCTGGGACATGGTGGCGCGCTACGTGATCCCGGAGATCAACGGCTACGTGAAGGGACTGCGCGAGTCGCAGAAATTCCTGGTCGAAAACCGCGCGGTGTTCGAGCGCGCAGGACAAGCCGTGATGGCCAAGATCATGGAAAACGACAAGGCCGCCGCGGCCCTCGCGGTCACCGGCCCCGGACGTGTCGCGATTCCCACCATCAACGCGCCGGACCTGCAGAAGGAAGCCGCCAAGCGCAAGGCGTAATCCTCAAAGTGCTATCCTTCGTCATTGCGAGCGAAGCGAAGCAATCCATCTTGCGGCATAACGGATGGATGGATTGCTTCGTCGCTGCGCTCCTCGCAATGACGGCCGATTGCCAGCGCCGAGAGGCCACTACTTCGCGTAATAGCTCTGCACGGTTTCCCACGCCACGGTTTGCAGGAATGTCGCGGTCGGCGCATCGATGCCGGCGAGATAGGGGTTGCCGACCGGCGAGCGCCCGGTCAGCGACGCAAACACCACGCAAGTCGCGAGATACGTGCCGGCCAACGACGGATGACGCTTGTCCGGCGCATAGAGGTTGAGCTCGGGCTGCTTGCTGATGGCGCGTGCGAAGGCAAGGCCTGCGGGAATCACCAGCGCGTTGTTCTCGTTGCCGGCAATCGTGTAGGCCTCGGCCAATTGCGCCGTCATCTCCGGCTTGTCGGCATAGGCCCAGGACATGAAGAACGCGGGCTTGGCGCCCCTGGCGCGCACGATGGTGCTGTTCTTCTTCGCATAGTCGGTGAATACGGTTTTGAGGGTGGGATGGATCGGGCACTGGCTGCAATCCATCATGACGGCGACGTCGAACAGCCGGTCGAGCTTGTTGAAGACGACGTTGTTGTTCGGGTCGAAGGAATAGCTGCCGATCGCATTAGGCCGGAAATAGCTTTCGATATCATGCCAGTCGAAGCCGGAACCGCCGATCGTCACCATGGTGTTGCGGTAGGCCTGCACGTTCTCGGGGTCGGCGGCCTTTTCCATCAACGACAGATGACCCGGCAGGCCGTTGTTGTAATAGAAGAAGCTGTTGCCGATGAAGATTCCGGTTTTGGGGAAATCCGGACCAAAGCTGGTGATGGCGGGCATGGTCTGCGCCTGTGCGGCGATTGGTCCGGCGACCATCGCCGCCAGCGTGACGGCAATCACACCCAATATTCTCGACATATCAGTTCTCCCTGACCGGCTTTATTTTGCCGCACCCTAGCACGGCCCGCGGCCTTGTGGCGCGGCTTGGATGAGCCGGCGCGCCACCGGCGCTATTGGCTTTGCATCGACGCAACAAAGCGTTATTTTCCAGCCTTGGTTATGCCGATGATCCCACATAATGGGCCAGAGCCGAACCGGAGCAAATCGCCATGTCGATGCAGAATGTGGCCTCCCCCGCGATCACCCTTACACCGCCGAAGCGTAATTCACTCAAGCACATACCTGGCGACGAAGGCTGGCCGGTGATCGGAAAGACGCTGGAGGTGCTCGCCGACCCCAAAGGGCAGGTCGAGCGGATGCACGCCAAATTCGGCCCGGTCTATCGCAGCCACGTGTTCGGCGAGACCAGCATCAACCTGCTCGGCCCCGAGGCCAACGAACTGCTGCTGTTCGACCAGGCCAAGCAATTTTCCTCGACCCATGGCTGGGGCATGATCCTCGGCCGGCTGTTTCCGCGCGGGCTGATGCTGCTGGACTTCGAGGAACATCGTTTGCACCGCCGTGCGCTGTCGGTCGCGTTCAAGTCGGGACCGATGAAATCCTACCTCACTGATCTCGACCGCGGCATTGCCGTGCGCGTCAAGCAATGGAAGGCGCAACCCGGCGAGATGCTGGTCTATCCCGCGATGAAGCAGCTCACGCTCGATCTGGCGGCAACATCGTTTCTCGGCGCCGAGATCGGTCCCGAGGTGGACGAGATCACGCGCGCCTTCGTCGACATGGTGGCGGCGGCCGTGGCGCCGATCCGATACCCGCTGCCGTTCACGCAGATGGGCCGCGGCGTCGCGGGGCGCAAGCGGATCGTCGCCTATTTCTCCGAGCAAATTCCGATCCGCCGCGCGCGGGGCGGCGGCGACGATTTGTTCTCGCAACTTTGCCAGGCCACCCATGAGGACGGCGCGCTGCTGTCTACCCAGGACGTCATCGATCATATGAGTTTCCTGATGATGGCGGCGCATGACACGCTGACGTCGTCGTTGACGTCCTTTGTCGGCGAGCTTGCCGCGCATCCGGAATGGCAGGTGCGGCTGCGCGAGGAAGTCAAAGGCCTCGGCATCGAGGCCAACGACCCCTCCAGCATCGACAATCTCGAGAAAATGCCGCTGAGCGAGATGGCGTTCAAGGAGGCGTTGCGGAAGAAGCCGCCGGTGCCCTCGATGCCGCGCCGCGCGGTGCACGATTTCACCTTCAAGGGCTATGCGATCCCGGCCGGCACCCTGGTCGGCGTCAATCCGCTGTTCACCCATCACATGGCCGATATCTGGCCTGATCCGGACAAGTTCGATCCGATGCGCTTCTCCGACGAGGCGCAGCGCAACCGTCATCGCTTCGCCTGGGTGCCGTTCGGCGGCGGCGCGCATATGTGCCTCGGGCTGCATTTTGCCTATATGCAGGCGAAATGCTTCGCCCGGCATTTCCTGCAGAATCTCAGCGTATCGCTGGAGCCCGGCTACAAGCCGGACTGGCAGATGTGGCCGATCCCAAAACCGCGGGACGGATTGAAGGTCGTGCTGAAGGCGGTGTGAGGTTTCGCTGCTGTCATTGCCGGGCTTGACCCGGCAATCCATCACTCTTGAATGACTTTTTCAGATGGATGCGCGGGAGTGCAGACAAGTTTACGTAGTCTGCACAAGGCAGACTACTATGCCCGCGCATGACAAGTCGGGATTACTCCACAAACGTCGTGAGCTGCGCGCCTTCATCGGCGACGAATACCGCGATCAATTCCGCGGGCTCTGTCATGCTGGCATTGGCCGAGACCAGGTGCACGGCACCGGGCGGTTCGAAGAACGACTGGCCCACCTTGAACGTCTCGACGACGCCGCCGGCAAGCTGCGAGCGGATTTCGCCCTTGGTGACATAGGCGGTGACGGAGCCGGCATGCCGGTGCGCGCGGGTGAACCCGCCGGGCCCGTAGAACACGCGCACGATCGTCACCCTCTTGCCCGGCACGTTCGGCAGCGCGTACGAGCCGATCGGCTCGACGGTGTCGAGCGGCGAGCCTGCGGCCGCAGCGTTCGAACAAAGCGGCTCGATAATCGCCGAGATCGCATCCATCGTGGAGGGCAAGGTCTTCCCGATCACGAAGGCGCAGGCGAGGCCGGCGATCACGGCGAGATAATACGGCCGCCCTTGGGGGCTGGCGGGTGACAAACCAAGTGTTGCAGACATGTTTTCTCCCTTTGTTTATCTACCCGTCATTGCGAGGGGCGTGGCGACGAAGCAATCCATTCTTTTCTTATTGTGGCGCGATGGATTGCTTCGCTTCGCTCGCAATGACGGAAGTCCCCTATCCCTGATCGAATGCCTTGCGCAGCGCGACATAGCCCTGCTGCTGCTGGGTCCAGTTGCGGCCGCCGGTGATGGCGCCGTCGACAACGAGATCGTGGCCGTTGATGAAGGAGGATTCGTCGCTGGCGAGGAACACCGCGGCATGCGCGATATCCTCAGGCAATCCGGCGCGCGGGATCGGCTGCGCGGTCTTGTAGACCTCACGCATCACACCAGGGGTCTTTTCGGCGGCTTCCACCGAAAGGCCCAGCGCCTTGCCGATGATGCCGGTCGCGATTGCACCCGGCGAGATCGAATTGACGCGGATGTTGGATTCGCCGAGTTCCATCGCCGTGCATTTGGTGAGGTGGATGACGGCGGCCTTGGCCGCGCCGTAGACCATCGATGACGAGAAGCCGGCAAGCCTCCCTGCGATGCTGCCATTGTTGATGATGCTGCCGGAGCCTTGCTTGCGCATCTGGGGTGCTGCGTGCTTCATGCCGAGCATCACGCTGCGCACCAGCGTCGCCATCGCCGCATCGAAGCGATCGACCTCGAGGCCTTCGATGCCGCCGGTCTGGGCCGGGCCGCCGGCGTTGTTGAACAGACAATCGATCCTGCCGAACTTTTCCACGCAAAGCCCGATCAGCGCCTTCATCTGCTGCTCGACCGTGACATCGGTCTGACGAAAGATGCAGGCAGCACCGAGTTTCTTGGCCAGCGCCTCACCCTCCGGCGCGCGTCGCCCGGCGATGACGATCTTCGCGCCTTCGGCGACGAAAATTTCCGCCGTATGCAGTCCGATGCCGCTGGTCGCGCCCGTGATCACCGCGACCTTGCCGTCCAGCCGTCCCATTTCACCATCCCTTTTGCGAAACCTGAGAAATCCTAGTTGATGATCGCGGACTGGATCATGGTCCGGAACTGATTGCGCAGCATGATCCGCACGCCGTCATCGACCTGCACCATGTAAATCGCGATCAACTGTTCCTTGGGATCGATCCAGAACAGCGTGCCGGCGTTGCCGGCCCAGCCATATTCCCCGAGCGAGCCCGGCAAGGCGGCATCCCCGACGCTGGTCCGAACCTCGAAGCCGAGGCCAAAGCCTAGCCCCGGCGGCCGGCCCGGCCGCGCCAAAGTATGATCCGCCGTCATGAAATCGATGGTCTTGTTGCCGAGCAGGCGCTTGCCGGCGAATTCGCCGCTATCGGCGAGCATGATCGCAAAGCGCAGGTAGTCGTCCATGGTGCTGGTGAGGCCGGCGCCACCGGATTCGAAGCGGGGCTTTTGCGCCACGTCGAAGCGCGGCGTCATCGGCGGCGATTCGGGCATTTGCCAGGGCTGGGCGGCGCGATTGAGCTTGTCGGACGCCACAGAGAAGCCCGTGTCGGTCATGCCGAGCGGCGTCAGAATGCGCTCGTTCAGGAATTCGCCCAGCGTCTTGCCCGAGACGACTTCGACCACGCGCCCCAGCACGTCGGTCGACACGCCGTATTCCCAGCGCTCGCCGGGGGAGAACCGCAGCGGCAGCTTCGATAATTTCGCGACAAACTCCTCATTGCTGGCATCACGGCCGCCGATCCTGGCCTCGACATAGGCCGCATTGATCAGCGATTTGCCGCGCGCGCCGTAGATCAGCCCGGAGGTGTGCCGCAACAGGTCCTGCACCGTCATCTCGCGGGCGGGATCGGTCAATTGCAGCACCGCCTTGCCGTTCTCGGTGGTCTCATTGCCCACCTTCATGCGGCCGATTTCCGGAATATATTTCGAGACGGGGTCGCTGACTTGCATCTTTCCCTCCTCGACCAGCATCATGGCCGCGACCGAGACGATCGGCTTGGTCATGGAATAGATGCGGAAGATCGAGTCCGGTCGCATCGGGTCTTTCGCCGCGCGGTCGCGGAAACCCATGGTTTTGTGCCAGGCGATCTTGCCGCGCCGCGCCACCAGCATCACGGCGCCCGGCACCAGCCCGGTTTCGACGTATTTCTGGGTCACCGCCTCGATGCGCGCCAGCTGGCTGGAGGACAGGCCGACGTCTTCGGGCGTCACAGCCATGGGGAGCACCGGGTCCGCCCAACTGTTCCCGGTGGCCGCAAGGACAAAGAGGGCCGATGCGCCGAACGCGCGAATGAGACGGTTCATCCATTCCTCCCGTTTTTGTTGATGCCAATATTCCCGCCCGCCGGGAACAACGCAAGCGAGCTTATCGCGCTGACATCGCCATGGCAGGACCGCCTCGTCGTTGCCGGCGGGCTCGATATCCCCGGTTTCCGTTAGGGTCGGCCTTATTTTGGATTCGCTGATCACGTGAAGTGACAACACCGATGACGAAATTGATCGACGAGTTCAGGCATGGCTGGCAGGGAATTTCCCAGCCCTCACCGCTATTCAGCACCGCCTTTGCGGTCTGTTGCCTCGTTTTGGCGACCCTGGCGCGGTGGGGACTGGCCCAGATCCGCCCCGACGTGTTCTTCACGCCGTATTTTCCGGCCGTGTTCTTTGCCACCGCCTTTGGCGGCTTCCGGATCGGGATCGCAACGGCGCTTGCCGGCGGCACGCTTGGCGTCGCCATCAATTTCAGCGGCACCGTGGCCGATTCCGCGCGCCTGGCGTTGCTGCTGATTTTCTGGGCGGTCTGCGGCCTCACAATATGGGGCGTCGAGCACTACCGGACCATCGTCGTACAACAGCGGCAGGTCGCCAAACGCCTGACCGAGGAAGAGGAATACCGCAAGCTGATCGTCGACGAGCTGCAGCACCGGCTGAAGAACAAGACATCGACGATTCACGCCGTTCTGCACCAGGTCTTGCATGATGAACCGCAGGTCTGGAACAGCATCGATCACCGGATCCGCGCGCTGTCGGCAACCGACGATCTGATCGCACGGGTCGATGGCAGCGGCTGTGATATCAAGGACTTGCTGCGCTCCGAACTCGGGCCTTACGGCCATGTCCGATTCAACCTGAACGGCGATCCGCTATTCCTTCCGGCCAAGCTGGCGGTCAGCCTGGCGCTGATCTTCCACGAATTGGCCACCAATGCCGGGAAGTACGGCGCGTTTTCCGCTGCGAATGGCATGTTGCAGGTGTCGTGGACGGTGTCAGACGACAAACTCAATGTGGCTTGGCTCAAGATCACCTGGGACGAAACCGAGGGGCCCGCGGTTGAAAAAATCGGAGCGCCGGGCTTCGGCACCAAGCTGTTGCAATCGGCACTGCGCTCGTTCGACGGCAAGACCGAAGTCAGTTTCCTGAAGACCGGCGTTCATTGCACGATGCAGTGTCGCATCCCCGCGAGCTGAACGCGGTTGCACAACCTGAAGGCACAATTCGCAATTATCGCACGCGGCCGCATTCCGAATTGAGATTCTGTTAATGACGATTGCGGCCGTGTGGTCCGAAAGCGCCAACTTGTAGGAGTGTCGTGGTTTTTCACAGTTCCACTTAACCAAAATTAGAAGGGACTTTGGCAAGCTCCGCTGCATGCATAGTCCCTATAAACATGACCTTCAGGCGGCAGCGACTGGCGCCGGTAATGAAGGCGCTTTTGGTACCGAATTGAGCATTCTGCGGGATGTCCTCAGATTGCTTCCGACCGGCGTGACGGTTCAGGACGAGCAAGGCGAGTTCCTGCTGGTGAACGACGCCGCCGCGGCGTTACTGCAGATGGCCGCGGCCGCGCCTGCGCCCTCGCAATTGAGCGATCGCCAGGAGACCTGTCTCGAATTGCTCCACAGCGGCCACGCGGCCACACTGGAAGAGGCCGTGACCTCCGGTCCGGCCAAGCACGTATTTCTCACCTCACACCGGCCGATCCAGATCGCCGGACGCAGTTTGCTGCTCTCGAGTTCGGCCGATATCACCGAACAAAAGGCGTTCGAGGATTCGTTGTTCCGCTCGGCCTATTATGACGAACTAACGGGATTGCCGACCCGGCGGGTGATCGAACACCGCGTCAACACGCTGCTCGCGCGCGACAGCGCCCAAGGCCATTTGCAACAAGGCCATTTGCAACAAGGCAATGTCCACGGCCACTTCGCGCTCGCATTTCTCGACGTCGATAATTTCAAGCACATCAACGACTATTACGGCCACGCGATCGGCGACGCCTTGCTGGTCGAAATGGCCAAGCGGCTGGGCATGGATTTGCGCGAATCCGACATCCTGTCGCGGATCAGCGGCGACGAGTTCATGCTGCTGCTCAATCCGGTCCAGAGCGAGAGCGAAGTCGCCGAATACATCCATTTCATGCTGCAACGGCTGAAGGCGCCGTTCTTCATCGACGAATCGGAGATATTCGCTTCGACGTCGATCGGCGTCAGCCTTTATCCCGAGCACGGCAAGACCTACGACACGCTGCGCCAGAATGCCGATATCGCGATGTACCGCGTCAAGAACGGAGCCAAGGGCGGGGCAGCGTTCTTCGACTCCAGCATGGAACGCGAGGCGCTGGCGCGGATGAAGGTCGAACAATCGCTGCGGCTGGCAATCCTGGAAAAGCGCTTCTGCTGCGCGTTCCAGACCAAGGTCGACATCCGCACCAAGGCCGTCAAGGGCATCGAAGCGCTGGTGCGGCTCAGGGACGATGAGGGCGTGATTCAGGCCCCCGGCACCTTCATCAAGCTCGCCGTCGAACTGGGATTGATCGACGAACTGACCCATCTGGTGCTGGCGGAGATCGTCAAGTCGATCGACCTGATCAACGAGACCTTCGGTCCCGATACCACGATCAGCATCAACGTCGCGGCCAAGCAGGCCGGCAATCCCGAATTCATGCGGCCGTTCGCGCAGGCGCTGGAGGCGACCGGATTTCCGAAGCGCTTCATGATCGAGGTGACCGAAGACGCTTTCGTCACCAAGACGCATTTCCAGGATGAAATCCTGCCGATCTTCCGCAAACTCGGCGTCGGCATCTCGATCGACGATTTCGGCATCGGCTATTCGTCGCTGTCGGCGCTGGCCGACATCACCGCCGACGAAATCAAGATCGATCGTTCCTTCATCACCGACATCCATCTGCGGCCGCGCAGCCAGGGCATTTTGCGGGCGATCGAATCGCTGAGCGAAGCGCTCGGCATGACCGTGATCGCCGAAGGCCTCGAAACCTTCGAGGAACTGGCCTATCTGCAGGCCGCGACCAAGATCCGCTATGCGCAGGGCTATTACTTCTCCAAGCCGATCTTCCTGGAAGATCTCAGGCCGGTCGCACCGCTCGCCAGCGAAACGCGCGCCAGCCTGTCGAGCCGCCCGGCACAGGAAACCCGCCCGGCCTTTTCCCGCGCCGGCGGCTATCGCCGCTGAGGCAGCCCAGCGTCCGCGCATTGTGCGCCGTATCACTGAGGCGCCGTCCGGACATTGCTAATCATGCCCCCAGAGGCCGCAATCCCGCGCGCCTGACGATGTGGAGAGCAATCATGACGACCAGCAATGCGCTGTCGAACGACGAACTGGATGCAGTAAGCGGCGGCGTCAAGATCGACGGCTGCACCAAGAATGGTACTTCCTTCAGCTTTTTCGGGGTGAAGTTCACACTCCATAGCTGCAACGACGGCTCAATCGCCATCGACGTGAGGGGCCAGAGACCCGCGTAACGCCGGGACGATTTAGGTAATACCGGCAGCGGCTCAAGCCCCGGCCCGCCCAATACCATTGGTTGTATCATAAGATAGATACCACCATGTGCTGCACGCGGCCCGCCATGCGCGTGGCGCTGCCGTAGAACGGCATTCAGGGGCGCGATTAAACCTTAGGTAACCGGATTTCCTAACGGCTTATGACATGAGCGCATCGTATGTAGTTCCCCGGGGAGAAGGGGGAATGCGCGTTCTGTTTCGCGATCTGAAAAGCATGGCGTCCCGAGCTGCGGCGGCCAGTCGGCGTCTCGGCACGACGATCCGTGGTCCGGTGCTGTGGCTGACCGTCTGCGGGGCCCTGCTGGTTGCGGCGATTTTTGCCGGCACGATCATGATGGTCGCGGAATTCCGCGAGCGCGCGCTGGCTAACAGCGAACGCGAATTGCAAAACACCGTACTGCTGCTCACCCGTCACTTCGACCAGCAATTCGAGGACTCCGACACCATCGCCGCCGACGTGATAGCGCGGTTGCACATTCCCGGCATCGCTTCGCCGCAGGCGTTCCGGAAATTGATGTCGAGTTTGGAAGCTCACGAAATCCTCAGATCCAAAGCCGGCGTCCTGTCCTATCTCGGCGACATCTCGATCTATGACGCCGACGGCAACATCATCAATTGGTCGCGGCCGTTACCGACGCCGGCCCTCAACATCTCCGAACGCGCCTACTTCAATTCCTTCAAATTCAATCCGCAATCACCTTCGCTCCAGACCGAGGCGCTTCGCAGCCTTATCAGCGGCAGTCTGAACACGGTCGTTGCCCATCGGCTGACCGGCGAAGATGGTGTCTTTCTCGGCGTGATGACGCGGCGCATCGATCCTTCCAATTACGTGAAGTTCTTTGCTTCCGTCGCGATCGGAGCGGACGCCGCCGTTTCGATGTTTCACGCCGACGGCACCCTGCTGGCGCGGCATCCGCGCGCCGAACACCTGGTCGGACAAAAATTCAAATCGGCGCCGCTGCTGCAGCGTGTCCTGACGCAGGGCGGTCAGCAGACGCTGCGCGTCAAAAGCCCGATCGACAGCAGGGAACGGCTCGGGTCCGCGGCCCAGTTGAGCCGCTTCCCGATCATTGTCGTCGCGACCAATTCGATGACCGCCGCGCTGGCCGATTGGGAGGCCCAGACCAGGTTCCTGGTCAGCGCCGCCATCTTGTCGGCATCGACGATCGCGTTGATCCTGTTCCTCATCATCCGGCAGATGACCCGGCAAAGCAAAGAGGCGCAGCAACGGCTGGAATCGCAACGGCACCGGCTCGACACCGCGCTCAACAACATGATCCAGGGCCTGGTGATGTACGACGCCTCCGCATGCATCGTCACGGTCAACCAACGCTACATCGACATGTTCAACCTGTCGCCGGACATCGTAAAGCCCGGCTGTCATTTCTCCGACCTGATCCAGCACCGCAAGGACAAGGGAGCCTTTAGCGGCGACGTCAAGGAATTCTGTTCCAGCGTTTTGCGGAATATCGCACGGGGTGAGGCCGACCACAGCATGATGCAGTGCCCGGACGGGCGAAGCTTCCTGGCCATCAGCCGGCCGCTGGCGCATGGCTGCTGGATCGCCACCATCGAGGACGTCACCGAGCGTCGCAAACTCGAGCAGGAACGCGACCGCAACCATGCTTTCCTGAGCCAGATCATCGATCACATCCCCTCGCAGATCACCGTGAAGGGCGCCCGGGATCGCCGCTACCTTCTGGCCAACCGCGTGGCCGAAACTCAATTCGGCATTTCCCGCGACAGCATCATCGGCAAAACCGCCTTCGACATATTTCCGCAAGCATCCGCCGAGATCGTCACGGCCGACGACGACAAGGCGCTGCGATCCGCCGACGGCCTGTTCAAGGACGAGCATCTCTGGGAAACCCAGGCGATGGGCCGTCGCTACATCACCTCCAGACGGCTCGGAATTCGCAATCAGGCCGGCGAGCCCAGCTACATCGTCCATGTCGTCGAGGATGTTACCGAGCGTCGCCGCGCCGATGAAAAGATCGCCCATCTCGCGCATTACGACGCGCTGACCGACTTGCCGAACCGGGTGTTGTTCCGCGAACAGATCGAGCGCGAGTTGCAGAAGGCCGTCGGCGGCGAACAATTCGCGCTGCTCTATATCGATATCGACGAATTCAAGGGCATCAACGACTCGCTCGGGCATCATGTCGGCGACGAACTGTTGAAGGCCGTCGCCTCCCGTATCAAGGACTGCCTCAAGCCGACCGATCTGATTGCGCGGCTCGGCGGCGACGAATTCGCCGTGATCCAGACCGCGGCCGGCGACCGCGACGACGTCGTCGAATTCGTGACGCGGATCCAGGAGGCGATCCGGCAACCCCATCATTGCCTCGGCCATCAACTCTCGACCGACGCCAGCATCGGCATCGCGCTGGCGCCGCAGGACGGCACCGATCTCGACCAGCTGATCAAGAGCGCCGATCTGGCGATGTACGGCGCCAAGGCCGAAGGCCGCCGCACCCATCGTTTCTTCGAGCCGGTCATGGATGCCCGCGCCAAGGCGCGGCTGACCATGGAGCAGGACCTGCGGCAGGCGATGGTCGATCGCGGTTTCGAAATTCACTATCAGCCGCTGCTCGACCTCGGCAGCAACGAGGTGGTGGGCTGCGAGGCGCTGCTGCGCTGGCGCCACCCCGAACGCGGCATGGTCTCGCCGGCGGAATTCATCCCGCTGGCGGAAGATATCGGCCTGATCAACGAGCTCGGCGATTGGGTGCTGCAGACCGCGTGCATCGAGGCCGCCGGCTGGCCGGCCCATGTGCGACTCGCCGTCAACGTCTCGCCAGTCCAGTTGAGATCCCAGACACTCGCACTTCGGATCATGGGCGCACTCGCCACCTCCCGCCTGCCGCCAGATCGGCTGGAAATCGAAATCACCGAGGCGGTCCTGATCCATGACGACGAGACCGCGCTGGCGATCCTGCATCAGCTCCGCGACATCGGCGTGCGCATCGCGCTCGACGATTTCGGCACCGGCTTCTCCTCGCTGAGCTATCTGAAGCGCTTCCCGTTCGACAAGATCAAGATCGACCGCTGCTTCGTCAGCGACATCGAGGTCGACGGCTCGGAGACGATCGTGCAGGCGGTGGTGAACATTGCGACTTCGCGCAACATGATCACGACCGCCGAGGGTGTCGAAACCGAACAGCAGAAGGCCTTGCTGAAGAGGCTCGGTTGCACCCAGATGCAGGGCTATCTGTTCAGCGCCCCCAAACCGGCTGCCGAGGTGCGTCGGTTGATCGGCGTTGGCAGCGAAGCCGCGCTCGCCTCGGCCTGACCCGCGATGCCTACCCGCCCGACCCTAGGCAGCCCAGCGGCCCCGATTGTTCTCGGCGAGGATGGGGCGGATCATCCGGCCGAAACGCTCGGCCTCCTCGTCGTGCAAATAACCGGACAGGCAGAACGAATGGCAGCCAGCATCGATGAATTGCTGCAACGTATCCGCGCATTGCGCGGGATTGCCGACGACGGCGATGCCGGCCCCCGGGCGAACCTTGGTGATGCCGGTCCATAGATGCGGCAGCAGCAGGTCGCCATGTTCGCGGGCAAGCTGCTGCACGCGCTGGTTGGCCTCTGACTTGTTGTAGAGCGTCTTCATCTCCTGCTTCTGCCGTTCGGTGGCATGACGCACCAGCTGATCGGCGGCCTCCCAGGCGTCCGCTTCGTTTTCACGGCAGATCACCTGCAGCCGCATGCCGAATCCGATGTCGTTCTCGCGGTCATGGGCGCGGGCCATCTGCCTGATCTCGGCGATGTTGCCGGCGATCCGCTCCGGCAGGTCGCCCCAGAACAGATGCACGTCGGAATGTTTCGCCGACAATTCCCAGGCCTGGCGCGAGCCGCCGCCGAGATAGAATTTTGGAAATGGCTGCTGCAAGGGACGCGGCCTGATATGCGCGCCCGACAGTTTGTGGAACTTGCCTTCGAACGTCACCGGGCCGCGCGTGGTCCACAGCGCCTTGAGGATCGAGACCTCCTCCTCCATCAGCGCGTAGCGCTCCTCCTTGGCGTAACGCACGCCCTCGCCTTCGACCTCGCTCTCGTTCTGGCCCGCAATCAGATTGATGCAGATGCGGCCGCCCGACATCTGGTCGAAGGTCGAGATCATCTTGGCCAGCAGCACCGGATTGATGTAGCCGGGCCTTGCTGCAATCAGCGGCTTGATCGTCCGCGACCGCGCCGCCATGAACGCGCCCGTGATCCACGCCTCCCAGCACACCGAGCCCACCGGTATCAGCAGATATTCGAACCCGGCCGCTTCCGCCGCCTGCACCACGCGATCACAGAGTTCAGGGGAACCTGCGACCTGCGCCTCCATCAGCCCATAGGCCGTGGTGTCGCCATGCGTGGGCAGATACCAGCCGAATTCGAGCGGACGCATCGACGCTTCTCCCTAAAGGACGCCTGTTGTTCGGATCGTATTGGAAAGCAGTTTAGCGCCTGAACGGCCTGCGGCAATCGAGTTCCGGATGCCGACGCGCACAAGCCAATTCCTGCCGCAGCTGGCTTTTTGAGTTTCAATGGCGTCCCCGGCACGGTAGAGATGGGCCATGTCACCGGTCTCGCTACTTCTGAACATTGTCTGGATCGTGCTTGGCGGCGCGTGGATGGCATTCGGCTGGCTGGTGGCCGCCGTGATCATGGCCATCACCATCATCGGCCTGCCCTGGGCACGGGCGGCGTTCAATATCGCGGCCTACACGCTGTTTCCGTTCGGGTTCAGGGCGGTGTCGCGCGACCTCTATACCGGTGAGGAGGATATCGGCACCGGGCCGCTCGGCGTCGTCGGCAACATCATCTGGCTGGTGCTGGCGGGATGGTGGCTGGCGCTCGCGCATCTCGTCACGGCAGTTGTGCTGGCCGTGACCATCATCGGCATTCCCTTCGCCTGGGCACACCTCAAACTCGCCGGCATCGCGCTATGGCCGATCGGCAAGATCATCGTTCCGGCGTAACGATCTCTCCGATCGTTCCGGCGCGGTGCAAAACTGAGCCTAGGCTGCCGTCTCGGCCGGCGGCTTCAGCCGCTCGAATTCATCGTCGCTGATCTCGGTCTGGGCGACCAGCACGCTGCAGCGCAGCCGCTTGACCAGATAGCTGCCGACGGAACCGAACCACCGCGCCAGCGGCCCTTGCGGACGATGCCCGACGACCACGAGATGCGCGCCGATTTCCTCGGCCACTTCCGCGATCTTTTGCCCGGCATCTCCCACCTCCAGCCGCGAGGTCGGCGTAAAGCCCACCGCCTTCAACCGCTCCGTGCCTTCGGCCAGGATCGCCTTGTAGTCTTCGGTTTGCAGTTCGATCGGAATGGTGAGCCCGGCCTCCGGCGTCATGATCGAGGAAACCTCGACAACCGCCAGCAGGAAGACCTCGGCACGGCACATTTGTGCGAGCTTGGCGCCCTCCCGCAGGGCGCGCCGGCCCTCAACAGACCCGTCATAGGCCAGAAGAACCTTCTTATACATCGGACGTCCCCATCGATGGTCGAGAAGATCAACAAACCAAGACTAGCACCAATCCGGCAGAACGGATCAGATTTTTGACGGGGATGACGCCCGCCGTTCTGCCACCTTCGTATTGCCGGGCGCCTCAGGGTGCCCCAAAGGCCGTTGCCGATGCCAGACCAATCGGCTAAATGAAGCCCACTGCACCCGTAGCTCAGCTGGATAGAGCGTTGCCCTCCGAAGGCAAAGGTCACACGTTCGAATCGTGTCGGGTGCGCCAATAAAGTGCCCCCCCAATACCGCGTTTCCCCGGGGGTCACGTAGCGGAGTGATGAGTGGTCCGGAATGGCTGAAGCTGATCTAGACGCCGTAATCCGGCAACTCGCCAAAGCACAGAACAAAAGCCTGATGGCCGC
>NZ_JAFCLX010000056.1:0-45826 GCF_018130205.1 Bradyrhizobium sp. AUGA SZCCT0222
CCATCCCGTCCTACTCAGAAGGGCGTCGGCCGTCGTCACGGACGTTGGACGGGTTGCGGTGGACGCTGGTTTACGCCTCGACGACGGCGTGGATAAGCGTACGGCAAAACCGTGTGGTCCTGGCACCCGTTGCAGGTGTCAAGCTGTCGGTAGGCGAGAGCTGAACGGCAGCGACGGAGTCAACCAAGAACTCGTCTCCGGGGAGATCACGGCATAAGCCGTAAAGCCATTGCGCCGGGAAGGCCGGGTGTTCTCCGCTGCCCTGTATGCTCGTGTGCAGCCTTTTTTGTGCAAACCGCACGCGGGACCGCGGGTGCAGCGCGCACCCGGTCTTCCCTGCGCCCTCTCATGAGAGGGCAAGGATTTCTGGCAAAGCTCGGGCGCCTGGCGCCGCGAGAATGCGAAACTGCGTCTTAAGCTGGCGACGGAAGATTCTCCGTCATCCTGAGGTGCGAGCGCAGCGAGCCTCGAAGGATAAATCGGCCACAGACGGGCCGTCGCCCTTCGAGGCGCGCAAGAGCGCGCACCTCAGGGTGACGGATTGGGATGAGCGGGAGCCGCATGATGCCAAAACCCACCAAATTCCAGGCTGGCGCCGATGGTTAATCGCGTCTTAACCTCGCCGTATCTATGGTGGTTTGATCCGCTTCCGGTCGCACCAATCGTCCCCCGACCGCAATTGAAAGTGTTGGCGTTTTAGACATGGCAATGACCGCCTCTTCCGGCGTGGCGCAGGGCGCCGGCAGTGTCCCCGCTGCCGGTCAGGCCGAGCGTTCGCCGTTTCTGCGGACGGCCGAGCTTCTGGCCCCCTATCAGCCCGGTAAGCCATTGATTGCATTATCGTTAGGCGAACCGCAGCATCCCGTCCCGAGCTTTGTCGGGCCGGTGCTGGCCAAGCACATCGCCGATTTCGGCCGCTACCCGATCGCCAAGGGCATCGAGCCATTCCGCCGGGCGGTCGCGAACTGGCTCTCGGCCCGGTTCCAACTGCCCCGGGCGATGGATCCCGAGAGCGAAATTCTGGTGCTGAACGGCAGCCGCGAGGGGCTGTTCTTCGCCGCGATCACGGCCGCGCGCTATGTCGGCCCCCGCAAGGGCCGGCCGGCGATCCTGATGCCGAACCCGTTCTATCCGGCCTATGGCGCCGGCGCGCGGGCCGCCAATTGCGAACCGATCTATCTGCCGACCACGCTCGCCAACGGCTTCCTGCCGGATCTCGATGCGCTCGATGAGGCAACGCTGGCGCGCACGGTTGCGATGTTCATCGCCTCGCCGGCCAATCCGCAAGGCTCCGTCGCCTCGCGCGACTACTTCACCCGTCTGGTGCAACTCGCCGATCGCTACGGCTTCATGATCCTGAGCGACGAGTGCTATTCGGAAATCTACACCAAACAGGCGCCGGGCAGCGTGCTCGAATGCGCAGGATCCGATTTCAGCAACGTCGTGGCGTTTCAATCGCTGTCGAAGCGCTCGAACCTGCCGGGCATGCGCGTCGGCTTCGCGGCCGGCGACAAGAAATTTCTCAGCGTCTTTCACGAGCTGCGCAATGTCGCCGCTCCGCAGGTGCCGGTGCCGCTGCAGCACGTCGCGGTCGCCGCCTATAGCGACGAGGCGCATGTCGAGGAAAACCGCCGGCTTTACCGCATCAAGTTCGATCTCGCCGATCAGATCCTCGGCAATCGCTACGGCTACATCAGACCCGCCGGCGGCTTTTGCGTCTGGCTCGATGTGTCGGACCGTGGCGGCGACGAGACTGCAACGGTGCAGCTCTATCGCGATGCCGGCGTGCGCGTGATCCCCGGAACCTATTTGTCGCGTCCGCAAAACGACGGCAGCAATCCTGGCGCCGGCTATATCCGCCTGGCGCTGGTATCGGACAGTGAATCAACGGCCGAGGCGTTGCACCGCCTGGTCGAAACTTTGGCTTAATCGCAGGGCCCCATGAGCATGCCAGCGATCGAACGTGTCATTCCCCTGGTCGGCCATCTGCCGGCCTCGATCCGCGACGCGCTGGCGCGGCGCCTGCGGGAGGTCGCAGGCCTGTGCCTGATCGCGATCTCCGGCGTCGCCGCCGCCGCGCTGATGACGTGGTCGGTGCAGGATCCAAGTTTGAGCCACGCGACCTCG
This sequence comes from Bradyrhizobium sp. AUGA SZCCT0222, assembly GCF_018130205.1. Taxonomy (NCBI): domain Bacteria; kingdom Pseudomonadati; phylum Pseudomonadota; class Alphaproteobacteria; order Hyphomicrobiales; family Nitrobacteraceae; genus Bradyrhizobium; species Bradyrhizobium sp. AUGA SZCCT0222. The sequence continues at coordinate 2,128 of NZ_JAFCLX010000056.1, forward strand.
CGTGCGATACGCAACGTTCTCGGATATCCCGGCGCGATCGGCGCCGATCTGTTGATGCAGATTCTCGGCCTTGGGGCGATCATGCTGATCCTGCCCGTCGCGGTGTGGGGTTGGCGCATGCTGACCCATCGCACCTTCGACCGCGAAGCGTTGCGTCTGGCCTGCTGGATCCTCTGCACCATCATTGCGGCAGGCTTTGCCAGCTGCTGGCCGAACGGCGGCGCATGGCCGCTGCCGACCGGGCTTGGCGGCGTTGTCGGCGATGCGCTGGTGCGTGCGCCGGCCGTAATCTTCGGGCCCGCCGGTTTCATCTATCGCCTGGTGCTCGGCATCATCCTGTTCGCGGCGATGTGCGCCACCTTCCTGTTTGCGAGCGGCTGGGGTTCGCGTCCGCGCGACGATGAAGAGCTGACACCGATCGAGGACGACGACGCGCCGTTCGAGGAAGAGCGCGATCGCAGCTCGGTCTCGCTCGGCTGGGTCTATCATGCCCTGATGAGCGCCAAGGCCCGGCTCGGCTGGCTGATGTCGACGGCCTATCGTTCACTGGTCGCAAGCGCGCCGCAGCCCCGTACCGCCTCGTTCGAACGGCAGGAGCCCAGTCTCGGAGGCCGGACGGCGCCGTCGATTGCCCCGCAAGCAGAGGAAGAAGACGAGCACGAGGAAGAGGAAGAAGACGAGGAAGAGGAAGCCCCGGTCGCCCGCGCCCCGCGCAAGAAGGCAGCAGCGCCAAAAGCATCGACACGCAAAGACAAGTTCGAACTGCCCGCGGTCTCGATGCTCACGGCACCAAAGGCATCCGATCGCCAGCCGCTCAGCAAGAGCGAACTGGAAGCCAATTCGCGCGCGCTGGAAGGCGTGCTCGGCGACTTCGGCGTCCGCGGCGAGATCGTCAAGGCCAATCCCGGCCCTGTCGTGACACTGTACGAACTCGAGCCCGCGCCCGGCATCAAATCCTCGCGCGTCATCGGCCTCGCCGACGACATCGCCCGCTCGATGAGCGCGCTGTCGGCACGCGTCGCCGTGGTGGCCGGCCGCAACGCCATCGGCATCGAATTGCCGAACGCGCACCGCGAAAAGGTCTATCTGCGCGAGCTGCTGTCGCTGAAGGACGAGTCGCACGCCAAACTGCCGCTCTGCCTCGGCAAGAATATCGGCGGCGAATCCATCATCATCGACCTGGCGCGCACGCCGCATATGCTGATCGCCGGCACCACCGGCTCCGGCAAATCGGTCGCCATCAACACCATGATCCTCAGCCTGGTCTACCGGCTGCGGCCGGATCAGTGCCGGCTGATCATGGTCGATCCCAAAATGCTCGAACTCTCCGTCTATGACGGCATCCCGCATCTGCTGACGCCCGTCGTGACCGACCCGAAGAAGGCCGTGGTCGCGCTGAAATGGGCGGTGCGCGAGATGGAAGAGCGCTACAAGAAGATGTCCAAGCTCGGCGTCCGCAACATCGACGGCTACAACCAGCGTCTCGTCGAAGCCAAGGGCAAGGGCGAGGAGCTGACGCGCACGGTGCACACCGGCTTCGACAAGGAAAGCGGCAAGGCGATCTACGAGGACGAAAAGCTCGACCTCGAACCGCTGCCCTACATCGTCATCATCGTCGACGAAATGGCCGACCTGATGATGGTGGCCGGCAAGGACATCGAAGGCGCGGTGCAGCGGCTGGCGCAGATGGCGCGCGCCGCGGGCCTGCACGTGATCCTCGCCACGCAGCGTCCCTCGGTCGACGTCATCACCGGCACCATCAAGGCGAACTTCCCGACCCGCATCGCGTTTCAGGTCACGTCGAAAATCGACAGCCGCACCATTCTCGGCGAAATGGGCGCCGAGCAACTGCTCGGCCAGGGCGACATGCTCTATATGGCGGGTGGCGGACGCATCAGCCGCGTGCATGGCCCGTTTGCCTCCGACGAGGAAGTCGAAAAGGTCGTGCGCCATCTCAAGACGCAGGGCCAGCCTGAATATCTCGAGGCGGTTACGGCGGAAGAACCTGCCGAGGGCGAGGACGGCGCGGTATTCGATTCCACCGGTATGGGTGGCGACGGCGGCGGCGACCTGTTCCAGCAGGCCGTGGCGATCGTCAAGCGCGACCGCAAGGCCTCGACCTCCTACATTCAACGCCGGCTGCAAATCGGCTACAACCGCGCGGCGTCATTGATGGAGCGGATGGAACTCGAAGGCATCGTCGGGCAGGCCAACCACGCCGGCAAACGCGAAATTCTTGTCGAGGAAGAAGAGAGCGGTTTCTAGAGCGATTTCAAGAGAATGGGCCCCCTAACGAATTAAATTTGGCGTAATAATTCTCACGGAAAAACGATATCTCCTTTGGTCGAAAGCGCGATAAAACCACCGGCAGTGGGACGATCCGTTGAATAGAGATTCGAAATATCTGATGACACACTACCTTACCCATCGCGGCGTCCGTTACGGACTGGCGCTTGTGATCGCCATATCCGTTGCCGGCGCAGCGACATCAGGCTTTTCGCAGAACGTTCCGGTTCCAAAGCCCGCACCCAAGGCCCGCGACGGCGGCGTGCAGATGAGCGCGCAGGATTCGCAAAAAGGTCCGGCGACGACAGGTGCGACCCAGGCGCCGCCAAAGACAGGAACGACCCAGGCGCCGCCGAACCCGGTCATCCCCGATCGAAATCGCAATGTGCCCGCCAATATTTTCGCGACCTTCGATGCCAACCAGAAGGCGCAGGCCGCCAGGGTGAGTTCGTATCTGTCGTCGCTGCAGACGCTGGTCGGGAATTTCGTCCAGGTCGGGCCGGACGGCAGCAAGACCAAGGGCGACTTCGTGATCCAGAAGCCGGGCAAGGTGCGCTTCGAATATGACGCGCCGAGCCAGATCGCGATCGTCGCCGACGGATCGTCGCTCGCCGTGCGCGACAAGAAGCTCGCGACCCAGGACATCTATCCGTTGTCGCAGACGCCGCTCCGGTTCCTGCTGTCGGACCGTATCGATCTGTTGAAGGATACCAACGTCGTCAGCGTCACCGCCGATGACGTCTTCATCAGCGTCACCATCGAGGAGAAGCAGGCGCTGATCGGCACCAGCCGGTTGATGCTGATGGTCGGCACCAAGGACGGCCAGCTCAAGCAATGGACCGTGACCGACCCGCAGGGCTACGACACCACGGTCGCGGTCTATAATCTGGATACCTCCAAGAAGGTCGACCCCGGCCTGTTCAAGATCGATTTCACCAATTATTCGGTGCCGCCAGGCTGAACATTCTTGATTAGGGGCAAAGGACGTGCGTCATCAGCCGCACGTCTTTTTCATTTCCGGACTTGCATGCGTTTTTCCCTGACAACGTGGAATATCAACTCGGTGCGCCTGCGCATCGACATCGTCGCCAAATTCCTCAAATCGGTACGGCCTGACGTCCTCTGCCTGCAGGAGACCAAATGCATCGACGATGCCTTCCCGCTGAAGCGCTTCAAGCGCCTCGGCTATGAGCATGTCGCGCTGAACGGGCAGAAGGGCTATCACGGCGTCGCCATCGTCTCGAAACTGCCGTTCGAGACCAAGGATATCCGCACCTTCTGCGACAACATCGATTCGCGGCACATCTCGGTGGCGTTCGGCGAAAAAGCCCAGCTCGCAAAGCCGCTGGTGCTGCATAATTTCTACGTCCCGGCCGGCGGCGACATCCCCGATCCCGCGCTGAATCCGAAATTCGATCACAAGCTGAAATTTCTCGACGAGATGAAAGCCTGCGAACCGCTGCATCCGCGCGGCGACGACCGGCATATCCTGGTCGGCGACCTCAACGTGGCGCCGCATGAGAACGACGTGTGGTCGCACAAGCAGCTGTTGAAGGTGGTCTCGCACACCCCGATCGAATGCGAAAAGCTGCTGGCGGCGCAGACCCATGGCGAATGGTTCGACGTCGCTCGGATGCGCATCCCGATGTCGGAGAAGGTCTATACGTGGTGGAGCTACCGCGCCGCCGACTGGACCGTCGGCGACCGCGGCCGCAGGCTCGACCACATCTGGGTTTCGCGGGCGCTGAAAGATGGCGTCAGTGATTTCCGCATCACCCGCGATGCCCGCGGCTGGGAGCGGCCGTCGGATCACGTGCCGGTGACGGTGACGCTGGAGGTGTGATGCCAGAGCGTTTTCGAGCGAAGTGGATACCGTTTCGCGTGAAGAAAACGCGTCAAACAAGAATACGATCAGGTAGAGAGCTTGGCGCCGGCCATCAATATGTCGCTGGCAAGCTGGCTGGTGCGGGTGGCGAGTTCGTCGCGCAGCGCCCGCGCCGCGGCAGGGTCGCTCTCGAGCACGCGCTGAAACAGGCTGCGCGACACCCGGATCACGGTGGAATTTTCGATCGCGATCGCGCTCGACGGCCGCTTCATCGCCACGATCAACGCCAGCTCACCGATCAGGGCACCGGGGCCTGCGATGATTTCAGCGCCGCCGTCCTCGACCCGGAACGCGCCGCGCTGCACGATATAGCCGGCATCCGCCTCGTCGCCGGCGTTGAACAACTGGTCGCCGCGGCCGAATTCGCGCTGCTCCGAGCCGATCGCCAGCATGCGCAGCGCCGTCGTTCCCAACAGGCGCAGTGTCGGGACGCGCTCAAGCAGAGCTACATCATCTTCGATCGACATACGGAACCGGTGATGCCCAGGGAGGTACGATTCGTGGGCCGAATCGTATCACGGCACCAGCTTGTAGCCACCGGCTTCCGTGACCAGGATCTCCGGATTGGCGGCATCTTTCTCGATCTTCTGCCGCAGCCTGTAGATGTGGGTTTCCAGGGTGTGGGTGGTGACACCCGAATTATAGCCCCAGACTTCCTGCAGCAGCGTCTCGCGCGACACCGGCATCTGGCCGGCCCGGTACAGGAAGCGCAGGATCGCGGTTTCCTTCTCGGTCAGCCGCACCTTCCGGGCGTTGGCGCCGGTCAGCATCTTGGAGCCGGGCCGGAAGCTGTAGGGGCCGACGGAGAACACCGCGTCCTCGCTGGCCTCGTGCTGGCGCAGTTGCGCCCGGATCCGGGCCAGCAGCACGGCGAACCGGAACGGCTTGGCGACGTAGTCATTGGCGCCGGATTCGAGGCCCAGAATGGTATCCGAATCGGTGTCGTGGCCGGTCAGCATGATGATCGGCGCCTTGAAGCCCCCCTTGCGCAGGGAGCGGACCACTTCGCGGCCGTCGGTATCGGGCAGGCCGACATCCATCAGCACCAGATCGGGGGAATTGGCCTTGGCCGCGCTGGCGCCCTTGGCGCCGGTATCGACCGCGGAGGCTTCGAACTCCTCATGCAGTGATAATTGCTCGACCAGCGTGTCGCGCAGATCGGTATCGTCATCCACGATCAGGATCTTGCGGGCATTGGCCATAGGTACGATCCTCTTGAGGCAGGCGGCGGACACAAGTGGGAGCGTCTCAAGCCGGTCTTGGTCGGTTGGTCGATGACGAAACTGGTTCGCGGGCGAACCTCGGCCATCGGGTACGGAATCAGGTAGGAGATTGTTACAATTTCACAAGGCGAACCGCAGTGTATCCCATATTCGAGGGGCTGTTGGATGAATGTCCTGTAATGGGCGTCAAATAGAGCAATTGCGGCCGGGGAGGCAACCCCAGGATTTGGACCTTTGGCATGGGAAGCACCAATTTTTCAATCACTTATGGGACAGAAGCGCGTGATCGGCCGCTCTCGGCGATCAGGGTTCACCGCGGCGCCGGCGACGCGCGCCGGGGCTGGCTGACGGCGGACGGCTGGACCGTCCCGGTGGCACTTGGTCGCGGCGGCATCCTCGCCAACAAGCGCGAAGGCGATGGCGGCACCCCGCGGGGCACCTACCGGCCACTGCAATTGTGGTGGCGCGCCGACCGCCACTCGCGCCCGCCAACCTTTCTGCCGGTCCGGCCAATCCGGCCCGAGGACGGCTGGTGCGAAGACCCGAAGGACCGTCACTACAACCAGCCGATACGGCTCATGCGTGACCAGACCGGCGACCGCCTCACACGCGACGATCACCTCTACGACTTCATCGTCGAGATCGATCACAACAGCGCGCCGCGGATTGCCGGCCGCGGCAGCGCGGTGTTCCTGCATCTGGCGCGCACGAATTTTTCCGCCACAGCAGGCTGCGTTTCGATGACAAAATCTGCGATGCTGCGGTTGCTGCGGCGGATGGGGCCGCAAACCAAAATTATTATTGGATGAACTTCATTTCAGGATGCGGGGATTATGCAGGACAGACATCAGATTGCGTCTGCATCGCAGACGTTGCACGGCCATTGGCGCGCCGGCACCAAGCTTGACGCGCTCGACAACTGGCTGCGGCCACAGGACCGCATCGAGGCCTATGCGATCCAGGCCGCGATCGAAAGATTTTCGACGACCCATCTGTTCGGCTGGAAGATCGCGGCCACCAGCGAGGCCGGGCAGAAACACATCAATGTCGACGGTCCGATGGCCGGACGCATTCTCGCCGAGACCGTGATCCCTGACGGCGGCACGGCTTCGATGGCCGGCAACGAAATGCGCGTTGCCGAGCCGGAATTCGCGTTTCGCATGCGCTACGATCTGCCGTCGCGATCGACGCCCTACACGGTGAGCCAGGTGCTCGATGCCGTGGACACGCTGCATCCGGCGATCGAGATTCCGGATTCGCGCTTTTCGGATTTCGTCAGCGCCGGCGACGCCCAGATCATCGCCGACAACGCCTGCGCGCATCTGTTCGTGCTTGGACCGGCCACGACAGCGGACTGGCGCGCGCGCGATCTGGTCGAGGAACGACCTGTCACCACGCTGCGCGGCCAGCAATTCGTCGGTCACGGCAAGAACGTGCTGGGCGATCCCCGGCTGGCGCTGACCTGGCTCGCCAACGAATTGCGCCAGCTCGGCGTGACACTGAAAGCGGGCCGGGTCGTCACTACAGGCACCTGCCATCCGCCGCTGCCGATCCAGGCGGGCGATTTCTGCGCGGTCGATTTCGGGGTGCTCGGGAAAGTGTCGGTGGGGTTCGAGTAGACGGCTTCACACTCGGTGTCGTCCCGGCGAAGGCCGGGACCCATAACCACCGCTATGTATTGTTTACGAAGTGTATCAACTCCGACCGTGCACCACCGAGAAGCCGCGGCGTATGGGTCCCGGCCTTCACCGGGACGACAAGTCAGCGATGCCCGAAAATCGCCGAGCCGACGCGGATATGCGTGGCGCCGAACTGGATCGCGATCGCAAAATCGGCGCTCATGCCCATCGACAGACTCTTCAAGCCGTTGCGCGCGGCGATCTTTGCTGTCAGCGCGAAATGCGGCGCCGGCGCCTGGTCGACCGGTGGAATGCACATCAATCCGGAAATCAGCAGGCCATACTTCTCCCGGCAGCTCGCAATGAACGCATCGGCCTCGCCGGGCGCGACGCCGGCCTTCTGCGGCTCCTCGCCGGTGTTGAGCTGGACGAACAATTCCGGCTGTTTTTTCTGGGAATTGATTTCCTTGGCTAACGCTTCGCAAATGCTCGGGCGGTCGACAGAATGAATGGCATCGAACAGCGCCACCGCCTCTTTCGCCTTGTTGGATTGCAGCGGCCCGATCAGATGCAGCGCCAGCCCCTGGTAAGCGGACATTAACCCAGACCATTTCGCTTTGGCTTCCTGCACGCGATTCTCGCCGAATACGCGCTGTCCGGCGTCGATAATGGGCGAAATCGCCGACGCGTCGAACGTCTTGGACACCGCGATCAATTGTACCGTCGCCCGATCGCGGCGCGCTTCCTTGCAAGCGCGCGCGATGTCCTGCTCCACCGTAGCAAGTCCGCCAGGTAAAGGTTCTGTTAGCGAGCTGGTCGTCGGAGGCGTCATGTGAATTATGGCTCGTACATTTACGGGATTTCCTTGGATTTTACCAAGTTCGGGAAGGGCTTTTTGAATCCTTCGCTTTACCCTGCCACGCGGGGTGGGGAACAAGATGTCTGCCGTTACTTTCAACCGCAACAGAGTGAAACTCAAGAAGCTTCTGGGGATCCGGACGCGGCTGGTGCTGCTGGCGTTGATCCTGGTGGCGCCCTTGATGCTGGAACGCGTCCGTTCGCTCGAACATGCCCGCTCCAAGCAAATCGCCCTTGCCACCGAAGAATTCCTCAACATCGCGCAGCATAGCGCCGATACCCAGCGCGAAGTCGTCTCCTCCGTCGAGACGATGCTGAAATCGGCGGCCTATATCCGCGCGTCCAGCGGCATCGGTCGCGGTTGCGAAATCCTGCGCGCCAGCCTGCCGAGCAACCTGCCCTGGATCCGCAGCATCATGATCGCGTCCAAGGACGGCCTCGTGCAGTGCTCGACCTTGAACATTCAGGTGGGACTGCAAATCGGCGACCGCGAATACTTCAAGAAGGCGCAGGCAAGCCGCGACTTCGTTTTCAGCGACTATCTGTTCGGCAAGACAAACGGGCGGCCGATGATGATGGCGGCCTATCCGGTGTCTGCCATCAATCCCGAGGAAGATGCCGTCGTCGTTGCCGGCATCAATATCGATTGGCTGTCGAAGATCATGACCAATCTCGGCGGGCGGCCGGGAATTTCGTCGTTGCTGGTCGACAGCGCCGGCGTCGTCCTCGCCGCGCCCACCGATCAGACCAGCATGATCGGCCGGCCGCTGGATTCGGTGCCGCTGATGTCCGCCGTGGCGGAGAAGGCCCTGAGCTCCGACGCACCGACCGGCTCGCTTTCATTCACCGCATCCGACGGCTCGAATCGCACGATCAGTTTCTCCCGCATTTCCGGAACGCAATCCCGCCTGATCGTCAGCATCGACGAAACCAGGGTGACCGCCGCGATCAATCGCGAGATCCGCACCGCCTATCTCCAATTGGGATTCGTCTGCCTGTTCGTGCTGCTGGGCGCGCTGATCGGCGCGGAAAAACTGATCATCAACCCGATCGAGGTGATGACCGGCATGGCCAAGCGCTTCGGCGAGGGCGACCGGTCGGCGCGCGTCGCGCGCAGCAAACTGCCTGCTGAATTCATGCCGCTGGCGCGCGCCTTCAACGCGATGGCCACCCAGCTCAGCCAGCGCGAGCGCGAGCTTCTCGCCAACAACGACCGCCTCACTGTGATCGCATCGATCGATATGCTGTCGGGTCTTGCCAACCGCCGCGGGTTTCAGAGCCGTCTGGATTTTGAGTGGATGAAGGCGCAGCAATACAACAGCCAATTGTCCCTGCTGATGATCGATGTCGATCACTTCAAGCTCTATAACGACACCTATGGCCACCCCGAGGGCGACGCCTGCCTCACCAGGCTCGGCGAAACGCTGGCCGGTATCGCCGCCGACACCATGGGTTTTGCCGGCCGCTATGGCGGCGAGGAATTCTGCCTGCTGCTGCCGAACACCGATTCGCTGAAAGCACTGGCGATCGGCGAGATGGTGCGCAACGCGGTGCTGGACCTGAAAATACCGCACCACACCAGCAGCCATCACACCGTCACCGTGAGCATCGGTGTGGCCGGCACGCTGCCGCACGACGCGCTGCGCCCGGGCGACCTGATCGAAGCTGCCGATGCCGCCCTCTACGCCGCCAAGCACCGCGGCCGCAACACCGTGGTCGAGCATGGATTTGCGAAGATGGTGGATCAGGCCGGGATGGCGCTGGCGGGTTAGCCCGCCACCCGCTGCTCAGGCACGAGTTCGGCCTCGCTGACGACCCGGTTGCGGCCGGTCTTCTTGGCCTGATAGAGCGCGCGGTCGCAGCGCTCGATCAGGTCGGCCATCGATTCGCCGCCCTGGAACTGGGCCACGCCGATGGAGATGGTGATGCCGGGCAGCGCTTCGCCGGTCGAACGGCGGGAGATGTGGCATTCGGCAACCAGACGCCGGATGCGTTCCGCAATCGTGGCAGCCGTCGTCAGGCCAGCGTTCGGCAGGATGACGATCAGCTCCTCGCCGCCGTAGCGCGCCGGCAAATCGATGTCCCGCACGGCCTCGCGCAACACCTTCGCCATCAGGCGCAGCACCTGGTCGCCGACCCCATGGCCGAACTCGTCGTTGAAGCGCTTGAAGTGATCGATATCGATCAGAAGCGCACTCACCGGATCGTCCTGTTCCATCGCCGCGAGCTGAGTCTTGCGGAAGAACTCCTCCAGCGCCCGGCGGTTCGGCAGGCCGGTCAGCGTGTCAGTCTTGGCCCGCTCCTCGGACTTGACCAGGGAATCGCGGATCGTCGCCAGTTCGCGTGATTTCTCGACAAAGCTGACTTCGAGCTTGGTGGCGCGCGTCGTCGCCTTGGCGAGTTCGCCCATCAGGCTCTCGATCAGCTGCTTGGGATCGACGCCGGCCTCGGTCCGCTCGGTGACATCGTTGATGGCAGCCATTTGCGTGCGGTTGTCGGCGATCGCCGCGGTCAGGAACTGCTTGGCCGACGCCATCACCGAATGCAATTGCTGGGAGACTTCATAGGCCACGGCCTCGTCGGCGGCTTTGGTCCCGATATAGCTCTCATAGATTTCGCGATTGGTCTGGGCGTCGAATTTGCGCTTGTTGCCGATCAGGATATCGATCGCTCGCTTCAGCACCGGCGGCGTGCCGAGCGTATAATTGAACCAGACATGGAAATTGTTCGGCGTCAGCGGCACGCGGTGCTCGGCCATTGAGCGCATGGCCGCTTCAGCGACCGACGTCGCGTACTCGAAATCGAGCTCGTCGAATCCCGCGGTCACGGCTTTGATGGCTTCCTACCGGTGAATTGGTGCTCTTTTCATAGGCAGGTTCCCACGAATTCGTTAAATGCCCCTCAACCGACCCGCCGGCAATGCGGCGCCAGACGCCCCCGGGGGCCTGTCGATCTGCGCCAACCCGTTGACCCCGCAACCGCTTTTGTGGCCTAGTCCGCCGTCTTTCAGACGGCCCCGAATCCATAAAAGCCCAGCGATTCCATGACCTCCGCACGCTATAACGCCCGTGACTCCGAGCCGCGCTGGCAACGCCAGTGGGACCAGAAGGCGATCTTCGCCTCCAAAAACGACGATTCCCGGCCGAAATATTACGTCCTCGAGATGTTCCCCTACCCGTCCGGGCGCATCCATATCGGGCATGTCCGCAACTACACGCTGGGCGACGTGCTGGCGCGGTTCATGCGCGCCAAGGGGTTCAACGTGCTGCACCCGATGGGCTGGGACGCGTTCGGGCTGCCGGCCGAAAACGCCGCGATCGAGCGCAAGGTCGCGCCCAAGGCCTGGACCTACGACAACATCGCCGCGATGAAGAAGCAGCTGCAGTCGATCGGACTGTCGCTCGACTGGAGCCGGGAATTCGCGACCTGCGACCCCAGCTACTACAAGCATCAGCAGAAGATGTTTCTCGACATGCTGCGCGCCGGTCTCGCCGAGCGCGAGAAGCGCAAGCTCAACTGGGACCCGGTCGACATGACCGTGCTCGCCAACGAGCAGGTGATCGACGGCCGCGGCTGGCGTTCCGGCGCCGTGGTCGAACAGCGCGAGATGAGCCAGTGGGTCTTCAAGATCACGAAGTACTCGCAGGAACTGCTGGACGCCCTGGATGGGCTGGATCGCTGGCCCGACAAGGTGCGGCTGATGCAGCGCAACTGGATCGGCCGCTCCGAGGGCCTCCTGGTGCGCTTCGCGCTGGATGTGGCAACGACGCCGGCCGGCGAGTCTGAGCTGAAGATTTTCACGACGCGACCCGACACGCTGTTCGGCGCCAAGTTCATGGCGATCGCGGCCGACCATCCGCTGGCGATCGCGGCGGCGGCGAAGAATCCCAAGCTCGCGGAGTTCGTCGCCGAGGTCAAACGCATCGGCACCGCCCAGGAAATCATCGACACCGCCGAAAAGCAGGGTTTCGACACCGGCATCCGCGCCGTGCACCCGTTCGACCCGAACTGGAAGCTGCCGGTCTACGTCGCCAACTTCGTGCTGATGGAATACGGCACCGGCGCCATCTTCGGCTGCCCCGGGCACGATCAGCGCGATCTCGATTTCGTCAATAAATATGCGCTCGGCGTCACGCCGGTCGTGTGTCCGGAAGGCCAGGATCCAAAGACGTTCGTGATCACCGACACCGCCTATGACGGTGACGGCCGCATGATCAATTCGCGCTTCCTCGATGGCATGACCATCGAGCAGGCCAAGGAAGAGGTCGCAAAGCGGCTGGAAAGCGAACTGCGCGGCAACATGCCGGTGGCTGAGCGGCAGGTGAACTTCCGCCTGCGCGACTGGGGCATTTCGCGCCAGCGCTATTGGGGCTGCCCGATCCCGGTGATCCACTGCCCGAAATGCGATGTGGTGCCGGTGCCGGACAGCGACTTGCCGGTGGTGCTGCCGGAGGATGTGACCTTCGACAAGCCCGGCAACGCGCTCGACCATCATCCGACCTGGAAGCACGTCGCCTGCCCGAAATGCGGTGGCAAAGCCCAGCGCGAAACCGACACCATGGACACCTTCGTGGATTCGTCCTGGTATTTCGCGCGCTTCACCGATCCCTGGAACGAGAACGCTCCGACCACGCCTGATGTCGTGAACCGGATGTTGCCGATCGACCAGTATATCGGCGGTGTCGAGCACGCGATCCTGCATCTGCTGTACAGCCGCTTCTTCACCCGCGCGATGAAGGCGACCGGCCACATCGGCATGGACGAGCCGTTCGCCGGCATGTTCACGCAGGGCATGGTGGTGCACGAGACTTACCAGAAGGCCGATGGCTCTTACGTCACGCCCGCCGAGGTGAAGGTCGAGACCGGCGGCAATGGCAAGCGCGCCCTGCTGCTGACGACGGGTGAAGAGATCACCATCGGCGCGATCGAGAAGATGTCGAAGTCGAAGAAGAACACCGTCGACCCCGACGACATCATCGCCACCTATGGCGCCGACGTCGCGCGCTGGTTCATGCTGTCGGACTCACCGCCCGATCGCGACGTGATCTGGAGCGACGAGCGCGTGCAGGGCGCCTCCCGCTTCGTGCAGCGGCTGTGGCGGCTGGTCAACGAATCGGCCGAGATCGCCAAAGCGGCCCCGGCCGCCCGGCCGGCCTCGTTCGGCGACGACGCGCTGGGCCTGCGCAAGGCGGCCCATGGCGCGCTGGACAAGGTCTCGAACGGCATCGAGCGGCTGCATTTCAACGTCTGCCTCGCCCATATCCGCGAATTCACCAATGCCCTGGCCGAGGTGCTGGGGCGCGAGGGGCAGCCGGCGCCGGACCTGAGTCCAGATCTTTCTTGGTCGGTCCGGGAGGCCGCGGTCATCCTCGTTCAACTGTTCGCGCCCATGATGCCCCATCTGGCCGAGGAGTGCTGGACGGTGCTGGGGCAATCCGGGCTGATTTCGGAGGCCAATTGGCCCCAAATCGAACGCGATTTGCTGGTTGAAGACACCGTGACGCTGGTGGTTCAGGTCAATGGCAAAAAACGGGGTGATGTAACCGTGCCACGGGGCGCCCAAAATCCGGAAATTGAGGCTGCCGTTCTGGCCCTTGATGCGGTAAAACTGGCGCTGGACGGCAAGGCCGTCCGCAAGGTGATTGTTGTTCCCATGAGGATCGTGAATGTCGTTGGGTAGGACCCGGATCGCCGCTCGGCTGCTGGCCGTTGTCGCTCTGGCGGCGCTGACGGCCGGCTGTTTTCAGCCGATGTATGCCGAACGCGCCGACGGCTCGCCCGGCCTGCGCGAAAAGCTGATGGGTGTGGAAGTCCCGCCCGTCGACAAGAACAACGCCTCCCGCGAGGCCCGCATCCAGGTCGAAATCCGCAACCAGCTGGCATTCAAGCTTTATGGCAATGCGACCGGCATGCCGCCGACCCATCGGCTGGTGCTGCGGTTCTCCACCACCCGCTCGTCGCTGATACTCGATCCGACCACCGCGCTGCCGTCGAGCGAGAATTACGGCATCGACGCGCAGTACAATCTGATCGATCTGGCGACGAACAAATCTGTCATGACCGGCTCGACCTTCTCCCGCGTGTCCTATGACATCCCGGGCCAGATGCAGCGTTTCGCCCGCGCCCGCGCCTTCCGCGACGCCGAGGACCGCTCCGCCAATGAGATCGCGGAAAACATCCAGACCCGCCTGGCGTCGTTCTTCGTCGCCGGCACCTAAGAGCCCGTCATTCCGGGGCGCGCGTTAGCGCGAACCCGGAATCTCGAGATTCCGGGTCTGGTCCTTCGGACCATCCCGGAATGACGGAACCAACTCCAAAAAGGGTTTGTTGTGGTCGCGCTTCGCGGAAAAGAAATCGACGCTTTTCTCGCCCGGCCTGATTCCGGCCGTCCCATCATTCTGCTGTACGGCCCGGACGCCGGCCTGGTGCGTGAGCGCGCCGACGCGCTGCTGGCGTCCGCGGTCGACGATCCCAACGACCCATTCTCGATGGTGCGGCTGGACGGCGACGAGCTGTCGGCCGAGCCGTCGCGGCTGGTCGATGAAGCGATGACGGTGCCGCTGTTCGGCGGCCGCCGCGCCATCCGCGTGCGTGCCGGCTCGCGCAGTTTTGCTGGCGGCATCGACACGCTGGCGGAGATGCCGCTCAAGGATTGTCGCATCGTGATCGAGGCCGGCGAACTCCGGCCGGAATCGCCGCTGCGCAAGGCCTGCGAGCGCGCCAAGACCGCGGTCGCGATCGCCTGCTATCCCGACACCGAACGCGACCTCGCCAAGCTGATCGACGACGAATTGCGGCCCTCCAACCTGCGCATCGCGCCCGACGCCCGCGCCGTGTTGACCGCACTGCTCGGCGGTGACCGGCAGGCCTCGCGCAACGAATTGCGCAAGCTCGCGCTCTACGCCCATGGCCAGGGCGAGGTGTCGATCGACGACGTGATGGCGGTTGTCGCGGACGCGTCCGAGCTGAAGCTCGACCCGATCGTCGACGGCGCGTTTGCGGGAAAGCCTGATCTGGTCGAAAGCGAATTCGCCAAAGCCATGATCGCCGGCACCTATCCCGGCGTGATCATTTCGGCAGCCCAACGCCAGGCCGCATGGCTGCACAAATCGGCGCTTGCGGTGGCCGAGGGCACGCCGGTCTCGACGTTGCTGGAGAGCGGGTATCCGCGGCTGCATTTTTCGCGCAAGGGCGCGGTTGAAGTAGCATTGCGGAATTTCAGCGCCGCGCGGCTGGTCGCGATTATCGACCAGCTCGCGACCGCCGCATTCGACATGCGCAAACAGGCCACGCTGGCAGCCGCGATCGCGCAACGCACGCTGTTGTCGATCGCGGCGAACGCGAAACGGCGGGGGTGAGTACTCTTCGTCGTCCCTGCGAACGCAGGGACCCATACGCCGCAGCCGTAGTTGTTTTGAAAAGAACGACAACGACCAGCGGGTAAAACAATGACCGCTGGTGGTTATGGGTCCCGGCTCAAGGCCGGGACGACGAAAATAATATCGAGCGCTCCGTTCAACCGCTCGCCAGCCGCCGCATCACTTCGTCGAGCTGCTCGAGGTTGCGGTAGCTGATCTGGACGCTGCCGCCGGGATCGCGGTGGTTGACGGTCACGGCCAGCCCAAGCGCGTCGCTGACGCGTTTCTCCAACGCTATCGTATCGGGGTCTTTGGTCTTGCCGCCGCTGCGGGCTTTCTGCGGCTTGCGCTCCGGCACGCCTTCTTCATGCGCCAGCGCTTCGGCCTGGCGGACGTTGAGGCCTTCGGCGACGATGCGCTTTGCGGAGGCAAGCGGATCCGGCACGCCGATCAACGCGCGGGCGTGGCCGGCGGACAATTCGCCGTTAGCGATGAGGGCTTGCACTTCCGCCGGCAGCTTCGTCAGCCGCATCATGTTGGCGACATGGCTGCGGCTCTTGCCGACCTCCTTGGCGATCTCTTCCTGGCTGCGTTTGAATTCTTCCGCGAGCGCGTGATAGCCCTGCGCCTCTTCCATCGCATTGAGGTCTTCGCGCTGCACGTTCTCGATGATCATGATCTCGAGCGCGTCGCTGTCGCTGACCTCGATCGGCACGATCGGCACTTCATGCAGCCCGGCCAGTTGCGAGGCGCGCCAGCGGCGTTCGCCGGCGATGATCTCGTAGCGATCAGCAACGCCCTTCACCGGACGCACCACGATCGGCTGGATCACGCCATGCTGCTTGACCGAAGCAGCGAGCTCACCGAGTTCGGCATCGGCAAACGTCCGGCGCGGGTTGCGCGGATTTGCCTTTAGAAATTCGATCGGCACCTTGCGCTGATTGCGCGGGCGTTCGACGTGCGCGGCCTCCCCGCCGACATCGCCGATCAGACTTGCAAGACCGCGGCCCAGTCGCGAACGCGCTTCGTCGGCCATCGCCAGCTCCCTTGGATTCACGCAACTTACTCCGAAATTAGAAACTGTGTTTCTTGATGGGTAGAGCGCAGCGAAACCCATCATCTCGATCGTATATGTGGCGGTGGGTTTCGCTGCGCTCTACCCACCCTACGATTTCGCGCTAATGCGTTCGCAGCTCACGCTCGCGCTGGATCACCTCGGTTGCGAGTTTCAGATACGCATCGCTGCCGACGCATTTGAGATCGTAAACCAGGACCGGCTTGCCATAGGACGGCGCCTCGGAGATGCGCACGTTGCGCGGGATCATGGTGTTGTAGACCTTGGCGCCCATGAACTGACGGACGTCAGCGACGACCTGGTTCGACAAATTGTTGCGCGAGTCGAACATGGTCAGCACGATGCCGTGGATCGACAGGGTAGGATTCAACGTCGAGCGCACCTGCTCCACGGTCTGCAGCAATTGCGACAGACCTTCGAGCGCGAAGAACTCGCATTGCAGCGGCACCAGGATCGCGTCGGATGCCGCCATCGCATTGACGGTGAGGAGGTTGAGCGACGGCGGGCAGTCGATCAGCACATAGGTGTAATCGGAGTCGGGCGCCGCGTTGCTGTTCAGCGCCGCGATGGCGTCGCGCAGCCGGAAGGCGCGGCCGGGCGTCGATCCCAGCTCCAATTCGAGGCCCGACAGATCCATGGTGGAAGCCGCGATATGCAGACGCGGTACGGCGGTCACAACGACAGCTTCGCGCAGCGGGGCTTCGCCGATCAGCACATCGTAGGTTGAGCAGTTGCGGTTGCGGCGATCGATGCCGAGGCCGGTGGAGGCGTTGCCCTGGGGATCGAGGTCGACGATCAGCACACGCTCGCCAATCGCAGCGAGTGCGGTGCCAAGATTGATCGCGGTGGTAGTTTTGCCGACGCCGCCCTTCTGGTTGGCGAGCGACAATATGCGCGGATGGGCTGCCGGTGTAGGCGCCTTATCCTCTTGATATACTTCATCAATCACGGTCATACCCGGTACCCATCGCGGAAGTTCCGCGTCGCTCGATGCGGTCGAGTTCGACGATCCAGCCTTGTCCGCCCGTGCGGCTGGAATGAAGTTGCGGCTCAATATTCCAATATTTAGTGGCTTCGGTCAATTCAGCCTCTACATCTTGGCCCTTTAGAAATAACGCTTTTGCGCCCTTTCCTATCAGCGGTTCCGCGAAACCGATGAGCTGATGTAACGGAGCCAGCGCCCGCGCAGTGACGCAATCGACAGGGCCGGTGATTCTATCCACGATATCCCCGATGTCAGCGAGATGCACGGTCCCGGCCGCCGAGGTCACACGAATTGCTTCGCGCAGGAACGCGGCTTTCTTGGCGTTGCGTTCGACCAGCTGAATATTGGCGCCCGGCGTCTCGGCCAGAGCGCAGGCGAGGACCACACCCGGAAAGCCGCCACCGCTGCCGAGATCGACCCACCTCGTTGCAGTGGGGGCCAAGCTCAGGAGCTGTAGCGAGTCGGCGATATGGCGGGTCCAGAGATGTGGAAGTGTCGATGGCGCCACCAGGTTTGTTTTGGCCTGCCATTCCCGGAGCAGATCGACATAGCGATCCAGCCGCGCCTCTGTTTCACGTGAAACGGGGGTGAGGGCGAGGGCGGAAGCTTTGTCGGAGGTCGTCATCTATTTCGGTTGTTTGAGCTTTAGCGATTCGCGTGGACTCTGGTCCAGCCAAGGCTGTCATTGCGAGCGAAGCGAAGCAATCCATACTGAGCCCGCGACGCGCATAGATTGCCGCGTCGCTTCGCTCCTCGCAATGACGGGAGCGGCACCTTCCGGCCGTCAACCCCGTTTCACGTGAAACGTTACGCCGTCGCCTTCGAAGTCTTCCGCCGCGCTTCACGTCGCAGATATGCCGCCAGGATACCGAGCGTGGCCGGCGTCAAACCATCCAGCCGCCCCGCCTGCCCCACGGTTCGCGGCCGCGCCGCCTCAAGCTTTGAGCGCGCCTCATTGGAGAGGCCGGGCACGTCAGAATAATCGATGTCGGTCAGAACTAGGCCCTCATCGCGCCTGAAGGCGTCGACGTCAGCGGTCTGGCGCTTCAGATAGACGTCATATTTGGCATCTATCTCGAGGTGGACGGCGATCGATGGCTCAATGGCGGATAGCTCGGGCCAAATCCCCTGTAGCGCCGACCATTCGATCTCCGGATAAGCGAGGAGTTCAAACGCCGAGCGGCGATGGCCATCCCGGTTCAGCGCCAGGCCGTGTTTGCCGGCTTCGTTGGGAGTGATCGTCAAGGACTTCGCCAACAACTTCGCCGCTTCGAGCGCGGCCATCTTGGTGCCGTGGCGCAGCGAACGCGCCTGCCCTACGCAACCCAAGGCGATCCCCTTGTCGGTCAGCCGCTGGTCAGCATTGTCCGCCCGCAGCGTCAGGCGATACTCGGCCCGCGAAGTGAACATGCGATAGGGTTCTGATATCCCGCGGGTCACGAGATCATCGATCATCACGCCGAGATAGCCGTCGGCACGGTCGAAAACGATCGCCTCGCCGCCGCTGGCGGACAGTGCCGCATTCAGCCCCGCAACAATTCCCTGTGCCGCAGCCTCTTCATAGCCGGTGGTGCCGTTGATCTGCCCGGCCAGGAACAGTCCCGGCAGCCGCTTGGCCTGCAGCGTCGGCTCCAACTCCCGGGGATCGACATGGTCGTACTCGATCGCATAGCCCGGGCGGACCATTTTGACCTGTTCGAGACCAGGAATGGTCGAGAGGATCGCGAGCTGCACCTCCTCCGGAAGCGAAGTCGAGATGCCGTTGGGATAGACAGTGGAGTCTTCCAGGCCTTCCGGCTCCAGGAAGATCTGATGGCCGTCGCGATCGCCAAAGCGGACGATCTTGTCCTCGATCGAGGGGCAATAGCGCGGACCGCTGCTCTTGATCTGCCCGGAATACATCGGGGAGCGATGTACATTGGCCCGGATCACGTCATGGGTCGCCGGCGTGGTGCGGGTGATCCCACACTGGATCTGTGGGGTCGTAATGCGGTCGGTCATGACCGAGAACGGCTCCGGAGGATCGTCGCCGGGCTGCATTTCGACCGCGGACCAGTCGATAGTCGTGCCATCCAGCCGCGGCGGTGTCCCTGTCTTGAGACGGCCGAGCGTAAACCCAGCACGCTCGAAGGAAGTCGAAAGCCCCATCGCCGGAGCCTCGCCGACCCGCCCCGCAGGCCAGTTCTTTTCGCCGAGATGGATCAGACCACGGAGGAAGGTCCCAGTGGTGATGACGACGGCACCACAGCCAAGTTCGCGGCCGTCGCCGAGACGAATGCCGGTGACACGCCCGCTCGAAACAATCAGCTCATCCGCCTCGCCTTCGACCACGCTCAGATTGGCGGTCTCGATGATGGCGGCCTGCATTGCTACCGCATAGAGTTTGCGGTCGGCCTGGGCCCGCGGTCCGCGAACAGCCGGACCCTTGCGACGATTCAGCATCCGAAACTGGATGCCGCCGGCATCGGCGACCCGGCCCATCAGACCATCGAGGGCATCGACTTCACGGACGAGATGACCCTTGCCCAGACCGCCGATGGCGGGATTGCAGGACATCGCGCCGACGGTCGCAAAACTGTGGGTGACCAGCGCTGTCTTCGCGCCCATCCGGGCTGCCGCGCTCGCGGCCTCGCAGCCGGCATGGCCGCCGCCGATGACGATAACGTCGAAGGAATCTGAGCGCGAAATCATGGCGGACTTCTATCGCGGAGTCAGAAATCGCGGAAGCGGGAAGTTGCGAGAAATTGAAAGGAATGGATCTGTTTCACGTGAAACAGCGGGTTCCACCAGCGCCTCGGGATCGTTTCACGTGAAACACGTTAGCAATGAAATGAATCAAAAACTAAAATAAAGAAATATTACTTACCTACACAGAATTCCCGGAAGATCACGTCGAGTATGTCCTCGACATCGACGCGCCCCAGCAGCCGCCCAAGGGAGTGTGCGGCGACGCGAAGTTCCTCGGCCGCCAGTTCCTCACCCTCCCCGACCACCTCAATGCTGCGCCGCAACGAAGTCGCCGTCTGCTGCAGCAACTGCCGCTGCCGGGTTCGGCTGATCAACCCGCCCTCGCTGGCGCCGAAATAATCCTGCGCGAACTGGACCAGGGCCACGATCAGCTCGGGAAGCCCGTCCCCGCTCCTGGCCGAAATCGCAAACTCGCCTCGGCCCGGTACCTCGGCCAATGGCCGACCGGCCGGATCCAGGTCGATCTTGTTGCGCACGCGCCAGACCGGCGCGGTGCCTGCGTGATCAATTCTCGCGTCCGCCCCGTCGGCAAGCCACAGCACCAGATCGGCTTCCGCGGCACGAGCCCGCGCGCGACGCACACCCTCCTGCTCCACCGGATCGTCGGTCTCGCGAATACCGGCGGTGTCGATGACGGTCACCGGATAACCGTCGAGATCGAGCTGCACCTCGATGACGTCGCGCGTGGTGCCGGCGTGCGGCGATACGATCGCCACCTCGCGCCGCGCCAGCTGATTCATCAAGGTCGATTTGCCGACATTCGGCGGACCCGCGATCGCAACCACCAGGCCGTCGCGCAGGCGTTCGCTTTGGCCCTGTGCCGCAAGCACTTCTTCGATTTCGATTAAGAGCGTTTTGATCTTCGCCAGCGCCGGCGCGATCAATTCCGCAGGCACATCGCCCTCATCCGAAAAATCGATGCCGGCTTCGATCAGCGCTGATGCCTCGATGATGCGCGCACGCCAGTCGCGTGCCTTGTCGCCGAGCAGCCCCTTGAGCTGGCGCAGCGCCTGGCGCCGTTGCCGGTCGGTGTCGGCGTGAATGAGATCATCCAGACCCTCGGCCTCGGTCAGATCGAGCTTGCCGTTCTCGAACGCGCGCCGCGTGAATTCGCCGGGCTCGGCGGCCCGCATATTTTCCAAAGCGGCCAGCGCCGCGAAGATCGCAGCCAGCACCGCCCGCCCACCATGGACATGGAACTCGGCGACGTCCTCGCCGGTGGCGCTCGCCGGCCCCGGGAACCAGAGCACCACCGAATCGTCCAATGGCTGACCGCTGGCGTCCTGGAGAAGCATCCGGGTCGCTGCCCGCGCCGGCGGGATTTTGCCCCCCAGCGCCATTAACGCCGGACCGGCCCCCGGCCCCGATACCCGCACAATCGCGATTGCACTGGGCGCGCGGCCCGACGACAGCGCAAAAATGGTCTGATCCCGCGGATGCATCGCCTATTTGTGCAGGAGTGCTTGAAAAGGCAACGCAATTTGAGCTGCGGGTCTACATCCAATCAAAAGGGGGAACGGCCTTGCCGATAGCCAATTTGCTGCAGCATTTGTGCAGCAATTTTGCTGCGAAAACCGATGGCTCCGGCTGGGTTTCGCGGCCTGTCCCTATCCAAACCAAGCAATATCAGATACTTAATCGAAAGTCGGCTCCGATGCGCCTCCCCGGCCATGCTGCACGTTTGCTGCAGCAATTGCTGCAACATGGGCGACCAACGAAAAGGGCGCCCCGTCTGCACGAGGCGCCCTTCCCTAAAACCTGGCCTGACGGATCAGGTGTTCATGGAATCGAAGAATTCCGAGTTGTTCTTGGTGTTGCGGAGCTTGTCGAGCAGGAAGTCGATCGCATCCATGGTGCCCATCGGATTGAGGATCCGGCGCAGCACGTACATTTTCTTGAGCAGCTGCGGATCGGTGATGAGCTCTTCCTTGCGGGTGCCGGAGCGCGAGATGTCGATCGCCGGGAAGGTCCGCTTGTCCGAGACCTTGCGGTCCAGGATCAGTTCGGAGTTACCGGTACCCTTGAACTCTTCGAAGATGACTTCGTCCATTCGGCTGCCGGTATCGACCAGCGCGGTCGCGATGATGGTGAGCGAACCCCCCTCCTCGATGTTACGGGCGGCACCGAAGAAGCGCTTCGGCCGCTGCAACGCATTGGCGTCGACACCGCCGGTCAGCACCTTGCCGGATGACGGCACCACGGTGTTGTAGGCGCGGCCCAGGCGCGTAATCGAGTCGAGCAGGATCACGACGTCGCGGCCGTGTTCAACCAGCCGCTTGGCCTTTTCGATCACCATCTCGGCGACCTGGACGTGACGCACCGCCGGCTCGTCGAAGGTCGACGAGACGACCTCGCCCTTCACCGAACGCTGCATATCCGTGACTTCTTCCGGACGTTCGTCGATCAGAAGCACGATCAGGTAGCATTCAGGATGATTGGCGGTGATCGAGTGTGCGATGTTCTGCATCAGCACCGTCTTGCCGGTGCGCGGCGGCGCCACGATCAGGGCGCGCTGGCCTTTGCCGATCGGGGCGACGATGTCGATAACCCTTGCAGAAAGGTCTTTTCGCGTCGGGTCTTCGAGTTCGAGGCGGAAGCGCTGATCCGGAAACAGCGGCGTCAGATTGTCGAAATTGACCTTGTGCTTGGACTTTTCCGGGTCTTCGAAATTGAGCGTGTTGACCTTGAGCAGCGCGAAATAGCGTTCGCCTTCTTTCGGGCTGCGGATATGGCCCTCGATGGTGTCGCCAGTACGAAGGCCGAAGCGGCGGATCTGCGAGGGCGAGACGTAGATATCGTCCGGGCCCGGCAGGTAATTGGCGTCAGGCGAGCGCAGGAAGCCGAAGCCGTCGGAGAGAACCTCAACGACACCCTCGCCGATAATGTCGGTTTCCTGGATCGCGAGCTGCTTGAGGATGGCGAACATCAGCTCCTGCTTGCGCATGGTGCTGGCATTTTCGACCCCGTTCTCTTCCGCGAACGAGACGAGCTCGGCCGGCGTTTTTGCTTTGAGGTCTTGGAGTTTCATTTCCCGCATTGGGGTGGTCCTGTGGAGAATAACTGGAGGAGGGGTGCGAGGGGCTTTGAACGAAAAGCGGACACGAAAAACGGAAGGTCCGCAGGTCTAAGCGAGGAAAGTGCCGGTAAGGCTTCAAACCTGATGCGGTGGCCGGCTCAACGAGGAGACCGGAACACAACCACATCCGCCTGCGTGGGGTGGGATTTGGCTAATATAGAAAATCGCCCGCCGCTTCGCAAGCAGGCCTGAAGTACTCCTCGGGCCAAAAAGGCCGCCTAGAACGGCCTGACCACGACCAGAATAACGATCCCGATCATCAAAATAGTAGGTACCTCGTTGATAATACGATAGAATTTCTGGCTTCGCGTATTCTTGTCGGCAGCGAAATCCTTCACCCAGCGCGAAAAAAAGCCGTGGACGCCGGACAGCGCGATCACCAGTGCGAACTTGGCGTGAAACCAGCCGGACACGTACCAATGGCCGCTCCAGGCCAGATACAGCCCGGCCAGCCAGGTGACCATCATCGCCGGATTGATGATCGCCTTCAGCAGCCGGCGTTCCATCACCTTGAAGGTTTCGGATTGCTTCGATCCGACCTCGGCCTCGCAATGATAGACGAACAGCCGCGGCAGATAGAGCATGCCGGCCATCCAGGAGATGACCGCAATCACATGCAGTGCCTTGATCCACGGGTAGGCCGTGATCGTGATCCACTCGTACATCGCGCGTCGCCTCGTCCTCATCGCCGCTTGGAACGTTCAGACGCTCTCAGCATTGCCTGAAAAGCTTTCGCCAGCGGGGGACGGAGACATATCCTCAATGCACCGCTTCTCTAACTAATATTTTTAGAATCTTAGGTTTGAGTCTAAGTAGCGGTGAATTGGACTCACAACAAACTGTCCCGCAGTTCTCCCGGCTTGTTCACATCCATCACCATTCCCGCAGGAGAATTCGATCGTTCGAATAACGCCCCTTGCATCAAACGCTTGCGCCAATTTATCGGCAGCTTATGCAGAGACAAATCCACATATTCTCACTATCGTTCGGATCAGGGATCTGACTTATCCTTTTGGGAGCCCTGTGTAGAAAAAGCCGGGTTATCCCGGGCAGGGCGATCCAGGGCCAAATCTCTGGGCTAAGGTCCACAAGGATTCACAGGATACACAGGGGTTTTGGTGCCCACGACCGGCAATTATTTTCACCTCCATCTGGTCTCCGATTCGACCGGTGAGACACTGATCACCGTGGCGCGCGCGGTGGCCGCGCAGTACGCCAACGTCACCGCGGTCGAACATGTCTATCCCTTGGTGCGCAGCCAGAAGCAGCTCGACCGTGTGCTCGATGAGATCGAGGAGGCGCCGGGCATCGTGCTTTTCACGCTGCTGGAAAAGGATCTGGTTGGCCGGCTCGAGACCAAGTGCAAGGACATCAACATCCCGAGCCTGTCGATCATCGGGCCGGTGATGCAATTATTCGAAGCCTATCTCGGTGCGGCCACCACGGGGCGCGTCGGCGCCCAGCACGTTCTCAATGCGGAATATTTCAAGCGCATCGACGCGCTGAACTACACGATGATCCATGACGACGGGCAGCATGTGGAAGGCCTCGAAGACGCCGACATCGTACTGGTCGGTGTGTCCCGTACATCAAAGACGCCGACCTCGATCTATCTTGCCAACCGCGGCATCCGCACCGCGAATGTCCCGCTGGTGCCTGGCATTCCGGCGCCGCATCAGCTGGAGACGCTGAAGAAGCCGCTGGTGGTCAGCCTCCATGCGACGCCGGAGCGCCTGATTCAGGTCCGGCAAAACCGGCTCCTGAGCATGGGCGCCGATTCCGGCAACGACGATTACATCGATCGCCAATCCGTCACCGATGAAGTGGCATATGCGCGGCGGCTCAGCGCCAAGTTCGGCTGGGCACAGCTCGACGTGACGCGGCGGTCGATCGAGGAAACCGCGGCGGCGATCTTGAAACTTTTCACCGACCGGCAGCGGCAACGGCTTCCGGAATGAAACCAGAGCGTTTTCCAGCGAAGTGGACCCCGGTTCGCGTCAAGAAAACGCGTCAAAACAACAATCGTCGATTATGAGCATCTGGCTTGGAAAAGACCCGCTAGTCCTGGCATCGCAGAGCCGCGCGCGGCAGGTGCTGCTGGCCAACGCCGGCATCGCCTTTGAAGCTGTTCCGGCCGATATCGATGAGCGTGCCGTTCAAAAGGGCTCCGGGCTAACAGCGCCCGGTGAGATCGCAAAACTGCTGGCGCGGGAAAAGGCGCTGTGGGTCTCGCAGCAAAAACCCGGCCGCTACGTCGTTGGCGCCGACCAGACGCTGGCGCTTGGAGACCGGCTGTTCAGCAAGCCCGCCGGGCGCGCCGCAGCAGCGGAGCAATTGGGCCTGCTCGCCGGCAAGCGCCACGAATTGCATTCGGCATTTGCTGTTGCCCGTGACGGCAAGATATTGTCCGCGCATGTTAGTGTTGCACACATGATCATGCGATCTCTCAGCAAGGGCGAGGTCGAGGCCTATCTGGACCAGGCGGGAGAGGCGGTAACGACCAGCGTCGGCGCCTATCAGCTGGAAGGGCTCGGGGTGCATCTGTTCGAGCGCATTGAAGGCGATCATTTTACCATCCTCGGCCTGCCGCTGCTGCCGCTGCTCGCATTCTTGCGCAGCGAGCGGTTGCTCGGCGTCTGACTCTCAAACAACGGCGACCTGAATGCTGATCCTTGGACTGACCGGCTCGATCGGAATGGGAAAATCCACCACTGCGAAGTTATTCGCGGAGGCGGGCGTTCCCGTGTACGACGCGGATGCCGAAGTTCACAAAATCTATGAAGGCGAGGCGGCGCCCGCGATCGAAGCGGCGTTTCCCGGCACCACCGTGGACGGCAAGGTCGATCGCGCGCTGCTCTCCGTCCAGGTGGTGCACGATCCCGATGCCATGAAGCAGCTCGAGCAGATCGTCCATCCGATGCTCGGCGCCTCGCGAAAGAAATTCTTCGAGGATGCGGAAGCGGCGGGCAAGCCGGTGGTGCTGTTGGATATCCCGCTGCTGTATGAGACCGGCGGCGAGAAGCGCGTGGATGCGGTTGTGGTGGTGACGACGACGCCCGAAATGCAGCGCGAACGCGTGCTGGCGCGCGGCACGATGGACGAAGCGCGCTTTGACGCCATTGTGGCGCGGCAGCTGCCTGATGCGGAAAAGCGCAAGCGCGCCGATTTCGTGGTGGATACCTCGCACGGTCTCGACCCCGTGCGCGCCCGTATCAGGGACATTCTGGCCGAGATTGTTAAGATGCCGCAGCGGCGGACGTGATTCGCTGACTTTCCGGCCCGGTCTTTTTGTTTGACGCGTTTTCCTTACGCGAACCGGTACCCACTTCGCTCGAAAACGCCTTAGAGAAAACCCATGCGTGAAATCGTTCTCGATACCGAAACCACCGGCCTTGATCCGCTGCGCGGCGACCGGCTGGTCGAGATCGGCTGTATCGAGATCTACAACCGCATGCCGACCGGGCAGACGTTTCACGTTTACATCAATCCCGAACGCGAAATGCCGGCCGAGGCGTTCGCGGTGCATGGTCTGTCCGCCGAGTTCCTGTCCACCAAGCCGCTGTTCGCGGAAGTCGTCGAGCAGTTCCTGGAATTCATCGCCGATGCGCCGCTTGTGATCCACAACGCATCGTTCGACATCAGCTTCATCAATGCCGAACTCGACCGTATCAAACGGCCGGTGATCGCACGCGATCGGCTGGTCGATACGTTGCTGCTGGCGCGCCGCAAGCATCCCGGCGTGTCCAACAGGCTCGATGACCTCTGCTCGCGCTATTCGATCGACAACTCCCGCCGCACCAAGCACGGCGCGCTGCTCGATTCCGAATTGCTGGCTGAGGTCTATATCGACCTGATCGGAGCACGGCAGTCGCAGCTGATCCTGGCCTCGGAGACCCGCGAGTCGCGAGCGGAGCGGACCGGCGATATGCCGCGCCGGCAGCGCGAGACGCCGCTCGCACCCCGAATCACCGATGCCGACCGCGAGGCGCATCGGGCCTTTGTCGCCACGCTGGGCGACAAGCCGATCTGGAACGAGTTTCTGGGAGCCGCTTGAAACGCTGCAGCGGCGTTTAGCCGCTGAGCGTCCGTTAGCTGGGTTTCGCGCCCGAAGCAGCCTGCGCCGCCGCCTGCCGCTCCATGTTCTGGCGGTAGAGGCCGACGAAATCCACGGGATCGAGCATCAGTGGGGGGAACCCGCCGTCACGCACCGCGGTGGCAATGATCTCGCGTGCGAACGGGAACAATAGCCGCGGGCATTCGATCATGACCAGCGGGTGCAGGTTTTCCTTCGGCACATTGACGATGCGGAACACGCCCGCATAGGCGAGGTCGAACGAAAACATGACCTTGCCGGCGTTTTCCGCCTTGCCCTCGATCGAAAGGGTCACCTCGAACTCGCTTTCGGAGAGATTATTGGCGCCGACATTGATCTGGATATTGATGGCTGGCTGCTGCTGCTGAGGCGCCAGCGATCCCGGGGCGTTCGGATTCTCGAACGACAGGTCCTTGGTATACTGCGCCAATACGTTGAGCTGGGCAGGGGCCTGCTCTGCGGGCGCGCCGTTACCGTTGGTCATGAAACTCTCCTAAAAACGCTGGCGAGCGGAGCCCGGGTTATCGTCTGAATTCGCTCGGCGGGCGGAAATGCCTTTGCCGGGCGAGTGGCTATCATAGCCCCGCCTTATTCCACAAGGACGACGGACTGAAGGCGGGTCCGGCCAACCACCATTTGTGACAGATATGGCTAATAGCGCGCGGCCGGCCTCCCAGCGAGCCCTTTGGGGTCATCCTAAATAATTGAATATGCGTGATTTCCGGACATGATCGGATTTCCCCTCGCGGCCAAAACGCGCTACAATTCACCCGCGCCAAAACGCGCCATTGGCCGGGCAAAGTTTCGTGCCTACATGCTGCAGTCTCGATTGAAGATGTAATCTCTGCCGTTCCCGGGCTCATGAGGGAACCCTCGACCGCCGGACCCGTTGCCGGCGTTAGAACCAGAAAGCGAATACGACGTGGATATTTACACTATCATCTTCCTGGCGCTGGCCGTCTTCATCTTCCTGCGCCTGCGCAGCGTCCTCGGACAGCGCACTGGGAGCGAACGGCCGCCCTATGATCGCGCCGCGCCGACCGTCGTGCAGCGTACGCAGGACAACAACGTCGTGCCGATGCCCGGTGCCGTGATTGATCAGACGCCGTTGGCGCCGACCGCGGACGTTGCGCCGGCGACCGACCGCTGGAAGGGCATTGCGGAAGCGGGCACGCCGCTGGCGCAAGGGCTCGACGCGCTTGTCGCGCAGGATTCCTCGTTCGATCCCCGTCACTTCCTCTCCGGTGCCCGCAGCGCCTACGAGATGATCGTGCTGGCGTTTGCCAATGGCGACCGCCGCGCGCTCAAGGATCTGCTGTCGAGCGAGGTCTATGAGAGTTTCGACTCCGTGATCAAGGATCGCGAGAAGCACGAGCAGAAAACCGAAACGCGGTTTGTTTCGATCGACAAGGCCGAACTGGTGGGTGCGGAAGCCCGCGACAAGGCGGCACAGCTGACGGTGCGGTTCGTGTCGCAGATGATCTCGGTCACCCGCGACAAGACCGGCGCCATTGTCGATGGAACGCCGGATAAGGTCGCCGATATCACCGATGTCTGGACATTTGCCCGCGACACGAGTTCCCGCGATCCGAACTGGAAGTTGGTTGGCACCGGAAGCGCCAGCTAGCGCGCACAGCCTTGTAAGGTCTCTTGCAAGGCTCGCGCTGGCTGCGATCGCTATCGCGTTGTCACTGGCTCCCCTGGACGCATCTGCCGCGCGTCGGACGCGGTCGCATTCACATCCGCCATCGCATCCGGTACCCGAGCGTCACCTTCCTTATCCGCAGCTGGATTTGCCGTTCCAGATCACCAACACCCAATATGCGCCGGTCGCCTGGTCCGACATCACCGGCTGGCGCGAAGACGATCATCTCGCCGCCTACAAGACCTTTCGCGACAGCTGCAAGCCGATAGCAGCGCAAACCAAACCACCATCCGAACCGAAAGCGATTGGTACCTCGCTGCGCGATCCCTGCCGGGTCGCCAGGGGCCTCGAGCTAACCGACGGCGCCAGGGCGAAAGCGTTCTTCGAGGAGCATTTTCTGCCCTTGCGGATATCGCGGCTCGGCGAGCCCGAGGGCTTTGTCACCGGCTATTACGAGCCCATCGTCGACGGCTCGCGGACGGAGAACGAGGTCTACAAAGTACCGGTCTATCGCAGGCCGTCCAACCTGTTCGTTCGCGGCGTCACGCAGAGTTCGGTCGGCTTGCCCAACGGCGGCAAGGTGTTTCGCAAGATCGGCCGCCGCAAGCTGGTGCCCTATTACGATCGCGCCGAGATCGAGGACGGTGCGATCGAGGGCCGTGGCCTCGAAATCTGCTTTCTGAAGGACCAGACCGATCTGCTGTTCTCGCAGATCCAGGGTTCGGCGCGGGTCAGCCTCGACGACGGTTCGACCGTTCGCATCAATTACGATGCGCATAATGGTTATCCCTATACCCCGGTCGGCCGCATCCTGATCGAACGCAACATCATTCCCAGGGATCAGATGTCGATGCAGAAGATCCGGGAGTGGATGACGGCGAACCCCGATGGCGCCAACGAGTTGCGACGCCAGAACCGGTCCTACGTGTTCTTCCGCGAGGTAAACCTCTCCGACAAGGACGAAGCCGTCGGCGCCCAGGGCGTGCCGCTGACGCCGGGCCGCTCGATCGCGGTTGATAAAGCGCTGCATGTCTACGGCACGCCGTTCTTCATCGAGGGCGAGTTGCCGATCGAAACCGATATATCCAAAACGCCGTTTCGGCGGCTGATGATCGCGCAGGATACCGGCTCGGCGATCGTCGGGCCCGCCCGCGCCGACCTCTATCTCGGCGCCGGGGCTGACGCCGGCAAGGTAGCAGGCCGCTTCCGCCATCCCATGCGGTTTGTCATGCTGCTGCCGAAGAGCCTCGATCCTTCCGCGCGTGGCCGCAAGATGCCGGTGCCGGACGAGCGGCCGTCGGAGAGAATCGCAAAGCTGTTTCCGCAGGTTGATCCACTGAAGGATCCGAAGAACGCCACTCCCGCTGCAACGCCGGCCGTGACCGCACCCACATCCGCCGCGCAGGCTGCCGTGGTAAAACCGGTGCCGCTGCCGGCCGCCCGCCCCGATGTCAAACCGGTTTCCGAACCGGTCCGCCACCGCCACACTCGCCGCTTCCGCCACCGTCAATGAAGCGCCGGACGTCGAGCTCGATCCCCGAAATACCAATGCCGCCGCGGCGCCAGCGCAGCCTCAGCGAAGAGGAGCGTGCGCTGTGGGAAAGCGTGGCCAAGCAGGTCAAGCCGCTGCGCAAGCGGCGCCGCACCGTCAAGCCGCCGGCAGCCGCGCCGGAGGCGGAAGCCAGTGTTGCCGCCAACCCCGTTGTGTCACCGAAGCCGGCTTCGCCGCGCGTCATTCCTCCGTCACGGCCGGAGCCGCCGCCACTGGCGCCGATCGGACGCCGTGAACGCTCACAGCTTTCGCGTGGCCGGAAAGAGATCGACGCCCGGCTCGATTTGCACGGCATGACGCAGATCCGCGCGCACCGCGTGCTGCTGACCTTCCTGCAGCGCGCGCACAGCGATGGCCTCACCTTCGTGCTCGTCATCACCGGCAAGGGCAAAGTGGGCGGCTCAGAGGCCGAGCGCGGCGTGTTGCGCCGTCAGGTGCCGCAATGGCTCAGCCTGCCGGAATTCCGCTCGCTGGTGGTCGGATTCGAGGAAGCCCATATCGGCCACGGCGGCGAGGGCGCGCTGTATGTGCGGGTGCGGAGGGTCAGGTGAGCATTTAGAACGGCCGCACGATGCCAACGCGCGGGATCAGCGTGACGATCCAGCCGAAGATCTGGGTTTTCCGATCATCGGTCGATATCAGCGCCGCCTCGCGTGCTGCGGGCAGCATCTTCACCGCATGCAGGATCAGGAACAGGCACACCGCCCAGTTCGAAATCCAGCGCGAGTAATCGAACACCATCGCAAACATCACGAGATAGAAGAGGCTGATGACGACGATCGCGGCCTTGACGATGTGGCGATGTCGTTCGACGGATAGCGCAGCGATCAGGTCTGCAAAATATCGCCATAGCGGCGTGTGCAGCCAGATCAGCAGCGCGAAGATCGGAAAGCCGAGCAGGTTGTGCGGCAGGCGTTGCCAGGTGTCGGCAACCTCTGTCGATAGCGGCTGGTACCAGATATAGGCAAAGCTCAGCAGGTTACTGCGGCTGGGATCGGCCATCCGGCCCTTTAGATAGGCGACGAAATCCGCTTCGGACACCGCCATCATTCCATAGAACTGTGCGGCGAAGAAGAGGATGCCGGTGGCGGCAAGCGCGGCGAAGCCTGCGATCGCGCCTGGGCGGCTCACACCCCGCGCCAGATAAAAACGCAGCACCACGATGGCCGCGATGGTCGGCACATACATCAAGAGGTGAATGTGGTGGATCAGCACGAGGATCATCGAGAACAGCGTGGCGAGCCCCACATAGAACAGCGAGCGCGCCGGAATCAGCAGCAGGACAATTGCGAACAGGCATCCGTAGATGTCGAAATGCCCGAGCGTGTGCATGAAATTCTTCAGGAAGAACGGCGAACCGGCCATGAACACGAACAGGGGCAGATGCGCGTCGTCGAAGCCGAACGTCCGCTTGAACAGCCGCACGAACAGGCCCGCCGTGATGAGCCACACCGCACCGCCCAGCGCGAACACCAGCCACACCGGCACCTTTGACGTGAACAGCGCCACGACCGCGCCGATCAGCGCGCGCTTGGTGAAGCCGAAATGATAGTCGACGAGGAGATGGATGTAGGGAACGAAGGGCGGCAGCGTGATCTTGTGCAGGAACATCCCGACGAACACGGCGACATTGACGGCCAGCATCAAGCGCCAGGGGTTTTCCCAGACACGCAAATTCATTATTGTCGTCCCGGCCAAGCGAAGCGCGAGCCGGGACCCATACGCCGCGGCCGTCGTTGCCTAGCACAAGGGTTGATGGCTTCTATCAACAATAGACGACCGGGGTTATGGGTCCCGGCTCAAGGCCGGGACGACAATCTTTGCTTTGATACTACAAAATAAACCGGCTCAAATCCGCGTTCTTGGCGAGATCGCCGACATGCTTCTGCACGTAGTCGGCATCGACCTTGATGGTCTCGCCGTGGCGGTCCGGGGCGGCAAAGGAAATCTCGTCGAGAACGCGCTCCATCACCGTCTGCAGGCGCCGCGCGCCGATATTTTCCACGGTGGAGTTGACGGCGACCGCGACGTCAGCCAGCGCGTCGATGGCGCCGTCGGTGATGTCGAGCGTGACGCCTTCGGTCTGCATCAGCGCGATATATTGCTTGATCAGCGACGCCTCCGGCTCGGTCAGGATACGGCGCATGTCGTCGCGTGTCAGCGCTTCCAGCTCGACCCGGATCGGCAACCGGCCCTGCAACTCGGGCAACAGGTCCGATGGTTTCGCAATGTGGAACGCGCCGGACGCAATGAACAGGATATGGTCGGTTTTGACCGCGCCGTGCTTGGTCGAGACGGTGGTGCCTTCGATCAGCGGCAGCAGGTCGCGCTGCACGCCTTCGCGCGAGACGTCGCCGCCGGTACGGCCGTCGCGCACGCAGATCTTGTCGATCTCGTCGAGGAACACGATGCCGTTGTTCTCGACCGCATTGATCGCTTCCAGCACCAGCTGATCGCTGTCCAAAAGCTTGTCGGATTCTTCGTTCACCAGCGTCTCGTGCGAACTCTCGACCGTCAGGCGGCGGGTCTTGGTCCGTCCGCCCATCTTGCCGAAGATATCGCCGATCGAAATCGCACCCAACTGGGCGCCGGGCATGCCCGGGATTTCGAACATCGGCATGCCGCCCGATGACGACGTCTCGATTTCGATTTCCTTGTCGTTGAGTTCGCCGGCGCGCAGCTTCTTGCGGAAGGAATCGCGGGTGGCGGGACTCGAAGCCGGCCCGACCAGCGCGTCGAGCACGCGCTCCTCGGCCGCGAGCTGGGCGCGGGCCTGCACGTCTTTCCGTTTGCGCTCACGGGTCTGGGAGATCGCGACCTCGACGAGATCGCGGATGATCTGCTCGACGTCGCGGCCGACATAACCGACCTCGGTAAACTTCGTGGCTTCGACCTTGATGAAGGGGGCGCCAGCCAGTTTCGCCAGCCGTCGCGCGATCTCGGTCTTGCCGACGCCGGTTGGCCCGATCATCAGGATGTTCTTCGGCAGCACCTCCTCGCGCAGATTGCCGGTGAGCTGCAGCCGCCGCCAGCGGTTGCGCAGCGCAATCGAGACGGCGCGCTTGGCGTCGGACTGGCCGACGATGAAGCGGTCGAGTTCGGAGACGATTTCACGGGGGGAAAAGTCGGTCATTGGCTTTAGCTAGGGTGAAATTTCGTTCACGGCAAGGCGGCCGGAAGTTCTATATTTTGAGCATGATCCTTTTCGGAAACCCGGTGCCCACTTTTCCGGATCATGCTCTAGATGATCGGCGGGCCGGCCTGCCATTGTTTGATCGCCTCGAAGGGGTAGAGCAGCATGATGATGTTCAGCGCCAGATTGTCGCGAATGTGCAGCGCCAACACGATTTCGAACACCAGCGCCAGCGCCACAGTGGCCGCGACCGGCAGTTTCCTGGCCAACAGGAAACCGCCGATCATGGCGAAATTGTCGGAAATCGAATTGACGATGGTGTCGCCGAAATAGTCCAGCGAGATGGTGCCGGTCCGATAGCGATCGATGATCCAAGTCGAATTCTCGGCCAGCTCCCAGGCGCCTTCGACCAGCATCGCAAGTATCAGGCGTGCGGGCCATGCGAGACGTGGAAACAGAAGATGGGCTGCGCCATAAAACAGGAAGCCGTGCAGGATGTGCGACAGCGTGTACCAGTCGGCGATGTGCTGCGAGTTTTCCGAGCTCTGGACCACGCCGTGCCAGAGTTTGACGTAGCCGCAGGCGCAGATTGGCAGGCGGCCCATCGCATAGAGGATCGAGGCCTGCAGCACCAGGATGCCGGCGGCCATCAACAGCCAGTGCCAGGCCGTAACATTGTTGGCGACGGGAGGCCTTGCGGCGGCGCTGTCTGTGGTCATGGGTTGCGGACCATCAGCAGCGCAGGACCATCGGGTGTATCGACCATATGGGCCCTTTCGAATCCGGCCTTCTCATAGGCGCGTACGGCGCGGTGGTTGGCGGGGTCGGGATCGGTGACCATGCGCGGCGTGCCGTGCGCCAGCCGCGCGTCGACGAAGGCTCGAATCAGTGCCGAGCCGTGGCCGCGTTCGATCATGCCGGGTTCACCAATAAAGAGATCGATGCCACGGGTGCCTTTGGGGTGAGTGCCGAAGCCGGAATTCCAGGCGGTGAGATCATAACACTGGATGTAGCCGAAATCGGCGTCGTTTGTCGAAACGACAAATTGATCCATGGCCGGCTCGTCGAGATCGCCGCTGACCAGCGCATATTGCTCGTCCGGATCGCCCCACCATTCCCGGACATGGGGATGCGCGAGCCACTGCCGGATCAGCGGCAGATCCGCTGAGGTCATGGGGCGAAAGACGTGGGCCGCCATCAATCAGCCGCCCAGCGCCTCGATGGTCACGTTGCGGTTGGTGTAGACGCAGATATCGGCGGCGATATCCAGCCCGCGGCGAACGATGGCCTCGGCGTCCTTGTCGGTATCAATCAGCGCACGGGCGGCGGCCAGCGCATAATTGCCGCCGGAGCCGATCGCCATCACGCCGGCCTCCGGCTCCAGCACGTCGCCGGTGCCGGTCAGCACCAGCGAGACGTCCTTGTCGGCGACGATCATCATCGCTTCCAGGCGGCGCAGATAGCGGTCGGTGCGCCAGTCCTTGGCGAGTTCGACCGCGGCGCGGGTCAATTGACCCGGATACTGCTCCAGCTTGCTCTCCAGCCGCTCGAACAGGGTGAAAGCATCAGCGGTGGCGCCGGCAAAGCCGCCGATGACGTCTCCCTTGCCGAGTTTGCGGACCTTTTTGGCGTTGGATTTGATCACGGTCTGGCCGATCGAGACCTGGCCGTCGCCGCCGATCACCACTCTGCCGCCCTTGCGGACCGTTAAAATGGTGGTGCCGTGCCAGACCGACGGCTCGTTGGGGGATGCTTGCATGGAATACCTCGTGTCCGACCAGATTTAGGGGCTCGAGCGCGCCGTTACAATCTGCCGGATTTGGTCACTATAGGGGGAAGTTGAGCCTTTTAAGCATGATCCCGCAGTGGCGAAGGCGACTTCGGCCTGTTAAAAGGGCCGCGTTTTCAGCCGGGAAGAGGCAAAGGAAAGCACATTTCATGCGCACAGCGACCATCAAGCGCAAGACCAAGGAGACCGACATCGAGGTGGCGGTAAACCTCGACGGCACGGGCGTGTCCAAGGTTTCGACCGGTATCGGCTTCTTCGACCACATGCTCGACCTCCTGGCCCGGCATTCGCGCATCGACATCATGGTCAAGGCGGATGGCGATCTCCATGTCGACCATCACCACACCACCGAGGACGTCGGCATCGCGCTGGGTCAGGCCGTGAAACAGGCGCTCGGCACCATGGCCGGAATTACCCGCTATGCCTCGATCCATATGCCGATGGACGAGACGCTGTCGCGCGTCGTGATCGACATTTCGGGCCGGCCGGTGCTGGTGTTCAAGGTGGATTTTCCGCGCGACAAGATCGGCGAGTTCGACACCGAGCTGGTTCGCGAATGGTTCAATGCGTTCACGACCAACGCCGGCGTGACTTTGCATGTCGAAACCTTATATGGCGAGAACAGCCATCATATCGCCGAATCCTGCTTCAAGGGTTTGGCCCGGGCGCTTCGTACGGCGGTTGCCATCGATCCAAAAACCGCGGGCGAAGTGCCATCCACCAAGGGTCAGCTCGGCGGCTGATTTTGGACCATGATCTGGACCCGGAGGGCCCCGCTGGCGAAAAGCGGGAACCGGTTTTCCCGAAACGGTCCATGCTTGAACTAAAAGGCTGATCGGACTGACCAATCAGCTCGATCTGGTTCGCGGCGGAGAGTGACGATGCCGGTCTATACAGTGCATGCCCCGGTCAATGGCGGCGCCGGTCTGGCGGCGACCGACAGGTTTATTTTCGTCCGTGACGGCTTTCATTACTGGGCCGTGGTGGCGAGCCTGCCGTGGCTTGTCTGGCATCGTTTGTGGCTGGCGCTGATCGGCTGGATCGCGCTGACAGTTGCGATCGCATTCGGCCTGAGGGCGCTCGGCGCCGGCGGTGGTACCATCCTGTTCGCCAATTTCCTGGTTGCGGTTCTGATGGGCTTTGAAGCGGCCAGCCTGCGGCGCTGGACGTTCTCGCGGCGCAAATGGCGGCAGCTCGATATCGTGGTGGCCGATGATGAGGAGGCCGCCGAGCAGCGCTTCTTCGATCGCTGGACCGCAAGGCAGCGCGGCCTCACCAACGACCAATGGGCGGTTGAGCGCGGCGGGCCGCCGCCGACCCGCAACGTTCCGGGACAGCCATTCTCGAAACCGCCACCGATGCCGCAAGGCGGCATCATCGGCCTGTTTCCCGAGCCGGGAGGATCACGATGAGCGTTGCGATCATCGATTACGGCTCCGGCAATCTGCACTCGGCGGCGAAGGCGTTCGAGCGCGCCGCGCGGAGCATGGAAAATCCGCCAAAGATCATGGTGACGCGCGATCCCGAAGCGGTGTTCCGCGCCGATCGCATCGTGCTGCCCGGTGTCGGCGCCTTCGCCGATTGCCGCAGGGGCCTCGATGCCGTCGACGGCATGCTCGAGGCGATGACGGAAGCCGTGCGTTCCAAGGCGCGGCCGTTCTTCGGCATCTGCGTCGGCATGCAGCTGATGGCGACGCGCGGCAAGGAGCATGTCACCACCGACGGCTTCAACTGGATCGCAGGCGACGTCGAGAAGATCACGCCGCGCGAGGAGAATCTGAAAATTCCCCACATGGGCTGGAACACGCTCGACATGGTGCGCGAGCATCCGGTGCTGGAGCGCCTGCCGCTGGGGCCGAAGGGCCGCCACGCCTATTTCGTGCACTCCTATCACCTCAACGCCTCGCATGAAGCGGATGTGTTGCTGCGCGCCGAATACGGCGGGCCGGTGACGGCGATGGTCGGCAAGGACACCGCGATCGGTACGCAATTCCACCCGGAAAAGAGCCAGCGTTTCGGGCTGGGTCTGATCTCGAACTTTTTGAAATGGAAGCCGTGATCCTTTTTCCCGCCGTCGACCTGAAGAACGGCCAGTGCGTGCGCCTCGAACAGGGCGACATGGCGCGGGCGACCGTGTTCAACCTCGATCCCGCGGCGCAGGCGCGGGCCTTTGCCGATCAGGGTTTTGAATATCTGCATGTCGTCGATCTCGACGGCGCCTTTGCCGGCAAGCCGATGAACGCGCTGGCG
Organism: Bradyrhizobium sp. AUGA SZCCT0222; assembly: GCF_018130205.1. NCBI lineage: Bacteria > Pseudomonadati > Pseudomonadota > Alphaproteobacteria > Hyphomicrobiales > Nitrobacteraceae > Bradyrhizobium > Bradyrhizobium sp. AUGA SZCCT0222. The sequence continues at coordinate 39,703 of NZ_JAFCLX010000056.1, forward strand.
GTCGAAGGGATGCTGAAGGCGGTCAGCATGCCGGTGCAGCTCGGCGGCGGCATTCGCGACCTCAAGACCATCGAGGCCTGGCTCGACAAGGGCATTGCGCGGGTGATCATCGGCACCGCGGCGGTGCGCGATCCCGAACTGGTGAAGAGCGCCGCGAAAAAATTCCCCGGCCGCGTCGCGGTCGGTCTCGACGCCCGCGACGGCAAGGTCGCCGTCGAAGGCTGGGCCGAGACCTCGCAGGTGACCGTGCTCGAAATCGCGCAGCGGTTCGAGGATGCCGGCGTCGCCGCGATCATATTTACCGACATTGCGCGTGACGGCCTGCTCAAGGGCCTCAACCTCGACGCCACCATTGCGCTGGCCGAGAGCATCTCGATCCCCGTCATCGCCTCCGGCGGCTTTGCTTCCATCGAGGACGTCAAGGCGCTGCTGGAGCCGCGCGCCAAAAAGCTTGCGGGCGCCATTGCCGGCCGTGCGCTCTATGACGGCCGGCTCGATCCCGCCGCGGCGTTGACGCTCATCCGCAACGCGCGCAGCGCGGCCTAGGGAGACCCCGATGTTCAAGGTCCGCGTGATCCCCTGCCTCGACGTCAAGGACGGCCGCGTGGTCAAGGGCGTCAACTTCGTCGACCTGCGCGACGCCGGCGATCCCGTCGAAGCGGCGATTGCGTATGACGCCGCCGGCGCCGACGAGCTTTGTTTTCTCGACATCACCGCTACCCACGAGAACCGCGGCACCATGCTCGACGTTGTCAGGCGGACGGCGGAGGCCTGCTTCATGCCGCTGACGGTCGGCGGCGGGGTGCGGACCATCGAGGACATCAAGACGCTGCTGCGATCCGGCGCCGACAAGGTCTCGATCAACAGCGCGGCGGTCTCCAACCGCGAATTCGTCAAGCAGGGGGCTGAAAAGTTCGGCGAGCAGTGCATCGTGGTCGCGATCGACGCCAAGCGGGTCAAGCGCGCCGGCGGCTCGGACCGCTGGGAGATTTTCACCCATGGCGGGCGCAATTCGACCGGGATCGACGCCATCGAATACGCCCAGGAAGTGGTCTCGCTCGGCGCCGGCGAAATCCTGCTGACCTCGATGGACCGGGACGGCACAAGGCAAGGCTTCGACCTGCCGTTGACGCAGGCGATCGCTGACAGTGTTCCCGTACCGGTAATTGCGTCCGGCGGGGTCGGTAACCTTGACCACCTCGTGGACGGCATCCGCCAGGGCCACGCCACCGCGGTGCTGGCGGCCTCGATATTCCACTTCGGCGAATTTACCATTCGCCAAGCCAAGGAACACATGGTGCGCGCCGGGCTGCCGATGCGGCTCGATCCCTGACGACTCCCCGTCACAAAAGTGCTAAGTCCAGTCTTGGGATAGCGCGGGCCTTCAGCCGGCGCGCGTGTTGAGTTCAGTTGATGCCACGTTTCACGATTCATGATCTGGCCGCCACCATCGATGCCCGGGCCGCATCGGGGGGAGAAGCGTCCTACACCCGCAAGTTGCTCGACAAGGGCGCGGAGCACTGCGCCAAGAAACTCGGCGAGGAAGCGGTCGAGACCGTGATCGCCGCGGTCGAGAACGATCGCGACCACCTGATCGCCGAAAGCGCCGATTTGCTGTTTCATTTGCTGGTGCTGCTCAAAGCGCGCGGCGTGACGCTGGAAGAAGTCGAGACCGCACTCGGGCAACGTACCAACCAGTCCGGGCTGGAAGAAAAAGCCGCGCGCAAGCGCGATTGAGCAAGAGGCGACGCCATGGATATTCGGGCGACGGACCAGCAATACAACCCCTACCGGATCTTCACGCGCGAGCAGTGGGCGCGATTGCGCGACGACACGCCGATGACGCTGGAGCCGGGCGAGTTCGAACGGCTTCGTTCGCTGCACGACCGCCTCGATCTGCAGGAGGTCGAGGACATCTTCCTGCCGCTGTCGCGGTTGCTGTCGATCTATGTCGATGCGACCCTGCGGCTCTACCAGGCGCAGCGCCAGTTCCTCGGCATCCGCGACCGCAAGGTGCCCTATATCATCGGCGTCGCAGGCTCCGTGGCGGTCGGCAAATCCACCACCGCGCGCGTGCTGCAGGCGCTGCTGGCGCGCTGGTCGCCGCGGCCCAAGGTCGAAATGGTGACGACCGACGGCTTTCTGTTTCCGAACGCCGTGCTCGAGCGGCAGGGCCTGATGCAGAAAAAGGGCTTTCCCGAGAGCTACGACCTGCCGATGCTGCTGTCGTTCCTGAGCGACATCAAGGCCGGCCGGCGGCCGGTTCGCGCGCCGGTCTATTCGCATTTGACCTACGACATCGTTCCCAACAAGTGGATCGAGGTCGACCGCCCCGACATCCTGATCGTCGAAGGCGTCAACGTGTTGCAGACCGGCCGCCTGCCGCGCGACGGCAAGGCGGTTCCCGTGGTCTCCGACTTCTTCGACTTCTCGGTTTATATCGACGCCGACGAGGCGGTGCTGCGCCAATGGTATGTGCGGCGCTTCCTCGCGCTGCGCGACACGGCGTTTACCGATCCGCGGTCCTACTTCCATCGTTATGCGCCGCTCTCCGACGAGGAGGCGACGGCAACCGCGCTGGCGATCTGGGAACGTACCAACCTTGCCAATCTCGAAGACAACATTTTGCCGACCCGGCCGCGCGCGACGCTGATCCTCAAGAAGGGCGCCGATCACGTCGTCGAGACCGTCGCGCTGCGGCGGCTGTAGTCTATCGTCATTGCGAGCGCAGCGAAGCAATCCACCTCCCCGTGCGGGGATAGATGGATTGCTTCGTCGCTTCGCTCCTCGCAATGACGGCTAAGCCGCGATGTGCCGCGAAGCCGCCAGCCCCGCGATCGCCTCCGCCAGTTTCTCGCGATCGAGCGGCTTGATCAGGAAACCATCCATCCCGGCTTCAAAACAGGCGTAGCGATCTTCCACCAGCGTGTTGGCGGTCAGCGCCAGGATCGGCGTCCGGCGTCCGGGCAGGCCGGATTCCAGCGTGCGCATCCTTTTCGTGGTTTCGATGCCGTTGAGCTGCGGCATCTGGATGTCCATCAGCACGAGGTCATAGCCCGCGCCGGCTGATTTGGCCGACAGCCAGGATTCCAGCGCCTCTTCGCCATTGGTGGTGATGACCGCCTGGTGCCCCAGCCGACTCAGCAAGGAGCGCATCAACAGCGCGTTGATCTCATTGTCTTCCGCGACCAGGATCGAAAGCCCCTTGCTCGCCGGCGCCGGCACAGCGGCAGGCTCATCCAGGCCGGTCATGGCATCGCTGACGACGCTCGGCGCCGAGATTTCGGGCGTGGCGGTCAGGCGCGCCGCGAGCGAGGCGGCGCGGAGCGGCTTGACCAGATAGCCGGTGAAGGGCGATGCCGCTGATGGTTGCAGCTCCTGCCGCGTCGCCGGTGTGAACATCACGATGCGCTGCGTGGCGTGCAGCCGTGCGGCCTCGCCGAACGCTTCGATGGCTTTGGTGCCGAGCGCGTGATCGATCAGGATGGCGTGCCAGAGCCGCTCCGGCAACAGCGCCTGGGCGACGTCGGCGTCGGAAACCATGCAGGTCTGGCCGCCCCAGCGCTGCAGCCGCCGCCCGGTCAATGAGGCCTCGATGCTCTGCGGCGACACCAGCATGATCGACTGGCCGGTCAGGTCGGGTGCGGCAAACGTCTTCGGCGAGCCGGAATCGGAGGCCGGCAGCGGGATCGTCACCTCGAACGTCGAGCCGATACCGGGCTTGCTCTCCAGCGTGATGCGGCCGCCCATCCGCTTGACGATGCGGTCGCTGATGCTGAGGCCGAGCCCAGTGCCGCCATAGCTGCGCGCGATGCGGTCGTCGGCCTGCTCGAACTCGCGAAAAATGCGCTCCTGCGCCTCGGGCGCGATGCCGATGCCGGTGTCGCGCAACACAAAGCTGACCTCACCCGGACGAATGCCGGGCTCGACAATCAAAGCGACGCCGCCGGTCGCGGTGAACTTGATCGCGTTGCCGGCGAGATTGAGCAGCACTTGGCGCAGCCGCGCCGCGTCGCCGACCACTTCCAGGGGCAGGCGCTCGTCGATATAGGCGGCGATCTCGAGCTTGCGGGCCTGCGCGCGCGGCGCCAGCAATTCGGTGATGCCCTCGATCAGCTCCGGCAGGGCGAAGGCGCGATGTTCGAGGTCGATCTTGCCGGCCTCGATCTTGGAGTAATCCAGCAGCTCCTCGATCAGCGACAGCAGCGCGTCGCCGGAGGTCTTCACCGCCTTGACGTAGGTGGTCTGTTCCGGCGTCAGCGGCGTATCCAGCAGCAGGCCGCTCATGCCGATGATGCCGTTCAGCGGCGTGCGGATCTCGTGGCTCGCCATGGCGAGGAAGCGCGACTTGGCGCGGCTGGCGGCATCGGCCTGGTCGCGGGCTTCGGCGAGCGCGCGCTCGCTCTCGGTGCGGTTGGTGACGTCGCGGCCGACGCTCTGCATTTCGGATGGCCCGCCGGCGTCGTTGCGCACCAGCGCTTCACGCCAGGCGATCCATCGCGCGCCCTCGGGACCCGCGATCTTCTGGTCATGGATACGCGTGCCGTTCCATTCCAGCACGCTGTCGCCTTGTTCCAGAATTTCGAGCGTGGCGGTGCTGCCGATCAGGGCCTCGCGCGGCGCTTGCGCCAGTTCGCAATAGGCATCGTTGACGAAGGTGATGCGGCCATCGGTGTCGCGCAGGATGATCAGGTCGCCCTGCGATTCGAACAGGCGACGGGTGCGCTGCTCGGCCTCCTGCAGTTCCCAGTTGCGGTCCGCCATCGCTTCATTGTGCAGAGCGACCTTGTGCATCTTCTTGCGCAGGAAGCGAAACCGGGCGCTCTGGGCGGCCAGCGCGACGCAGGCGATGGCGAACAGGAAGCTGATGCCGATCGCAAAGGTGTGCGGATTGTAGCCGGATATTTCCGAGCGGCTTGCGGTAATGAAGCCGTAGGCGCCGCCGAAGGTGGCGGAAAACACGATGAACGAGCGGAGCGTGAAGCTGACCCAGGGATGCCGGCGGCCAAAGCGGCGGAAGTATAGTTTGATCCGGTAGGTCCGCACCATCGTCAGTTACCCTGAGATTGTTTGCTCGAATTGAGGCGGCTCGATTCGCCCGGTGCTTCCCGCCAGACGATGCGTCGCCGACCTTGAAAAGTGCTTGAGGCGGGCTGCCTTTCGCGGGTGCGATAAGAACAGGGTTGATAAAATGTTAACTCACAGCGAGGCGGCCACGACGCGAGGCTGTGCGCCGCGGGCGCTGACGATGAGGGCGGCGGCGTCGCGCGCCGAAAAGCTCTTCGAGCGCACGAAGATGCGGTAATCGGCGGGTCCCTCCGTCGAGAGATAGATGACGGGTTCGGACGGCGACGGCGAGCTGGAAATCGCGACCAGCTGCGGTGGCGAATGGCTTTCGCAGGCCCCACGCTCGGTGCTGTCGATGTCGTCGATGACGGTAAAGTCCGCCGCTTCCGCGTTGTCGGAGATCTGGACGCGGACGGTGGCGCGGCTGGGATCGCTGGTGAAACTGACGTGACGTTCGGCCTGCCAGGACAGGGCGGCGATCTGGAGCGAAGCGCCCGCAATCTCGATGCAGGGGCGCGGACCGGTCGAGAACTCGCCGCGGGCGAACAGGGCGACGACGGCCAGCGGAACCACCGAGGCCAGAACCTTGAAACGCAACATGACACTACCCACTCAGCACAAGCCCGCGACAGGGGGCTTATGGTTGGCAGAGTGTAAAGAAAACTCGTTACTACGGGGTTTATGAGCCGCGGCGTCGCTCGCTCCACGTGTCGTCCCGGCGAACGCCGGGACCTATACCGCGTGATGCCCATTTTGCAGAAGGTCTCTAACGCCAGCGCTCTCACTGATGGGCCGCGGCGTATGGGTCCCGGCGTTCGCCGGGACGACGTGGATGGGTCATCGCAAACATGCCTTCGCGATCTCGCGGCACGACGCGCCCGAGCTTTGCCAGAAACTTCCCGCCCTCTCGTAAGAGGGCGCAGGGAATGCCGGATGCGCGCTGCACCCGCGGTCTCGCGTGCGGTTTGCACAAAACAAAATGCACACGAGCATACAGGGCAGCGGAGAACATCCGACATTCCCTGCGCAGTGGCTTTACGGCTTATGCCGTGCTCTC
>NZ_JAFCLX010000057.1:0-45520 GCF_018130205.1 Bradyrhizobium sp. AUGA SZCCT0222
GCTGCACATGAGCATACAGGGCAGCGGAGAGCATCCGACATTCCCTGCGCAATGGCTTTACGGCTTATAACGCGCTCTCCCCGGTGAGACGGCCTCTATTGCCACCGTCGCCCCTCGGAAGCGTTGGCTCCCGAAAGACTTGACGCCGTTACGGGCGCCAGGACCACACGCTTTCACCGTACGCATCAGCCGCGACCGTCAATCGCAACGTCAGCGTCCACCGCATCCCCGCCCCTCGTCATGACGACGGCCGACGCCCCTCTTGATAGGACGGGATGGCGATAGATGCGCACTGATTTGGGTCGGATGAAAACAGATATATTTTTGATTTTCGGAAATTTTAGACTTGACATGATTTCCGTAAATCAGAACTGATTTGCCCGTCGGGTTGATTTGTCGCACCCGGTTCGCAAGATTGCGCTTGCGTGCAAGGCGACGCAGTCGGTGTTCGCAATTCGGCCAAGGAATTGCGACACGCGTGGTTCGCAAGTCTGCGGCCACCGCCATTGCGAGCAGAGCCTTCGGTGGAGATCGATCACGCCTATTCAGAGCTTCTATCGTCGATACCCGCAGGTCCGGGAAAGACCGAACAACGGGCATGTTGCGGAGATGGCACCCCGCACAAGTTGTTGTGGCTTTCCGCGACTGCCCCTTTCAGTTCGCCTAAATCAGTGATTGTATGACCACATTTCGCAATCGGAGAGCACCTTCGCAACGGGGGAGAGCGTCGTGAATTACACGGGTCTGCGGTGGATCAAGGATACGAAGCAGCGGCAACGCATCATAGCCGGGCTGAGAAAGTTGCGCGCCGGACTTAAAAGCAAGGTGCCGGCCAAAAGCGACCACTCGCTGCTGCTGGCGACGTGGAACATTCGTGAGTTCGGCGGCGCCAAATACGGCGGACGCACGCCCGACGCGATGTATTACATCGCGGAGTGCATGAGCCGCTTCGACCTGATTGCGGTTCAGGAAGTCCGAGCCGATCTCAAGGCGCTCAGGGACATCATGCGGCTGCTAGGCCGGCAATGGAACGTCATCTTCACGGATGTCAGCTACGCCGACAGCGGCAATGGCGAACGGCTTGCCTTCGTCTACAACACGACCAAGGTCAGCTTTACCGGCCTTGCCGGTGAACTGGTCCTGCCCGGCAAGAGCGCGACGGAGATCATGAGCCAGATCTCCCGCACGCCGTTCGTCTGTGGCTTTCAGGTCGGCTGGGCCAAGTTCAATCTCTGCACGGTTCACATCTACTACGGTACGAGCAAGGCCGAGGATCCGAAGCGCGTCGACGAGATCAACGCACTCGCCAAGCTGCTTGCCGCGAAGGCGAAAGACTACATCAACACCAAGACGCCGGTTGATTATTCGCCCGAACATCTTGTGTTGCTTGGCGACTTCAACATCTTCTCGCGCACCGACAAGACGTATGAGGCGCTCACGAAGAACAAGTTCGTGGTGCCGGCCGCACTGCAGAAACTGCCCGCCGGAAGCAACGTGGCCCAGGACAAGTTCTATGACCAGATCGCGTTTTTCAAACAGAAGGTAGGTGTGACAAGCACGAATGCTGGCATCTTCGACTTCTTCAAATACGTTTTTGACGATCCGAAGGAATTCAAAGGCGGCAAGAGCGCACCGACCGCCAAGGCATTCCCGCAATGGCGCACCTACCAAATGTCGGATCACCTGATCATGTGGACCGAGTTCAGCGTCGACCAGACAGATACGTACCTGAAATCGCTGGCGGCCTGGGATGGCAAGTGATTTTCCGGACAAGTGAGGGATTCCGGGCCCGTAGGGCGGGTTCTCTTTAACCCGCCATCTCGCAATCGAGCGGCGGGTTAAAGAGAATCCGCCGTACAAAGGTCTTCCGCCACGGGCATTGCGAACGAAAGCGCCGTCGCAGCCGAAGCGGGGATCGGCCGCTCCTCAATCCAATGGGGCCGAACGGGTTCGTCCCCGCGGCACGGTACGTTTCGGCAGGTCGCCAATGCGTGCCCGGAGGCGTGGCAGCATGGAGTCCAGAAAGGCGCGCAACTTGATTGACCGGCAGAAGCGGTTGGGCGGCTAGACGAAGCTGGCCGCATCCAAATCCGTACGTTCAAATCTCACCAACGTGAGGCGCGGCATCATTTGATCAATCTGCAATGTTGGTCGCCGCTATGGCGAAACGACGGTAACCAGCCATCGAACGGGAATACTGGAACTGTCTTCCTTGACCGAGCGGACCATGCCCCTCACGGTCGCCGAGCCAAAGGTCAGGGTGGCCACTTGTCCCCGATACTGGGCGTAGCGGCTGCGTCGGGCCTCGGTAGGGTCATTGGTTTCGATCTGCTGCACGTATCCCGCCAATCCGTTCATGAAACACAAATCGTGACCATGTGCAGAAACTGTAAGCGCATGCAGTTAACGAATGTCCGACAGTGCCGCAGGCATCGTCCAAACAAATGCTGAATAAGCCGGTTGCCATCTCGCTATTTGGGCAAAAGAGACTATATGTGGAACATCATCGCGCGCCCCCGGCAGTTATCGATGACTGAGAGCGTTGCGCTCCCGCCTCAACCAAGCAGGCGGTCCGTTGTCAAATCCCCCAACATCCGACTTCCGTGAGTGGCTGGTGCCTCCGGTGCCGCTGCCGATCTTTTTCGTCATGCTGATCGCCGCCGCGGTCATTTTTCAAAGTTGATCCGTCCACGCAAGACCGCAGCACAAAACCCATCGGAAGGTCGCAATGGCCAACAAAGCAACCGTCAGGAACGCGTATGGCGTGCCGGCCATGTTCGCCGGATCAAAAACAGGCAGCGATGACGCTGCTTTCGTTTTTGTCAGGGTCGGAAATGAGGAGCGCCGCATGCGATGGGCCGAATGGGATGCGCTCCCGGCATGGACCGGACCTCGTCCCTCCTGGGGACCAAAGTCTGGCACCCCGTCGACACTCGACCAGCCATAACGGTCCCGGTTCCCTTGTTAGACGCACTGGCAGCGTCTTTCGGCAATCGATGCTGGGCTTCTTGGGACGCAAAATGGCGACCGCCGCTGGTTGAGAAGCGTAAACAGGCCGTGGCCTGTTGTAATCGCGTGGTGGAGTAGCCACCTAAGGAACACTCAGCGTCCGATCCGCATTAAGTCCGGATACGCGACGCCTTTGCCATGCCAAATTCTAACGACGATAGCGGCCAACGGCACGTCGCCCTGACGTGCGCGTCATGGGTCAGGGACATCCTATGCCTACCGAACATGCCGCCGTGCGGGTCGTCCACAAGCCCTGGGGGGCCCGTGATCTGCACCCCTGGAGCACTATTGACGGGTCTGGTGACGCGATCGGCGAGCTGTGGTTCGACCGGGCCGACAAGGATGCGCCTACCCCGGCCTTGCTTCTCAAGCTGCTGTTCACCAGCGAACCGTTGTCGATCCAGGTACATCCGGACGACACCTACGCGCGCGCGATCGGGATGCCGAACGGCAAGAGCGAAGCGTGGTATATCCTTTCGGCTGAGCCCGACGCGCAGATCGGCGCTGGATTAAAGCACCAGGTAACACCACAGCAATTGCGCGCGTCCATCCGGGACGGGTCGATCGCCGAACTGATGCACTGGCGAGCGGTTGCGAAAGACGACGTCATCTACATCCCGGCCGGCACCATCCACGCCATCGGCGCCGGTATTGTGCTCGCCGAAATTCAGCAGCGCAGTGACGCGACATTCCGCCTGTTCGACTATGGCCGGCAACGCGAATTGCACGAAGACGATGGGGTCGCGGTCGCTCACCCATGGCCGCTTCGAACGCCCTGCAATCCGACGCGCCTTTCCGCGGACCGAACGGTCCTCGTCGCCAGCCGGCATTTCGTTCTCGAGCGCGTTGAGCTGCCCGAGGGTTCAAGCTGGGCGCTGCTTGCCGAACCGGAGACCTGGATTCTCGTTCTCGGCGGTCACGCCGCCATCGGACTGGTCGCGGCCTCGACCGGGGAGGCCATCTTCGTCGCCGGCGGACGCACCAGCATCGAGGTCGGCAGCCATGGACTGAGTGCCTTGATCGCGTATCCGGCGAGCCGTCCGATCGATTCCCTGTTGCAAAGGCTTGGTGAAACACCGGGCAACGCTGCCAAACCGGCTGCTCCTGCTGTTCCGCAGTTTGAAGGCGCCAAGGAGATGCGAACATGACGCCGCTTCGCCGCATCGCCGTCATCGGCAATTCGCTGCCCCGCCGCTGCGGTATCGCCACCTTCACGACCGATCTGGAACGCGCGCTTTCCAGTTCCCGGCCGGATCTGGAGGTCAGCATTGTCGCAATGAACGACCACGGACAAGCCTACGACTATCCCGCTTCGGTTGCCTTGCAGATCAAGGATGACACCATTGAAGACTATGTGCGTGCCGCGGCCTTCCTGAACGCCGGCCGGTTCGACGTCGTCTGCCTGCAACATGAATTCGGAATCTTCGGTGGCGAAGCCGGCGGGCACATCCTCGAGCTGCTTTCACGCCTCAGCATGCCCGTCATCACCACGCTGCACACGGTGCTGGCCAAGCCGACCGCCGCCCAGCGTGCGGTCATGGAGCGCATCGTCGATGCTTCTTCGAAGATCATTGTGATGGCCAACAAGGGCCGCGAGATGCTGCGCAGCGTTTATCGCGTACCGGACAACAAGATCGAGGTGATCGCGCACGGCATTCCCGATTTTCCGTTTGTCGAACCCGACGCGGCAAAGGCCAAACTCGGATTCAGCGACCGCTCCGTCATTCTGACCTTCGGCCTGCTCTCCCCCAGCAAGGGCATCGAGGTCATGATCGACGCCATGCCCTTGATCCTGGAACGTCGCGCGGACGCGGTCTATGTCGTGCTCGGCGCGACGCATCCAAATCTGGTGCGCGACCAGGGCGAAGCCTATCGCGAGAGCCTTGTGACGCGCGTGCGCGAACTTGGCGTCGAGAACCATGTCGTATTCCTCGACCAGTTCGTCGATCAGGCGACGTTGTTAGAGTTCATTTCGATGTGCGATGTCTACGTCACGCCCTATCTCAATGAAGCGCAGATGACGTCGGGGACGCTTGCCTACAGCTTCGGATTGGGCAAGCCGGTGGTGTCGACGCCGTATTGGCACGCGCTGGAGCTGCTGAATGACGGCCGTGGCGTCATCGTTCCCTTCGGCAACGCGGTCGCGATCGGCAAGGAAATAGCGCAATTGCTCACCAATGCCCCTCGTCGGCAGGCAATGCGCGAGCGTGCCTACTCGATCAGCCGATCGATGACATGGGAGCGTACGGCCGAGCGTTACATGGCCACTTTCGAACATGCGCGCCATGGGGACTGGCTCAAGGTGGTGGCGCGTACCGGGCCGGTCGCGATCGCGCACAGCCCTGCGGCGTCGGACATGCAGTTGGATCACTTTCTTTCCATGTGCGACGATACCGGCCTGTTCCAGCATGCGGTGCATTCGGTGCCCGATCGCGCCCATGGCTATTGCGTGGATGACAATGCCCGCGCCTTGCTGCTGGCGTGCGCCCTCAACAATCCGGGCGAAACGCGCTTGTCCGAAGTTTTGACGGCCCGTTTTGCCGCCTTCGTGCAGCATGCGTGGAATCCGGACACCAAACGCTTTCGCAATTTCATGGGCTTCAATCGAACATGGCTCGAGGATCGCGGCTCCGAAGACAGTCATGGGCGAACCTTATGGGCGCTGGGTGAGTGCGCGCGCAGGGACGCAAGCCCGTCGCGACGCCGATGGGCCGCCGCCTTGTTTGCCGAGGCATTGCCGGCCGTCGAGGCCTTCAGTTCGCCCCGCGCACTGGCCTTCACCCTGCTGGGTCTGGACGGCTATTGCGCCGTTGCTCGCGATGATGCGCACGCCCGGGAAATCCGACATTCTCTCGCCGACAGGTTGATGTCGGGGCTCGCGTCGGTCGAAACGCCGGACTGGACCTGGTTCGAGGAAGGCCTGGCGTATGACAATGCGCGCCTGCCGCAAGCCTTGATGCTGACAGGCATGGCCACGCAAACACTCGATTACCTCGCTGCCGGATTGCGGTCGCTGCGTTGGCTGATGACACAACAAACGACCTCGATGGGACATTTCCGCCCCGTCGGCACCGCCGGCTTCGGTGAACTGCGCCAGGCGCCGCGCGCGTTCGACCAGCAGCCGGTAGAGGCAGCGGCGACGATCGCGGCCTGCCTGACCGCCTGGCGCGCGGAGGGTGACGCCGAATGGAAGGCGATCGCAAACAACGTTTTCGCCTGGTTTCTCGGCCGCAACGATTTATCGATCGCGCTGGTCGATCCCGAGACCGGCAGTTGCCGGGATGGCTTGCATCCCGACCGCGCCAACGAAAACCGCGGCGGCGAGTCGGTCGTGTCCTATCTGCTCGGTCTTGCCGATATTCGTCAGCTGGCGCGCGTCAATGTCAGCGTGACACCCCCCGTGGCGCTTCGCGCCATCGGCGCCTGAGTCCAGTTTCCTCCAACTAACCGAGGACATCTTGTTGCAAGCCACTTTCCTGCATCGGCAAGCACTCTATCTGCGCCCCGACCCCACGCGCGTGATCGTACGCCCGTTCAAGCCGACGACTGAACCGCGCGACCTCAACCCGACCGACAAGACCCGCGCCAACCACATCGTCGAGCGCGTGCTCGCACTCGATCCGCAAGTCACAGCCAGCCTGTTGGCCGACGTGCTGGAGAACTTCAAGGGCCGGCATCGCAACCTGCTGCAGGAATTCGAGTTCCGCGCCGACGAGATGGAACAGGCGCTGGCGGCTCACGGCGCTTTTTCCAGCGTCCAGCGCCAGTTGATCGGTGCTTATTTCCTGAACGAGTACTCGTTCGAGGCCTCGGCGCTGTTCAATCCCAGCATCGTACCGCATCCCGACCAGTCTGGAGCGCCGAAAGGCGGCCTCCGCTTCGTGCTTAGTCTCCGGGCCGTTGGCGAAGGCCACGTGTCTTCGCTGACATTTCGCACCGGCACCATTGCCGCCGACGGTAGCCTGGCCGTCGATCCGACCGCGCGGCTGGCCTCCAGCCCCCGGGTCGGACGTCGCGTATCCGGACCATCCGGCGAAGCGGTTGAGATCACCTTCAAGGAGGAACAGGATATCAGCGAACGCGTGATATTTCCGGTTACCGCATCCCAATCCCAGGGCATCGAAGACGCCCGTTTCGTCGAATTCAGCGATGGTGACCACAAGACTTACTACGCTACCTTTACCGCCTATACCGGCAGAGCGATACGATCGGAGTTGATCGAGACCAGCGACTTCCTGTCATTTCGAATGTCGCCGCTGCAGGGGACCGCGGCCCACAACAAGGGCATGGCGCTGTTCCCGCGCAGGATCGACGGCAAGTACGCCATGATCGCGCGTCAGGATAATGAGAACCTCTATCTGATCTATTCGGATGATTTGCATCAGTGGGACGGCGGTCAGGCGATCCTGAAACCACAATTCCCCTGGGAGTTCGTGCAGATCGGAAACTGCGGGTCACCGATCGAGCTGGATGAAGGCTGGCTGCTGCTCACGCACGGTGTTGGTCCGGTCCGGAAATATTCGATCGGCGCGGCGCTGCTCGACAAGAAAGACCCGTCCAGGGTGCTGGCGCGTTCGGTCGAGCCGTTGCTGCATCCCGAACAGTCCGAACGCGAAGGCTATGTTCCCAACGTGGTCTATACCTGCGGCGCGATGCGCCACAATGACCAGATCATTTTGCCCTACGCCATATCCGACACCTACTCCAACTTTGCGACCATCAAGATCGCAGCCCTGCTGCGAGCAATGTCCTGATGGTGCGGAGAAGCTATTCGCCTGCTTCGACGTCCGCTTTACCGCTGCCTCGAGACTTCCGCCGAGCCTAGCCCGGTCTGGATTTCATGCGGCGCCCAGCCGTACAGCCCGATCACGTCGAAGGCGGCCTGGATGCGGCCGTCGGGATTGGCCAAGCGCTCGCGGCAGCGAATATTGAACCGCTCCTCACCCCAATGGCGACGAACCGGCTCGCGCTCGCGGCACGGCACGTTTCGGCAGGTCGCCAATGCGCGCTCTGAGGCGCGGCAGCGCGAAGTCCAGGAAGGCCCGCAATTTGACCGGCATGAAACGGTTGGGCGGGTACACAAAGCTGACGGGCAGCGGCGGCGGCTCAAAATCCTGCAGCAGCAGCACGAGCTCGCCGGATTTGATCGATTCGGCAAGTTGGTAGGAGAACGCCGCGGCGATCCCCATACCCGCGCGCGCGGCATCGCAGGTTGCTTCAAGGTTGTTCAAGACGAGGCGCGACCGCACCGGCACCACATATTCGGTCTGGTCCCGTTTGAACGTCCATGTGGTTGACGAGTGGAACGGCAGGAAGCTGATGCAGTCGTGGGTGGAGAGGTCTTCAGGGGATTTGGGCGTCCCCCGCGATTTCAGATACGCCGGGCTCGCGCACAACACGCGGCGGATTTCTCCAATCCGGATCGCGATCAGGCTGCTGTCGGTGAGGATCCCGATCCGAAGCGCGACATCGACATGGTCCTCGACGAGATTGACCGGCCGGTCCTGCAAATCGAGTTGAATGTCCACCTCCGGAAAGACAGCCACGAACTCCGCCATCACCGGCACCAGATGTAGCCGGCCAAACGCAAACGGCGACGACACAATCAAATCTCCGCGCGGCGTCGTGTACTCGCCGGACGCCGTGCGTTCGGCTTCGGCCACGTCGGCGAGGATTCGTTTCGAGGCGGCGATGTAGGAGCGGCCCGCATCCGTCGGCACGAGCGCACGGCTTGAGCGGTTGAACAGCTTGGTCTGCAGATGCGCTTCGAGCTCGGAGACTTTCCGGCTGACCGTTGCGAGCGGCGTTTTCTGCCGACGCGCCGCAGCCGACAGGCTGCCGGCCTCGGCAACCGCCAGCACCAGCGACATGGCTTCGAAGCGGTCCATTGGATGTTTCCATCTGGTGGAAGGGTGTTTCTCAAATTTACCAGATACCCATCATTTTCGGAAGGGTCTAGTTACGAACGCAACGGACTGGCCCCCAACCCCGAATTCCAGGAGACCGACATGACCTCGATCCAGACCAAAGGCATCGCCCTGATCACCGGCGCATCAACCGGCATCGGCGCAATCTACGCCGACCGGCTGGCGAAGCGCGGCCATGACCTCATTCTGGTCGCCCGCAACAAGGATCGGCTCGCCTCCCTGGCGCGCCGGATCGCGGGCGACACCGGCCGCAAGGTCGAGACGGTCGAAGCCGATCTCACCGTCGCTGCGGATGTCAGGCGCGTCGGGGACATCCTGCGGACCAACGCCGGCATCTCCATGCTGGTCAACAATGCCGGCGTCGGCGCCACCGGGCCGCTGGTCTCCTCCGACATCGACAAGATGGACGACATGATCAGCCTGAACGTCACCGCGCTGACGCGCCTGACCTATGCAGCGGTCCCCGGATTTGTTGCCCGCGGCCACGGCACGATCATCAACATTTCGTCGATCGTCGCGATCGCGCCGGAGGTGCTGAACGGTGTCTACGGCGGCACCAAGGCTTTTGTACTCGCGTTCAACCACTCGCTGGTTCACGAGATAGCCGACAAGGGCGTCCGCGTGCAGGCGGTGCTGCCGGGCGCCACCGCCACCGAATTCTGGGACGTCGCCGGCATGCCGGTTCATCATTTGCCGCAGCAGATGGTGATGTCGGCCAACGACCTGGTCGACGCTGCCCTTGCGGGCCTCGACCTTGGCGAGACCGTGACCATCCCGTCGCTGCCCCACCAGGCGGAATGGGATCGTTATGAGGCGGCGCGCCGCGCGATGTCGGACAAGATTTCGAGCGCCATCCCGGCCCCCCGCTACAACGTGCGCAACCACGAGCGCATCAGCGCCTAGCAACAAATTCAGCCGAACATCGAATTGAAACCATCACCCAGAAAACGGAGGTCACCATGTCATACGTTACAACTCAGCTTCCGACCGCGGCACTAAGCCCATTTGTCCGCTGGCGCGATCATGCCGAACATCTGCTCGCCTACGCCGAGCCGATCAGCCGCGCCGGCCTCTACGTCTCGCTCGCGGTCATCTACGCCTGGTTCGGCGCGATGAAGTTTACGCAATACGAGGCCAACGGGCTGGTGCCGCTGGTGGAGAACAGCCCGCTCGTCGGCTGGTTCTATGCGCTGCTTTCGGTCCGCGGCTTCTCCACCTTCCTCGGCTTTGTCGAGCTCAGCATCGGCCTGCTGATCGCCCTCAGATTGGCGAGCCCGATCTTTTCCGCGGCCGGCGGCGTTCTCTCGGCCGGGCTCTTCGTCACGACCCTCAGCTTCATGATCTCGACGCCTGATGTCGTCGTGCCGGAGCTCGGCTTCCCCGCGATCTCGGTCGCGCCGGGTCAGTTCCTCCTGAAAGATGTCGGCCTGTTCGCCGCCTCCTTCTGGGTATTCGTCGACTCGCTGAAGACCGCGGTTCGCAAGTGATCAACCTTTCCAAACAAGATGGAGCAAGAACATGAGCAAGCGATTGGACTACAACCAGGTTGCACCGGCAGGCGTGAAAGCGCTGGGCGGCGTCTACGGCTACGTCATGCAGAGCGGCCTTTCCCCCGTGCTGGTCGACCTGGTCTACTTACGGATTTCCCAGATCAACAACTGCGCCTACTGCCTCGACATGCACACGCGCGACCTGCTCAAGAAGGGGCAGACGGTCGAGAAGCTCGCGCTGCTGCAGGCATGGGCGGAAGCCGGCAATCTGTTCGATGAGCGCGAACGCGCCGCCCTGGCATGGGCCGAGACGGTGACGCGCGTTGCCGATACCGGCGTGCCGGATCAGGCGTATCAGGCCGCCCGCGCCGTGTTCGAGGAGCGCGAGCTCGTCGACCTCACGATCGCGATCGGCCTGATGAACGCCTACAACCGCCTGGCCATCAGCTTTCGCAACACGCCGCAGGCCGCGATCGAGAGTTTGAAGGCGGCATAGTCATGTTCTCGCGGCGTGAAGCAGCGCACCATCTACTTCGGCGCCCGCTTCACCGCCGCCTCCAAACTCGCCTTCGCCGAGCCCGGGCGCAGCGGTTTTGGCTGGCTTTCATGCGGCGCCCAGCCGGACAGCCAGATCACGTCGAAGGTGGCGCGGATGCGGCCGTCCGAATCGGCAAAGCGTTCGCCGTAAATCTCTGCCATCCGCAGCAGCGTGGCGCGGCGGGTGGGTGCCCGCCGGCGCTCGGCCAGAATATTGGTCGCGCCCATCCTTCTCAGATCGGTCATCAGCGCCAACGCGCTGTCGTAGCGCACTATGAGGCGATCGACGTCGGTGACCGGCAGCGCAAAGCCCGCGCGTTGCAACAGCGCGCCGACATCGCGCAGATCGGCAAACGGCGCCACGCGCGGCGACACCCCGCCCTCGCATTCGGCCTCCGCCGCCGCAAAGGATTGCCGGAGTTCGGTGAGCGTATCGCCGCCGATCATCGCCGCCAGCAGCAATCCATCCGGCCGCAGCGCGCGCCTGATCTGCGCGAGCACGCCGGGCAGATCGTTGACGAATTGAAAGGCGAGCGCGGAGACCGCAAGATCGAGCGATTCCGGTAGCAGCCGCAGCGTTTCCGTTTCATCCGGTTCGACCCGGGTGATGGATTTGAAACGATCCGCCAGCGGCTTGCGCAGCAATTCGCCCGGCATCCAGATTTCGGCGGCGTCGGCAAAATCCCGCGTCACCGCCTGCAAACGCTCTTCGATGTCTTCGGTGACGCGATCGAGCAGAAACGTCGCCGGCCCGAGGCGCCGCGCACGATCCTGCCGCGCGCGCAACAGCGCGCGGTCGAACAGGATGGGTGCGGTGGTCGGGTTTTGAGCCATGGCGGTTGGTACGCTGACCGGCGCGCATCTGCAATCCGAAGTCTCGCGTACCGGGAATACGCCGTGGCATTTGCCGATGGTAGCCGCAGCTTGTAATCTACCACCGACTGTAACCCGACAATTCAACCGCGGTATCGTTCATGCTCACGGTTCACCTGCGCGACATAAATGCGGGAGTGGTGAAAGCCTGGGAACGAGCCTTCAAGGGCGTGCCGGGAGTCTCCGTCTCCCGTGGAGATATCTTCGAGCATGACGCCGATGCCATCGTCAGCCCCGCCAACAGTTTTGGTTACATGGATGGTGGGATAGACCTGCTGTATTCGAGGTATTTTGGATGGGAGCTTGAAACGAGCCTGCGAGCCTTGTTGTCGGAGCAACACTACGGCGAGTTGCCAGTCGGGCAGGCCGTGGTGCTCGCCACAGGCCACGAGATCATCCCATTCCTTGTCAGCGCACCAACCATGCGGGTGCCGATGAACATAAGCCAAACCGTCAATGTTTATCTTGCCTTCCGGGCTGCGCTAATTGCGGTGCTCGCCCACAATGCCACCGCCGACGCACCGATCCGGTCGCTACTGGTGCCGGGTTTAGGCACGGGTATTGGTGAAGTGACACCTGAACGAGCAGCCATGCAGATGCGGCTCGCCTACAACGCTATTATCAACGGCGAAGGTATAAAGAGCCGCAACGCCCGCGCGGTCCTGGCGGAGCACCGTGCACTGCTCTCATAACCCGCGACCGCTTGAGGATCGCGTCCAGCAGCGCTAGCCTCGCCCCATGGACGCCGAGGCATCACCACCACGCTCCATCTCCACCCATTGGCGCGGCGTGCTGAACGCGGCGCGCGAGGTGTTCGCGCATATTCCGCGGCTGGCGCTCGACATCGCGCTGCCGACGCTGTGCGTTTCCTGCCGCGAGCCGGTCGATGGCGAGGGCGTCTGCGCGGAATGCTGGGCCAAATTGTCGTTCATCGAACCGCCCTACTGCCCGCGGCTCGGCATTCCCTTTGTCTACGACCCCGGGCCCGATTTGCTGTCGATGGAGGCGATCGCCAATCCACCGGCCTACCAGCGCGCCCGCGCCGCCGTGCGCTACGACGATGTCGCGCGCACGCTGGTTCATTCGCTGAAATACCAGGACCGCACCGATCTGGCCCCCGCGATGGGGCGCTGGATGGCCCGCGCGGGCCAGGAATTGCTTGGGGAAGCCGACGTGCTGGTCCCGGTTCCCCTGCATTGGCGGCGTGGCTGGAGCCGCCGCTACAACCAGTCCGGCGCGCTGGCGCGGGTGATTTCGCGCCAAACCGGGGTGAAACTGGCCTCTGAAGCGCTCCGGCGGGTCCGGGCGACCGAACAGCAGATCGGGCTGTCGCGGTCGCAGCGTGCCAGCAATGTGCAGGGCGCCTTCAAGGTCGCCCCTGACCGCACGGCTGACATCCAGGGCCGCCGCGTGGTCCTGATCGACGACGTCCTGACCTCCGGCGCCACCACCGACGCCTGCGCCCGTGCCTTATTGCGCGCCAAGGCCGCGCAGGTCGACGTGCTGGTATTCGCGCGGGTTGTGGACACCCACCGGGCTCCCATATAATTCAAAGACTTGTCATTCCCGGAACTTGCGAACCAGAGCGCTTCATGACCGCTGCCGTTGAAATCTACACCCGCCCGGGCTGCGGTTACTGCACCGCGGCCAAATCGCTGCTGACGCGCAAGAATGCCGCGTTCACCGAACTCAGCGTATCCAGCGACCCTTCGTACCGCGAGCAGATGTACGATCGTGCCGGCGCCGGCGCGACGTTTCCGCAAATCTTCATCGGCGCAACCCATGTCGGTGGCTGCGACGAGCTTTACGCGCTTGACCGCGCGGGCAGGCTCGACGCGATGCTGGCGGGAGAAAAGGCCTCTTCATGAGCGCGACCTTTACCGCCGCAATGGTGCAGATGCGCACCTCCCTGCTGCCGGAGCCGAGCCTCGAGCAGGGCATGAAGCTGATCCGGGAAGCGGTGGCGCAGGGCGCCGATTATGTGCAAACCCCCGAGGTGAGCAACATGATGCAGCTGAACCGCAAGGCGCTGTTCGAGCATCTGGCAGCTGAGGAAGACGACAAGTCGCTGAAGGCGTATCGCGCGCTGGCGGCGGAGCTGAAGATCCATCTGCATGTCGGCTCGCTGGCGCTGCGCTTCTCGCCGGAGCGCGCGGTCAACCGTTCGTTCCTGATCGGGCCGGACGGCAATCTGCTCGCCAGCTACGACAAGATCCATATGTTCGACATCGACCTGCCCGGCGGCGAGAGCTATCGCGAATCGGCCAATTATCAGCCGGGCGAAACCGCCGTGATCTCGGACCTGCCGTGGGGCCGGATCGGGCTCACGATCTGCTACGATGTGCGCTTTCCGGCGCTCTACCGTGCGCTGGCCGAGAGCGGCGCGTCGTTCCTGTCAGTGCCGTCGGCCTTCACCAAAAAGACCGGCGAAGCACATTGGCACATCCTGCTGCGTTCCCGCGCCATCGAGACCGGTTGTTTCGTGTTCGCCGCCGCGCAATGCGGCCTGCATGAGAACAAGCGCGAGACCTACGGGCACTCGCTGATCGTCGCGCCCTGGGGCGAGATCCTCGCCGAGGGCGGCGTCGAGCCCGGCGTGTTCCTGGCCGAGATCGACCCGTCCAAAGTCGAGACCGCACGGAAAACTGTGCCGTCGCTGCAGCACGGGCGTCGCTTCGGCATCGCCGATCCCAAGGCCGGCCCGGAACATCTGCATCTGGTCCGGGGCTCGGCATGATCCGCTACAGCCTGCGCTGCCAACGGGGCCATGCTTTCGAAAGCTGGTTTCAGAGCTCGTCGGCCTATGAGAGCCAGGAGAAGCGCAAGCTGGTGAGCTGTCCGTCGTGCGGCTCGGTCAAGGTCGAGCGCGCCATCATGGCTCCGCAGATCGTCAGCAAAAAGGGCCGCGAGGACGCGCGCGCCGTGCCGCCTGCGGAAGTCGCAAGCACCGAAGGCGCGGCAACCGAGGCCACGCCGCTGTTGATGGCGCAGGAGCTCGAGCTGCGCGCCAAGATCAAGGAATTGCGCGATCACATCGTAAAGAACGCCGATAATGTCGGCGAGCGCTTCCCCAACGAAGCGCGCAAGATGCATTACGGCGATATCGAGCACCGCCCGATCTATGGCGAGGCGTCGCCCGACGAAGCCCGCGCCCTGATCGACGAAGGCGTCGAGGTCTCGCCGCTGCCGGTGCTGCCGGACGATCGGAATTGATGCGAAGCGTCATTCCGGGATGGTCCGAAGGACCAGACCCGGAATCTCGAGATTCCCCGATGCGCAATTGCGCATCTGAGGTTCGATGCTTCGCATCGCCCCGGAATGACGGCGGGAATGATTAAGCCGCCACCAGCAGCGCCACCCCCGCCACAATCAGGACAATCCCCGCCAATTCCCGCGCCGAGAGCGGTTGCTTGAACGAATAATACGCCACAGCCTGCGCGAACAGCACCTCGACCAGCGCCAGCGTGCGCACATTGGCGGCCGCCGTCAGCGCGAACGCCAAAAACCAGAATTGCGAGGCGAACGCGCCCATGAAGCCCGCCAGCATCGAGGGCTTCCACAGTCCAAGGATTTTTCGGAGCACGTCGGGCGCGCGGATCAGCAGATAGATCGACAGCACCAGCGTCTGCACGAACAGGCCGAACACCAGCGTGTAGGACGCGGCCGTCACGAAGGAAACGCCGGGCACCACGATGACAGCGCCGCGAAAGCCGACCGCCGATAACGCGAATGCCGCGGCGGCACCAAGGCCCAGCAGCGTCGGCTTCAGGTCGGCAAAACCCTTACCGCCAGCCGGCCGCAGCGCCGCGATGACGACACCGGCGGTCGCAATCAGGATCGCGACCACTTTCAGCACCGTCAGATGATCGGCCAGAAAGATGAAGCCGAAGATCGCGGTCTGGATCGCCTCGGTTTTCAGGTACGCCGTCGTCACCACGAACGAGCGGTCGTTCATTGCGAGCAGCATCATGCCGGTGCCGACGATCTGGCTCAGCGCACCCAGCAAAAGCCAGGGCCAGAACGCCGCCGTCGGCCACGGGATATGGTCGCCGGTGACCGTCACGACAACCGCAAAGAAGATGATCGAAAACGGAAAGCCGAACAGGAAACGGATATTGGTCGCGCCCCAGGTCCCGAGCGGCCCCGTCAACGACCGCTGCATCGCATTGCGCGCGACCTGGCCGAGCGCAGCAATGATGGTGAAGGGAATCCAGAGCGAGGCGACCGTGAACATGGGGATACCGTCGGAGGGGTACCGCACCGTGCCGGGCGCGGCGCACGCGGTCAACCGAAACGGCGCATGACAGGATTGCGAAAAGCCTCAACTTTCCATCGTCGTCCCTGCGAACGCAGGGACCCATAGCCGCCGGCGACCGTTTTGCGGGAGACATCCGCCATTTCGCACTATCGATAGATCACGCGGTATGGGTCCCTGCGTTCGCAGGGACGACGAGGGGAGAGAGTTCGGGCTAACGCGGGCCACAGAGCGAAGCGCGACACGACTCCGATCAAGCGGAAACCACTCGTCACAAACACAAATCCATCGTCGTCCCTGCGAACGCAGGGACCCATACGCCGCGGCCGTAGTTGTAAGACAAGCTGGCAACGGCCTTTTTCAATCGCGACATCGGTGGTTATGGGTCCCTGCGTTCGCAGGGACGACGAGGGGAGAGAGTTCGGGCTAGATCAGCAAATCGCTGAGATCACGCCATTCGAGATTCTCACGTTCGATCAGCTCGATCTTCCAGTCGCGCTTCCAGCGCTTGAGCTGCTTTTCCCGCGCGATCGCTTCGTCGGCGCGGTCATATGATTCGACGTAGACCAGCCGAAACACGCCATGGGCTTTGACGAACGAGGAGCCCTCTCCGTTGCGATGCTGCTCAAGTCGCTTCTGAATGGAGTTCGTTACCCCGATGTAGAGGGTCCCGTGGCGTCGGCTTGCGAGGATGTAGACGTAATACATGCTCGGAACGCTGATCTTGCTCGATTACGTGGGCCGGTGGCTATGGGTCCCTGCGTTCGCAGGGACGACAGCGATTTAGACCTGCCTACATCTCCTCCGCGACCACCATGTAGTTCACGTCCATGTCGGACGAGATGCTCCATTTGTCGGCGAGCGGGTTGTAGACCACGCCGGCCTGTTCGGTGATGGCGAGCCGGTTGTTGGCAAGATGCTGGGCGAGTTCGTCGGGGGTGACGAACTTGTTCCACTCATGGGTGCCACGCGGCAGCCAGCGCAGCACATATTCGGCGCCGACGATCGCCAGCGCGAAGCTCTTCCAGTTGCGGTTCAACGTCGAGAGCACCATCATCCCGCCCGGCTTGAGCATCGCCGCGCAGCGGTTGAGGAAGACGCCGACGTCGGTGACGTGCTCGACCACTTCCATCGCCAGCACGATGTCGAAGCGCTCGCGCACGTCCATCTCCTCGGCCGTGGTGCAGCGGTAATCGATCGACAGATGGCCCTTGTCGGCATGCAGCTTGGCGGCGGCGATGTTGGTGGCGGAGGGATCGATCCCGATCACCTGCGCGCCCAGCCGCGTGAACGGCTCGCAGAGCAGGCCGGCGCCGCAGCCGATATCGAGGATGCGCAGGCCGCCCAGGCAATTCAGGCTTTTGACGTTGCGTTCGAACTTGCGGCAGGCGGCGTCGCGGATATAGGTCAGCCGCAGCGGATTGATCTTGTGCAGCGGGGCCATCTTGCCCTTGGGGTCCCACCACTCGTCCGACAGTTTCGAGAATTTTGCGACTTCGGCCGGGTCGACGGTGCTGCCCGATGCGCCGGCGTGATTTGTTTGCGTGGCCATGATTTACGCACCGGCCGGTCGTGCCGTGATGGCATTGCGAAATGCCAACGGCGAAGCAATGGTGTCGAGGGTCTTGCCACCCTCGCCGACCCCCAGCACCGTCACGTCGCCGTAGTTGAGGATGCGGCCGAGGATGCTCTGGTTGACGTCGACGCTCTCGACCTTGTCCACGCTCATCTCGAACGTTTGCCGCTTAACAAAACCGGTCTTGTGGATGACACGGAAATTCGTGACGTCGGTTTCGGTGGTCCAGCGATGGAACCAGGCGGTAGCCGTCTTGTACAAAGCGAAAATCGCGACGATCGCCGCCAGCGACATGCAGACCAGCACCAAAGGACCCGCCGGGATCATGCCCGAGGCCACGAAGAGCGCTGTTGCCACGACCCAGCTCACGATCGCCGGCAGGAAGAAGATCCAGTGCGCATTGGTAGAATACAGCACCTTCTCGCCGGGCTGCAGGATATCGTCGATATAACGCCCCATACACCTAACCTTGCACCTGACCTAAATTGCGCCTGACCTGAATTAACCCGCTACCACAGCATTTTGCGCCATTTTAGACCGAAAATGCACCCGGATGCTTGCCCCGGGACGCGCCGCTATGTATACGCCGCTTTCGGCCCGGGCGCTCCATTTTCGTGCGGGCCACCATACTTATCCTCACAGGGAATGCACGCGTCGTCATGGGCCGCCTCGTGATGAAATTCGGCGGTACATCCGTCGCCAATATCGACCGAATCCGCAACGTCGCGCGTCACGTCAAGCGCGAAGTCGATGCGGGGCACGACGTCGCCGTGGTGGTGTCGGCGATGTCCGGCAAGACCAACGAGCTGGTGGACTGGTGCCGCGACGCCTCGCCGATGCACGACGCCCGCGAATATGACGCGGTGGTAGCCTCCGGCGAACAGGTCACGTCCGGACTGCTGGCGATCGCGCTGCAGGCGATCGGCATTCAGGCCCGCTCCTGGCAGGGCTGGCAAATCCCGATCCGGACCTCGGACGCGCACGCCTCGGCGCGGATCCTCGAAATCGACGGCAGCGAGATCATCAACCGTTTCAAGGATCGCAAGGAAGTCGCCGTCATCGCCGGCTTCCAGGGCATCAATCCGCAGACGGGCCGAATCACCACGCTGGGGCGCGGCGGTTCGGACACCTCGGCGGTGGCGATCGCGGCCGCCATCCGTGCCGACCGCTGCGACATCTACACCGACGTCGACGGCGTCTATACGACCGACCCGCGCGTGGTTCCCAAGGCGCGGCGGCTCGACAAGATCGCCTTCGAGGACATGCTGGAACTGGCCTCCCAGGGCGCCAAGGTTCTGCAGGTGCGCTCGGTGGAACTCGGCATGGTGCATAGTATGCCGGTTTTCGTCCGCTCCAGCTTCGACAAGCCCGAGGATATCGACCCGCACGCCACGCCGCCGGGCACGCTGATCTGCAGCGAGGAGGAAATCATGGAAAACCACGTCGTCACCGGCATCGCCTTCTCCAAGGACGAAGCCCAGATTTCCGTGCGCCAGATCGAGGACAAGCCGGGCGTTGCCGCCGCGATCTTCGGACCGCTCGCGGACGCCAACATCAATGTCGACATGATCGTGCAGAACGTCTCCGAGGACGGCAAGACCACCGACCTGACCTTCACCGTGCCGGCCTCCGACTATACCCGCGCCAGGGACACCATCGCCGCGGCCAAGGACAAGATCGGCTATAAGCGGCTGGACAGTGCCACCGACGTCGCCAAGGTGTCGGTGATCGGCAGCGGCATGCGCAGCCATGCCGGCGTCGCCGCACAGGCGTTCACCGCACTTGCCGCGCGAAATATCAATATCCGCGCCATCACCACCTCCGAGATCAAGTTCTCGGTGCTGATCGACGCCGCCTATACCGAGCTTGCGGTGCGCACGCTGCACACGCTCTATGGGTTGGATCAGGCGTAGCGGCTGTCCTCGTCATTCCGGGGCGACGCGAAGCGTCGAACCCGGAATCCGTTTGGCCTCGGCCTTTGCGGTGAAATGGATTCCGGGTTCAGCCCTGTGGGCTGCCCCGGAATGACGACGGAGAGCGCTTGCCGCAGCAGAGCGCGGAACGGGCAGCCCTCGACAACCCGTATGGAGAGTTGGAATTTCTCTTAGCGCCCGCAGCATTGGCCTGACACAGACGTTATTGCTACTGGCAGGCGTTTTGCTTGGCAAAGCAAGCCTCGATTGGCTATACGGCCTGACAGGTGCGCAGCCGCAAACTGTGCCACAGTTTGGCGATCCCGATTCGGCCGGGAACGATGGTTTTGGTGGCGGCTTGCGGCGGCGCCGAATGAATAAAATTGTTGCTATTGTTGAGTTTCACGCCAGCGCCCGGCCACCCGGCACGCTGGCTTCGCGGGGGAGGATTTTGGCAGATGCGGAGCACGTCGGGAGGCCCCCGCGTCTTGTTGAGACGGCTCCGCGAAACCATGGCGGAGCAGGTCTCCGCCCAGGAGCGGCTGGACAAGATCGTGGTCCTGATCGCGGCCAACATGGTGGCCGAGGTGTGCTCGACCTACGTGCTGCGCGTCGATAACACGCTCGAACTCTACGCCACCGAGGGTCTGAACCGCGACGCCGTCCATAGAACGGTCTTGAGCGCGCATGAGGGCCTGGTCGGCCTGGTCGCCAGCGAGGCCACCCCGCTCAACCTCTCCGACGCGCAAACCCACCCGGCGTTCTCGTTCCGCCCGGAAACCGGCGAAGAAATCTATCATTCGTTCCTCGGCGTGCCGATCCTGCGCGCCGGCAACACGCTCGGCGTGCTGGTCGTGCAGAATCGCGCCAAGCGCACTTACGTCGAGGAAGAGGTCGAGGCGCTGCAGACCACCGCGATGGTGGTCGCCGAGATGATCGCCTCCGGCGAGCTGGCGGCGCTGGCGCAGCCCGGCGCGGAACCCGCGGCGCGGCATTCCCTGCACAAGGCCGGCGCGATCCTGTCCGACGGCATCGCGCTCGGCCACGTCGTGCTGCACGAGCCGCGCGTCGTCATCACCAATTACATTGCCGAAGACCTGCCGAAGGAAATCAAGAAGCTGGACGCGGCGCTGACCAAGCTGCGCGCCGATCTCGACCGCATGCTGGAGCGCGGCGACGTCGCCGAGGGCGGCGAGCACCGCGAGGTGCTGGAAGCCTACCGCATGTTCGCCAACGACCATGGCTGGTCGCACAAGCTGCATGAGGCGGTCGCCACCGGCCTCACCGCGGAAGCCGCCGTCGAGCGCGTGCAGTCCGACACCCGCGCGCGCATGCTGCGTTCGACCGATCCCTATTTGCGCGACCGGTTGCACGACCTCGAAGACCTCGGCCACCGCCTGATGCGGCAATTGGTCGGCCAGGACCACGCGCCGTCACGTGAACAGCTGCCCGACAATGCGATCCTGATCGCGCGCGCGATGGGCCCTGCCGCCCTGCTCGACTATGACCGCAAGCGCCTGCGCGGCCTGGTGCTGGAGGAAGGCACCGCCAATTCCCACGTCTCGATCGTGGCCCGCGCGCTCGGCATTCCCGCGGTCGGCGAAATTCCCAACGCGCCGGGGCTCGCCGATCCCGGCGACGCCATCATCGTCGATGGCACCTCGGGTTCGATCTATGTGCGCCCTTCGGCCGAGATCGAATCGGCCTACGCCGAGCGGGTAAGATTCCGCGCGCGGCGGCAGGCGCAATATTCGGCGCTGCGCGACAAGCCCTGCGTGACCAGGGACGGCCAGAAGATCGAGCTGATGATCAATGCCGGCCTCGTCATCGACCTGCCGCATATCGACGACACCGGCAGCGCCGGCATCGGGCTGTTCCGCACCGAGCTGCAATTCATGGTCGGCCAGAGCCTGCCGCGCACCTCGGACCAGCTCGCGCTGTATCGTACGGTGCTGGACGCGGCGGGATCGAAACCGGTCACGTTCCGCACGCTCGACATCGGCGGCGACAAGGCGCTGCCCTATATGGAGACCGTGATCGAGGAAAATCCCGCGCTCGGCTGGCGCGCGATCCGGCTCGGGCTCGACCGTCCCGGCCTGTTGCGCGGCCAGATTCGCGCGCTATTGCGCGCCGGCGGCGGCCGCGCGCTGAAGATCATGTTCCCGATGATTTCGGAAGTCGCCGAGTTCGATCAGGCCAAGGCCATCGTCGAGCGCGAGCTGACTTATCTGCGTCAGCACGGCCACGCGCTGCCGGAACGCATCGACGTCGGCACCATGGTCGAAGTGCCGGCGCTGCTTTACCAGATGGACGAACTCCTGAAGAAGGTCGATTTCATCTCGATCGGATCGAACGACCTGTTCCAGTTCATGTTCGCGGTCGACCGCGGCAATGCCAAGGTCTCCGAACGGTTCGACACCATGTCGGCGCCGATCTTGAGGGCCTTGCGCGACATCGTGCGCAAGGCCGATGCGGCAAAGAAAAGCGCCTCGCTGTGCGGCGAGATGGCGTCGAAACCGCTCGGCGCGCTGGCGCTGATCGCGCTTGGTTACCGCTCGCTGTCGCTGTCGGCGACCGCCCATGGCCCGGTGAAAGCGCTGATCCTCGATCTCGATGCCAGGAAGGCCGAGGCCGTCATGATGCCGCTGCTTGAAGCGCCGTCCGGCAGCGTCTCGATCCGGCAGAAGCTGACGGAATTCGCGGAAGCCGAAGGGTTGTCGTTGTAGCGAGGCTCTGCCCCGGCAACACCCCCTTCACTTTGCGCCATTGAGAACTCCGACATGTTACCCGAAGCCAAACTCGATATCCTGCTCGCCCATCACGCTTCGCTCGAGGCGGAACTGCTCGGTCAATTGAGCTCAGAGAAATACGTCCAGATCACGCGCGAGCTCGCCGAGCTCAATCCACTGATCGATGCCGTCAAGGCCTATCGCGCGGCGCGCGCCGAGATAACAGACACCGAGACGCTGCTGGCGGATTCCGCGGCCGATCCTGACATGCGCGGCATGGCGGAAGCCGAGCTCGAGACGCTGCAGACGCGCGTTGGCGAACTCGAGCAGAAGATCCGCGTCGCGCTGTTGCCGAAAGACGCGATGGACGACCGCAACGTGATGCTGGAAATCCGCGCCGGCACCGGCGGCGACGAGGCGTCACTGTTCGCCGGCGACCTGTTCCGGATGTATGAGCGTTTTGCCGCGCTGCAGGGCTGGAAGGTGGAGGTGATCTCCGCCAGCGAGGGCACCATGGGCGGCTACAAGGAAATCATCGCCGAAGTGCAGGGCCGCGGCGCGTTCGCCAAACTGAAATTCGAATCCGGCGCGCACCGCGTGCAGCGCGTGCCCGACACGGAAACGCAGGGCCGCATCCACACCTCGGCGGCAACCGTTGCGGTCTTGCCCGAGGTCGAGGATGTCGATGTCGACATCAAGAACGACGATCTGCGGATCGAGACCATGCGCGCCCAGGGCGCCGGCGGCCAGCACGTCAACAAGACCGAATCCGCGATCCGCATCACCCACATCCCGACCG
Source organism: Bradyrhizobium sp. AUGA SZCCT0222 (assembly GCF_018130205.1). Taxonomy (NCBI): domain Bacteria; kingdom Pseudomonadati; phylum Pseudomonadota; class Alphaproteobacteria; order Hyphomicrobiales; family Nitrobacteraceae; genus Bradyrhizobium; species Bradyrhizobium sp. AUGA SZCCT0222. The sequence goes on from NZ_JAFCLX010000057.1 coordinate 23,109, forward strand.
GCATCGTTGTCATGATGCAGGACAGCCGCTCGCAGCATAAGAACCGCGCCTCGGCGATGAACATCCTGCGCTCGCGGATCTATGACGCCGAACAGCAGCGCATCAATGCGGCGCGCTCCGCCGACCGTCGCGAAAAAGTCGGCTCCGGTGACCGCTCCGAGCGCATCCGCACCTATAATTTCCCGCAAGGCCGCGTCACCGACCACCGCATCAACCTGACGCTCTATAAATTGCCGCAGGTGATCGCGGGCGAATCGCTGGGCGAACTGATCGACGCGCTGACGACCGAGCATCAGGCCGCCCAACTCGCCGCACAGGGCGCCCCGGCGTGAATTGAATAAAGCTGTCGTCCCTGCGAAAGCAGGGACCCATAACCACAGGCCTGCGTTATTGCGCGAGATATCAACACCCACCGCTCCCATCGAGAGGCCGCGGCGCCGCGATGAGCGCAATTGCGCTCACGCTGGGGGTCCCTGCGTTCGCAGGGACGACGGATGGATGGATTCTTGCGAGGTCGTCAGGTGACCGAAGCCTTCGCCGGACAAACCGTCGAGACCGCGCGGCGCATACTCACCGCACGCTTCAAATCCGATGCGATCGAATCCAGCGAACTCGACGCGCGGTTGCTGGTCGGCGCGGTGCTTGGCCTTGATCTCACCGGCCTGATCACGGCCGCGCAGCGGCAACTTACGGCAGACCAATCACTGCGGCTGGAAGATTTCGCGGAGCGTCGCCTGCGAGGCGAGCCGGTCGCGCGTATTGTCGGCCACAAGGAATTCTGGGGCCTGCCGCTAGAGCTCTCGGCTGCGACGCTGGTGCCGCGGCCCGACACCGAGACGGTGGTCGAGCTGGCGCTGGAATTATTGCGCGCCGGCGGCGCGCTCAGCCGCAAATTGCGTATCGCCGACCTCGGCACCGGCTCCGGGGCGATCTTGCTGGCGTTGTTGTCGGAGCTGCCAAACGCGCACGGGTTCGGCACCGACATTTCGCCAGCCGCCCTGCAGACCGCCGATACCAATGCCGCGTCGGCAGGGCTCTCTGATCGTACGACGTTCATCGCCTGCGATTACGCGTCCGGATTGACCGGGTCGTTCGACCTGATCGTGTCGAACCCGCCCTATATCCGCTCAGTGGATATCGCCGGTCTCGCCATCGATGTCCGGGAATACGACCCGCTGGCGGCGCTCGATGGCGGCGCCGACGGGCTGGATGCCTACCGCGCGCTGATCCCGCAGGCGGCGCCTCTCCTGGCGCCGGGCGCGGCCCTGGTTGTGGAGGCCGGGGAGGGCCAAAGTGGGCAAATCCAGGCCTTGATGACGGCTGCGGGGCTAATCCCGGCAGGCGCCCCCAAAGCCGATCTGGCGGGCATTCCGCGGGCGGTCGCGGGCGGCAAAATGCCCCGATAAGGCCCTATTGGAACGCAAAAAAACCGCTTGGAATATTGCCCGGGAGCGACTACGTTCCGCTCACAACATCGGTCCAGGGTTGCCGCCCCCGTAATAACGGGTGGAGGCCTGAGTTCTCGAAACGAGAGCCCGCCGAGTGAAAGGTTCCAAAACGCAGGTCCAATCGAGCGCAATAGCCTGAGCTGTGCTGCTCTCGACCGCAAAGCGAACGAAAGCCTGATATTGCGCTTGAATACCTACGCAAGAAACAGTCCCGCAAAACAGTTACGTAGAGCCTGTGCTCCAGCGGCTGTTGAGCTTGTTTCGGTCGGGCGTGTTTCTGTTGGGCTGGTTTTGGCAGGCTAAGTCATTTGGTCCGGCCGGCTGTGAACGCCGGCGGTTGGGGAACGCGTCCTTGTTGAACGCGAGGGTTGGCGAAATCGACGTCATGAATTTGAACGACACCGTGAATCGGTGCGCACAGTCGTGTGCCCGGACCGGTGAGGCTACGACGGCAACGGCATAACTTCAGGGCTGGAATAAAGGCGAGACATGAGAAACGGTCAGAACAACAAGCGGATGCGTAACCGGAATAACAACAATAATAACAACAACAATAATAATAACCGGCGCGGTCAAAACCCGATGACCCGGGTGTTCGAATCGAACGGACCCGACATCAAGATTCGCGGCACCGCCTCCCACGTTGCGGAGAAATACGTCCAGCTGGCGCGGGACGCACGCTCATCCGGCGACCCGGTTGCGGCCGAGAATTACTACCAGCACGCCGAACATTATTTCCGCCTGATCGCTGCCGCCCAGGAGCAATTCCGGCAGAACCAGCCGCAGCCGCGCACCGAAAACGAAATGCCGGCCGAGGAGCACGACGAAGAGGGCGAGAACTTCAATCATTTCGGCCAGGAGCCGGGCTTCGTGCCGCAACAGCAACAGCCGTTCGTGCCACGCGAGAACAATCAGCAGCGCGATTTCCAGCCGCGTGAGGGGCAACCCTTCCAGCGCGACCGCGACCAGCAGCCGCGCGAGCATCATCGCGAACAACGCGAACATCGTCCGCAGCCGCAATATCAGCCGCAGCCCCAGCCGCAGCCGGTGATTGCCGATACCGGCGGCGTCGACCGCCTGCCGTCTTTCATCACCGGGCCGCAGCCGCAGGTGAACGCCGCGCCCGGTGCCTTCGAAGGCAATGGCGGCGGTGAACGTTTCCCGCGCCGGCGCCGCCGGCCGCACGGCCCGCGCCCCGACAACGCAGCCGCCGCGCCGGTCCCGAGCGAAGATTTCAATCCGGGGAATGAGTAGCAAGGTTCTCTAAACTCGTCGTCCCGGCCTTGAGCCGGGACCCATACGCCGCGGCCTTTCATTGAGGCACGCAGGCAGAGACCTTTTCAAACAATCACCATCGGTGGTTATGGATCCCGGCGTTCGCCGGGATGACGGAGAGATTTATCCCCGCGTCGCCGTCGTTGACGACGGCACCAGCACCGGCTGCAGCGACGGAATCAGCCGCGTGCGTTCGCGATGCGCGGGAATCGCGCGGTAGACCTGCTTGGTCGCCTCTACGATGTGCACGCCGGCGAACGGCAGCGACAGCGCCGCGCCGACGCGCTCCCATGCCATCGCCGAACGCAGGAACCAGCCCTTGCCGACCGGCGGCAGAAACAACGCCTCGCTCCACGCCGTCGGCGTGAACCAGGTCTGCCGCAGCAATTGCGTGATCTGCGCGCGCGAATAGGGCCGGCCATGGCCGAACGGCGTATTGTCGGTGCGGGTCCACACGCCGCGGCGATTGGGAATCACCGCAATCAGGCGCCCCGACGGCGCCAGCACACGCCACACCTCGCGCAGCAAACGTTCCGGATCGTCCGACATTTCCAGCGCATGCACCAGCAGGATGCGATCGACGGCGGCGTCCGGCAACGGCATCGAGAATTCATCGATCAAGGTCGCCAGCGCCGGCCGCGCCGTCGGCCATTTCAATACGCCCTGCTGCGCCGGCATGAACGCGATGCAGCGTTCGGAATCTTCGCGAAACAGGCCGAGATAGGGCGTGGGATAACCCAGCCCAAGTACGCGAAGCCCGTCCGCATCAGGCCATCGCGCCCGGATGCCGCGATTGATCAGCTGCCGCGCCACGATGCCGAGGCGGCGCGAATAGAAATCGCGGAGATCGATGACGTCGATGGTCATGGGGTCAATCTATCACGCCGCTATTCCCCGCGGGGTGCGGAAATTTGCATTGCCGCAGGAGCGTTAACGCCATATTTCCTGCCCATATGTGGCGTGTTAGAGCTTGATCGGGAAAGGCGCGCCCCGCACTTCGATGGCGGGGCGGGCCCCGGTTTTCCGAAGAGATCATGCTCAGGCAAGAAATCACTCATACTGTTCGTGGAGATACCATGGCTTCGGAAATTCGCACCTTTACCTGCCTCAACGACAATTTCGGCTATCTGATCCACGATCCCGCGACCAAAGCGACCGCCTCGATCGACGCGCCGGAAGCCGGCCCCATCCTCAAGGCGCTGGAACGCGAAGGCTGGACGCTGACGGATATTCTGATCACCCATCACCACCACGACCATGTCGGCGGCGTCGCGGAGCTGAAGCAGAAGTACAATTGCCGCGTCGTCGCCCCGCACGACAAGTCCGCGGCGATCGCCAATGTCGATCTGCGCGCCGCCCATGGCGACGTCATCAAGGTAGGCAGCCTCCTGGTGCGCGTGCTGGAAACGCCCGGCCACACGCTCGACCACATCTCCTATGTGTTCGACAGCGAAAAAGCGCTGTTCGCCGCCGACACGCTGTTCTCGATCGGATGCGGCCGGGTGTTCGAAGGCGACTATCCCATGATGTGGGATTCGCTGCTCAAGCTGCGCGCGCTGCCGGATGATTTCAAACTCTATTGCGGCCACGAATATACCGCCTCCAACGTCAAGTTCGCGCTCATGGTCGAGCCCGACAATCCCGCGCTGGTCGCGCGTGCCGCGGAAGTGACCAGACTGCGCGCGGAGAACAAGCCGACGATTCCAACCCTGCTCGGCGAGGAAAAGAAGGCCAACGTGTTCCTGCGCGCCGACGAGCCGTCGGTCGCCGCCAAGCTGCACATGAAGGGCGCCAACGCCGCCGACGTGTTCGGCGAATTGCGTGAACGCAAGAACAAGTCCTGATGACGCTTCCGGCAAGTACTGCCGAGACAAGTGCCGCCGAGATCATCGCGCGGCTCGAGCTGAAGCCGCATCCGGAAGGCGGGCATTATCGCGAGACGTTTCGCGATTCCCGCACCGATGCCAGCGGCCGTTCGCGGTCCACCGCGATCTATTTCCTGCTGGCGCGCGGCGAGCGCTCGCACTGGCATCGCATCGATGCCGTCGAGGTCTGGCATTATTATGCCGGCAGCGCGCTGACGTTGAGAATCGCCGACGATGACGGGCAATGGAGTTTCAGGCTCGGCCCGAATCTCGCCACCGGTGAGCAGCCGCAGGCGATCGTGCCGCCCGACACCTGGCAAGCCGCCGAGAGCACCGGCGACTGGACATTGGTCGGCTGCACGGTTGCGCCGGGATTCGATTTTGCAACGTTCGAGATGGCGCCGAAGGATTGGGAGCCGGAGTGATTTTGTAGGGTGGGCAAAGCGGAGCGTGCCCACCAACAATCACCGCGGCGCGGATGGTGGGCACGGCGCAAGTGCGCCTTTGCCCACCCTACTGACCCTTCTTCAACACCATATCCTTTGCCGCGATCAGGCCGCCGCCGGCGATCAGGATCGCGGCAATCGCAATCGTGGCGCTCGCCGTGGCAAAGCCTGCGAGAATCAGGAAAGCGGTCGAGAGCAGCGGCGTCGCATAGGATGCCGCGCCGAGCACGCGGATGTCGCCACGCTTCATGCCGATGTCCCAGGTAAAGAACGCAGCGCCGACCGGACCGACGCCGAGTGCGATAATGGCAAGCCATTGCCCTGACGTTTCCGGCCAGACCGTGGTCTCGACCATGCCGTGGACCAATGCCGCGAGCAGTGCGGTGGCGAGGCAAAAGCCGGCCACCGCGTCGGTCGGCACCGCCTTGAGCTTGCGCGACATCACCGAATAGGCCGCCCACACAAAGGCGGCGACGAAGGCCGCCGCCAGTCCCGGAATCTGCGCCGGCGCAAAGCCGCCGCCGCTATTGCCTGACAACAGCAACACCGTGCCGGCGAGACCGAGCAGCGCGCCGATGATGTGATGGGCCGCCAGCCGCTCGCCCGGCAGCAGCGAGGAGAACAGCACGATCAAAAGCGGCCAGAGATAGTTCAAGAGCCCGGCTTCGGCCGGCGGCGCAAAGCGCAGCGCCAGGAAATACAGCGCGTGATAACCGAACAGCCCGCCGACGCCGACCACCCACGCGGTCGGCGATTGCCGTAACGCGGCGAAGGCCGCGGGCCGCCAGATGAAGCTGATGAAAGCGACCGCCGCCCCGATCGCAAACGTCATCGCCGCGAGTTGAAACGCCGGAATTTTTCCGGTCGCAACCGTCAGGACCGACAGCAGCGACCACATCAGGATCGCGGTCAGTCCGATAAGTGTGGCGGTACGGGGAGTCATGAAGCCGTCATTGCGAGCGAAGCGAAGCAATCCATCTAGCGTCAATAGCAAGTATGGATTGCTTCGTCGCTATGCTTCCTTGCGCAAACGCCTTCGCGTTTGTCGCAGGCAATGACGAAGAAGCATCACACCATGTACTGCCCGCCGTTGATCGTCAGCGTCGAGCCGGTGATGGCGCCGGCCTCGTCGGCGGCGAGGAAGACCACCGCGCGGGCGATTTCTTCGGGCTCGCCGAGGCGATTGACCGGGATCAGCGGCAGGATGCTCTTCTCCAGCACGTCCTTCGGCACCGCCTGCACCATTTCGGTGTTGATGTAGCCGGGGCAGATCGCGTTCACGGTGATGCCGCCCTTGGCGTTCTCCAGCGCCAAGGCCTTGGTGAAGCCGATGTCGCCGGCCTTGGCCGCCGAGTAATTGACCTGGCCGAACTGTCCCTTCTGGCCGTTGATCGAGGAGATGTTGATGACGCGGCCGAACTTGCGGGCGCGCATGCCTTCGATCACCTGGCGGGTCATGTTGAACAGCGAGCCGAGATTGGTGTTGATGACCGCGTTCCACTGCTCGAGCGTCATCTTGTGGAAGGCGCCGTCCTTGGTGATGCCGGCATTGTTGATCAGCACGTCGATCGGCCCGAGATCGGCCTCGACCTGCTTGACGCCGGCCGCACACGCGTCGAACGAGCTGACGTCCCATTTGTACACGGGAATGCCGGTCTCCGATTTGAATTTTTCCGCCGCGGCGTCATTGCCGGCATAGCTCGCCGCAACCTTGTAGCCCGCCGCCTTCAGCGATTTGCTGATCGCAGCACCAATGCCCCTCGTGCCCCCCGTAACCAATGCAACACGTGCCATGCGTAGTCCTCCTTGGTGGTCTTTTACGAGCCGGAATTGTCCCGGTCTTTTGACGAAGCCTGCTCTTCAAAGTGCGGCGCGTTTTCTCACTCGATAACGCACCAGAGATGAAAATGCCCGGCGCAAGACCGGGCATTTCAGTTTTATCGATTTGAGCCGTGGTTGACAGATGAACTTTTCATCAACAACGCATCCTATCTGCCTTTTATCTGTACGCGTTTTCTTGACGCGAACCGGTACCCACTTCGTTGAAAACGCTATGGCTCAGTCGCGTGCGATGCACATGGCAATGCCCATGCCGCCGCCGATGCACAGCGTGGCGAGGCCTTTCTTGGCATCGCGCTTCTGCATTTCGTGCAGCAGCGTCACCAGCACGCGGGCGCCGGAAGCGCCGACGGGATGGCCGATCGCGATCGCACCGCCATTGACGTTGACCTTGGACGTATCCCAGCCGAGGTCCTTGTTGACGGCACAGGCCTGTGCCGCAAACGCTTCATTGGCCTCGATCAGATCGAGATCGGCGATGTTCCAGCCGGCCTTCTTCAGCGCGGCGCGGGAAGCCGGGATCGGCCCGGTGCCCATGATCTTGGGATCGACGCCGGCCTGGCCCCAGGACGCGATGCGGCCGAGGATCTTCTTGCCTTCCTTGGCGGCCTGCTTGGCGGTCATCAGCACCACCACGCCGGCGCCGTCATTGATGCCGGACGCGCTGCCGGCGGTGACCGTGCCGTCCTTCTCGAAGGCGGGCTTCAGCTTGGCCATCGCATCGACGGTGGCGCCATGGCGCGGATATTCATCGGCGCTGACGATGATGTCGCCCTTGCGGGATTTGATGGTGACGGGGACGATCTCGTCATTGAACTTGCCGGCCTTCTGCGCGGCCTCGGCCTTGTTCTGCGAATGCACCGCGAACTCGTCCTGCTGCGCGCGGGTGATCTGGTATTGCCGCGCGACGTTCTCGGCGGTGTTGCCCATGTGATAGCCGTTGAAGGCATCCCACAGGCCGTCCTTGATCATGGTGTCGACCAGTTCGAGGCCGCCCATCTTGACGCCGCCACGCAGATATTGCGCGTGCGGGGCCATGCTCATGGATTCCTGACCGCCGGCGACGACGATTTCCGAATCGCCGTTGAGCAGCGCCTGATAGCCGAGCGCAACGGTGCGCAGGCCCGAGCCGCAGAGTTGGTTGACGCCCCAGGCCGGGCTTTCCACCGGGATGCCGGCCGCGATCGAGGCCTGGCGGGCGGGATTCTGGCCCTGCGCGGCGGTCAGGATCTGGCCCATGATGACTTCGGACACACGGCCCGGCTCGATGCCAGCCCGCTCCAGCGCGGCCTTGATTGCGATGGCGCCAAGATCATGGGCCGGGGTGGTGGCGAACGCGCCGTTGAAGCTGCCGACCGGGGTGCGGGCGGCGCTGACGATGACGACATCGTCTGACATGGACATCTCCTGTGGGCTTGAGGTTTCTCGACGGCGGGCGGCCGGATGGCGGGCCTGTCTCTTGGGACCATCCTGTTAACCTAGGCATCGTGTGTCAATCGGCCAGAGGGGAAAATCACGCCGCGGCGCATTCAAAATAGCGTCCTTGGCAGTTTCCATAGCAGTACCCATGCCTTGGAATTAACCGTGCCGCACAAAACGGTAGCCGAGCCGCATTGAAAATGCTTACTTTGCTGCGTTGCGTTGCTCGTCTGCCCGCCGGCGATGCCGTCGGGTTCCCCGCTCTCGGTATGGATGTGTGAGCCCCATGGCCATGGCCAAGTCAGACCAACCCACCACGATCAAGAAATACGCTAACCGGCGGCTCTATAATACCGGCACCAGCACCTATGTGACGCTCGAGGATCTCGCAGCGATGGTGAAGGATGGCGAGGATTTTCTCGTCTATGACGCCAAGACCGGTGACGACATCACCCGCTCGGTGCTGGCGCAGATCATCTTCGAGCAGGAAAACAAGGCGGGGCAAAATCTGCTGCCGACCACGTTCCTGCGCCAGCTGATCCGCTTCTACGGCGACAGCATGCAAATGGTGGTTCCGAAATACCTGGAACAATCGATCGACACGCTGACGCGCGAGCAGGAAAAGTTCCGCAAACAGCTCACCAACACGTTCTCGGGAACGCCATTTGCGCCGCTCGAAGAACACGTCCGCCGCAACATGGAACTGTTTCAGCAGACGTTCTCGATGTTCAAGCCGTTCGTCCCGCCGCGCGGCGGCGTGACGTCAGTCGAACCCGAGAAGCTGCCGGAGCCGGCGGCTGGCGAAGACAATATCGACGACCTTCGCCGTCAGATGAAGGACATGCAGGACCGCCTCGAGCGCATGTCGAAAGAGCCGAAGAAGGAAGAGTAGTTTCTCTTCCGCGTTCCACTCTCTCCATACGTCGTCCCGGCGAAGGCCGGGACCCATAACCACAAATCTTTGTTGTCGCGTGAGGGCGTCTACCACCGCGCCTCATCGATGAGCCGCGGCGTATGGGTCCCGGCCTTCGCCGGGACGACGGAAACATTTCAACGCTACGCTGATCAACTCGCCGCTGGCAACACCGTCTCGGCCGACACGGCCCACGGCCGCTCCGGTGATGCGAGGCCGATCAGGCGGCCCTGGATGTAGTCGCAGCCCCATTCGCGCAGCATGACCGCGGACTCTTCGTCCTGCACCCATTCCGCCACCGTCTTGATCTGCAGCCGCCGCGCCAGATCGATCAGCGTCTGCACGAAGGCGCGGTCATCGGCCGAGCGCGCGATGTTCTGCACGAAGGCGCCGTCGATCTTGACGATGTCGACACCGAGCTTGCGCAAATTGCGGAACGAGGTGTAGCCGGCGCCGAAATCGTCGATCGCGATCCGGCTGCCGAAATTCTTCAGCCTGGTGACGAAGCCTCTGATGTCGTCGATATCCTGGATCGCCACGGTCTCGGTGATTTCCACGATCAGTCGTTCGGCCACGCCCGGATGCGCACGCATCAGGGATTCGATCGAGGCCGACCAGTCCGGATCCATCGTGGTGTCGGGTGAGATGTTGAGGCTGAGCTGCACGTTCGGTGACGCCGCGAGTTCGGCGACCGCGAGTTCCAGCACGCGGTGATCGACCATCCGGATCAGGCCAAGTCGTTCTGCGACAGGGACGATATCCGGTGCCAGCAACGCCTGGCCGTTGGCCTGCTCCATCCGCACCAGGCATTCGTAGAACGCCGGCTGGCGCGAGCGCGCTTCGACCACCGGCTCGAACGCGGTCACGATCCGGCGCTCGTTCAGCGCGGTGACGATTTCATCGGTGACGCGGATGTTGACGCGGCGCTGGGCGTCGCGCTCCACATTCGGCTTCCACAGCGCAAATGATCCGGCCCGGCGGCTCTTGGCGCCATCCAGTGTTTCCTGGGCGCGGGTGACGGCCTCATCGGCGCTGCGGGCATAACGCGGGATGCTGATCGCGCCGATCGACGCCGTTACCGACACCGGCCCGGACACGGTCGGCACCACCTCGTCGCGAATGCCGGCGAGAAACCGCTCGGCCGCGACATTGGTGTCGTCGACGGTGCAGTTGCGCAAGATCAGCCCGAATTTGTTGCCGGAGAATCGTCCGAGCACGTCGCCGCCGCGCAGCCGCGCACGAATGCGTTTTCCGACTTCCGCGATCACGCCATCGGCGACATCGAAGCCGAAAGCGTCGTTGACGCGCGCCAGATGGTCGATGCCGATCAGCATGAAGGCGCATGACGAACGGAAGCGCGCGGCTTCCTCGATCGCCTCGGCGAGCGCTGCGATCAGGTGGGTGCGATTGAGTTCGCCGGTCAGCGGGTCGTGCCGCGAGAGCCGCACGAGCTGCTCATCGCGGGCGCGGCGCTCATTGTCGACGCGGACGACGCCTTGCGCGCGCGCCGGCTTGCCGTCGGCGCCGGCGAACCAGCAGCCGGTTTCCTCGATCCAGATCACGGGCGCGGAGGTCGAGGCCCGCACGCCATATTCGATCCGGTAGGCCGTGCCCTCGCCGCCGCGTGCCGGGGCCGTGTGACCCAGCGCGTCTGACCGGATCGACCCTTTCGGCTCGATCAGCTTGGCGAACCCGGAGCCACTGGCCAGCGCTTCCGGGGCGATGTCGGTAAAGACCGAGGCGGCGTTGTCGCTCCAGGCGATGCTGTCGGCGGCGAGATCCCAGACGAACGTGGCCTGCCCGAGCGAAGCGAGGATGCTGGAGGCTTGCGGGACAGCGGACATCAAAGTCGCCTCGATTCGGGACAGCCCAAAGACAGGCAAAGGTGATTCTGGCACCTTCAGGATAGTGGTTCTATCGAATCAGACGCTAGGCAAAGTTCATAAATAATCTGGAAACCACGTTTTACGGCTGTCGCAAACCTTTAGGGAACGAACCGGGACGCATCGGCATAGGCCTTGCGAAGAGCGAATCGCAGTAGGGCGTCACGTCCCAAAACGTGACAGTTTTAGCCGGTTCAGTGCGATGCTCGATACCGAACGATCAGAAGATATTTTGGACGTAGACGTCTCCGACGCCGACGCGCCGGCCTGTGTCGCGCTCGTGCCGGTGACCCAAACGGTGCACTGGTCGCGGAAAGCGACCATGGCGCGACCCGACCCGACCTTTCTGACTCAACTGATCGCGACCGCCGACCATGCCCCACAAACCCGCTGCATGCGACGTGCCTCGATCGAGGATGCGCAGGCGGCCTATGGCGCACACCCGCAGGAACGCCGCAGCGTGGCACGGCGGACCCGGCAGGTCATCTGAGCGAGAAATCTGATCCGACGACCGCTCAGCGCGGCGGCTTGTCCGGCGACGGAGTCGTACCGCTACTCGGCTGTATCCCCGGCGAGGGGACTTCCGGCGAAGCCGTATGGGGCGCGACAGCCGGCGCGGGCGCCGGTTCGGGGTGATCCATCAACACTGATTCAGCGACCGATGCCGCGGGCGGCACTGTCGCCTGTGCCGGCGCAGGCTCGGGTTTCGGCTCGGCCACCGGCGGCTCGACCTGCGGCTCAGGTCTCGGTTCAGGTTTTCTTGCGCCCTTGGCGGACACCGCAGGCGCCACGATCGCGCGCCGCCGCGTGCGCAAGGCAAGGCCGGACAGGAAGTCGACCAGCGCAAGGGACGTCAGCAGGAAATAGGTCGAGGTGCCGAACTTCGGCCACAGCACGAATTCGGCAGCGGCCGCGCCGAACACGATCAGCGACAGCAAATGGTCGGTGAGATATTTCGCGCCGGGACGCGCGCCTTTGATGACTTCGAACATCAACAGGAAGATGCCGACCGCGACCAGGACGTCGCTCAGCGTCACCTGCCATTCCACGCCCGACATCAGCATCAGCTTCAGCAGCGGCGTGCTGAAAGCGACTTCCGGCATCAGGAAGGCGATGATGTTGTAGATCGCGAGCGGAATCAGGAGTAGCGGAAATCCGACCATGGACATCGGCGAGGCCTTAACTAAAGGAAACTTGAACGCTCCTAAGGCGAAGCATCGCGCTTCGCCACCGGGAACCGTCTTACCCCATCCGTTGGCCAAATTCAGGCAGGCACGGCTGAATCGCCGCGCCAAGCCTGGGCCCGATCAGGATTCCTTCTTGGCCTTCAGAACCTGCCGGCCCTTGTACATGCCGGTCTTCAGGTCGAGGTGGTGCGGACGGCGCAATTCGCCCGAATCCTTGTCTTCGGCATAGGTCGGCTTCTTCAGGGCGTCCGCCGAGCGGCGCATGCCACGCCGCGAGGGCGATGTTTTTCTTCTGGGAACGGCCATAACGGTCCTCTAGGGGTGTTGTCGGAGGGCATCGTCCCGGGTAGCGGACCGCCCAGCGCTTCAAAGCACGGGCTGCGATGCCGATAAGGCCGCGCTTATAGAGGAAGGGATGACGTAAAGCTAGGCTTTGCCAAGGTTAAATCGGCCGAAAATTGGCTCAAAATGAACGATTTTCGCTCCAGCACCGCTGCAGCGCGGATGCATTGGCCCGGGCCATGTAGGTGCCCGCCAGACGCCGCACCCCGGGGCCGGGATTACGGGCGCTGCGCCTGACCGGATTGGGCAGGATCGCCGCCAGCAGGGCCGCCTCGCGCGGCGACAGGGTCGCAGCCGAACGACCGAACGCGTATTGGGACCCTGCCTCGGCGCCGAACTGCCCGGAGGGGCCCAGTTCGGCGATATTGAGGTAGATCTCGAGAATCCGCTGCTTGGACAGCACCAGGTCGATCCACATCGCCAGCGGCAGCTCCAGCGCCTTGCGGACCACGCTGCGGCCCGGCCACAGGAACAGGTTCTTGGCCACCTGCTGGGTGATGGTGGAGCCGCCACCCGACACCTCGCCTTCTTCGTGATCCTCGATCGCATCCTGCAGCGCGCTCCAATCGACCCCGCGATGGGCGCAGAATTTGGCGTCCTCGGAGCCCACCACCGAGCGCGGCAGCGCCGGCGAAATCGCCTTGAAATCGATCCATTGCCGCGACACCGGCGCGCCCTTGAGCCAGCGCCAGGCCATCAGCGTCGAGACCGGATGGCCGGTGCGATAGAACGGCGTCACCAGATACGGCAACAGCAGCAGCACCAGCAAAATCAGCAATAAGATTCGGACAAAGCGCAAATTCGGATGCTTCCGGTTCAGCCCAGCCGGCTCAAGGATCGGTCAACAGACCCCTTAATAGGTGACATCACCATGATATTTCGTGGGTTTTCCAGCACTTTTAAGGCGGCTCAAGCCGGGTAGCGGAATTGACTGACGCCCTGCCATCAACGATTGTCCGGCAAAATTGATCTGGAGCCATTCTTAAATGACGACCGCCACTGCCGATTTCACCACACGATTGGATCAGACCGCCGAAGATACCGAGGCCCTGCTGGCGAAGCTGCTGTCGGATACGCTGTTATCAGACGAGATCGCGCGGCCGAAGCGGCTGATGGACGCGATGCGCTATTCAAGCCTCGGCGGCGGCAAGCGCCTGCGGCCGTTTCTGGTGGTCGAGAGTTCGGCCGTATTCGGCGTTCCGCGCGACGCGGCGCTGCTCGCGGGCGCCGCGCTCGAATGCATCCACTGCTATTCGCTGATCCATGACGATCTGCCGGCGATGGACAACAGCGACCTGCGCCGCGGCCGTCCCACGCTGCACAAGAAGACCGACGACGCCACCGCGATCCTCGCCGGTGACGGCCTGCTGACGCTGGCGTTCGACATCGTGACCCGCGACGAGATTCATTCGGATCCCACCGTGCGCCTGCTGCTGACCCGTGCGCTCGCCCGCGCCTCGGGGATCGGCGGCATGGTCGGTGGACAAATACTCGACCTCGCCGGCGAAGGCCGGTTCGGCGACCGCGAACCGGTCGACGTGGCGCGGCTGCAGCAGATGAAGACCGGCGCGCTGCTGCGCTATGGCTGCATCGCGGGCGCGATCCTCGGCCAGTCCACGCAACAGGAATATCAGGCGCTCGACGATTACGGCCGCGCGCTCGGCGAGGCGTTCCAGATCGCCGACGATCTGCTCGACGTCGAGGGCGACGCCGCAGCCCTCGGCAAGCCGGCCGGCGCCGATGCGGCGCTCGGCAAGACCACCTTCGTCACCCAGCTCGGTATCGACGGCGCCAAGCAGCGCGTGCGCGACTTGCTGGCGCGCGCGGATTCCGCGCTGTCGATCTTCGGCGCCAAGGGTGACGTACTGAAGGCCGCGTCGCGCTTCGTCGCCGATCGCAAGAGCTGACGTGCCATCGCAGAAGAAGGAACTCGACGAGCTCCTCGACCGGTTCAGGAAAAAGCCGGTTCTGCTCCGTGTGGTCTATGGGCGGCCACGCACCTTCATCGCGATCGCAGTCGGTATCGTTGCGTTCTTTTTGCTGCCGGGCTCGCTGCGGCTGGTAACGCGGCTGCTGGTCAGCTGGGACATCTTCGTCGCGCTGTATCTGGTGCTGGTTTTCACCATGGTGTTTCGCAGCGGCATTTTGCACATCCGCCGCAACGCGGCGCTGCAGGACGACGGCCGTTTCCTGATTCTGCTGCTGACGGCGCTCGGCGCGTTTGCCAGCATCGCGGCCATCGTGTTCGAACTCGGCGCCTCCAACCGCAGCGCGCCGGGACTGGTGCTGGCAATGATGACCATCGCCCTGTCATGGGCGGCGGTACACACGGCGTTCTCGCTGCATTACGCGCATGAGTATTACCGCGGCGACAAACCGGGCGGCCTGCAATTCCCGAGCGGCGACCAGCATGAGGACGCCGATTACTGGGATTTCGTCTACTTCTCGTTCGTGATCGGAATGACCGCGCAGGTTTCCGATGTCGGGATTACCGACAAGATCATCCGCCGCACCGCGACCGTCCACGGCATCATCTCGTTCGTGTTCAATACCGCGCTGGTCGCACTGATGGTCAACATCGCCGCGAGTGCGATCTAGTCAGCGGCACACTTCGATATTGCCGCCGCTTGGATACGGACCACCTTGGGCAAACGTCTTGTATTCGAGGCGACAGCCGGCGGTCACGGAGCGACAACCGGCCTGATCGCATACGACCTGGCCGGATGCCCGGCCGGATGCCTGAGGCCTGGGCGCACTGACCTCGGGCCGCGGCCGTTCGCGAACCGGCCGTTCGGGGCGATCATCGCTATCGCGCTTGGCCACCGGCTTGTTGCCGCGGCGCTTTTCGCATTCATTGTCGTCGTTGAGCACCGAACCCTGGGCGCAAGTGATCTTGCTGCAGCGGTCGCCATCGGCCCTGAAGCCATGTTCGCAGACCAGCGGACAGACGCGGGACGGCTTCAGCTTGATCGCATCGAGCGTGTCGACGCTGGCCACTTTGGCATCAAGCCTGGTCCCGGCGTAGCGGTTGAACAGCGTCAGCGAGCGCTGCGAAGCCACGTTCCAGTCGCCATCGGCAGCGCCGGTCAGGCAGCCGACTCGGCGCAGTTCGGCCTGCACCGACCTGGTGATGTCCGCCGGGGCCGATGCGGGGGGCAGCGCCGCGAGATTGACGGCCTTTTCCTTGACAGGTTCCTTGGCGGGCGCGGGTACTTCAGCCGCGAGGCGCTTCTGTTCGGCCGCCGCGGCCTGGTCCTGCGCAATCTGCTTGGCTTTTTCGGCGGCGATGCGCGCCTGCTCGGCGGCCCTGACATCAGCCTCGGCCTTCGACTGCTCCGATTTCTGAGCGCCTTCGGCGACGAGCCGCGCCCGCTCCTGCTCGGCCAGCCGCGCCTTCTCTGTGGCGGCGATGCGGATTTCCTCGGCGGCGATCTTGTCGAGCTGCAGCTTGGCGAGGCTGGCATAGAAGCCGTCGGGATATTGCTTGAGGAAGGCGTCGAGCGCGTTCTTGTTGCCGAGCTGCAGCGCCAGTTCGTAGTCGCGGCGGGCTTCGGCCTGCGCACTGAGCGCGGGCGCAGCCGTCGCTGCGGCGGGCGCCGGTTTGGCAGGGGCCGGCACCAGCGGCACGTCTTCGCCGCCGAGCGAACCATAGACGAACGGTTCCTGCCGGTTGCCGGTGGTCTTGAGCACTTCGTCGCGGACAAATCCGAAAGCGCGGCGCACATCGAGCCCCGGGGTTGCGATATGGCGCGACAGCGCTGCTGTGAACGGGCTGTTCTGGCCGTCGCCATCCGCCGCGGTGAATCCGGCCTTGGCCGAATAGGCGATCAGCACGTTCGGGCTGCTCGGCTCGACCTTGGCGAGGCCCTGCCCGATCGCGCGCGAGGCAACCGTGCGCTTCATGGACTTGGCAAACGGATTGTCCCGGCAGGCGTCGAGAATGACGAGCCGCAATTTCTTGGCCGGCTCGATCGCGATCAACACGCGATCCAGCGACAGGGCCTCATCGTAGACGTCCGTATCGCGTTCCAGTTTTGCATCCACCGGAATCAAGTAGTTCGAGCCGTCCACCTCGATGCCGTGGCCGGCGTAATAGACGACGGCGATGTCGGCGTCCCGGGCACGGTCGGCGAAGTCGCGCAGCGCGCGCCGGGTTTCGGCCGCGGGCAAATCGCGGCGAGAATCGACGACATCGAAGCCGGCATCCTTCAGCGTCGCGGCGATCTTGGCACTGTCGTTAACCGGATTGGCAAGCTGCGGGACATTCCTGTAGGCGGAATTGCCGAGCACCAGGGCGACGCGCTTCTCGGCAAACGCCGGCTGGCACACAGCCAGCAGCGCCGCGGCGGCAAGCACCCATCGATGCAATTTTAGAGATCCAGATCTGAACATGACGCTTCCGGAGCCTCGCACTTTTTCCCACCGGGTATACCTATCATGGGCATAGGGCCGGGCTTTGTGAGTTGGGTCACGAACCGCATCGACCCGGATCGCGCGGCCATTTTACCGCCAATCCGGCAAACAGGCCACGGGCTCGCCCGTTGGCCGGTCATGTTTGACGCCGGGCTCGTCCGGCCGCGCCCCGCCAATTGCTACGCCTGTTCCGGGCGTTCAGCCCGGACAACGTGACCCTGGTACTGCGGCAAATCGTCGGTGATGGAGAACCAGGGCGCCTTGGAAGCCAAGGACCTGGAACCCACGAAGATGTGGGCGGACGGGCGGATCGAGGGAGCATCGACCAGTGTCCCCATCGCGACATGGACGAAGGCGCCATCGCGCACCACCGAATAGAGCAAGGAGCCACATCGCCGGCAGTGCGCGTTATGACCGGCATCGTCGCCATGGATCATCACGATATCGTCACCCGCGGTGATACTGAGCCTGTCGCGCGCGATGCCGGCAAACGGCTTGAACGCCGAACCGGTGGTCCGCCGGCAATTCGAACAATGACAATTGAGGGCATATTCGAATGAATCGGCCACGGCGTAACGCACCGCGCCGCAGAAGCATTCTCCGGTCAGAATGCGAGCATTCGAACTAACTGAACCCGTCATGATCAATTCCCTGCCGCGGTCTTGCACTCACCCGTAGCGAAATTCATCCGTTCGTGGCTTACTTCAGATCGAACAATCCTGCACCTTTGGGGAGGACTATTGTGAGCGAAGACCGATCGAGCGTCGAAGCCGTCGTCCAGAATTATTTCGATGGCCTGTATGAAGGCAATGCCGACAAGCTCGGCGCCATCTTCGACCCCACCGCCGATTTGCGCTGGGTGGAGAAGGGCGAATTGCAGGTGCTGACCGTACCGGACTGGCTGGACCGCGTGCGCAAGCGCCCGTCAGCCAAGGCCGAAGGCAAGCCGCGCGAGGATTTCATCGTCACCATCGACCGCTCGGACGAGTCCACCGCCTTCATCAAGGTGCGCTGCCAATTGCCGCCGCGTTATTTCACCGACTATCTGGTGGCGATGAAGCTCTCTGACGGCTGGAAGATCGTCTCGAAATCCTACCGCTACGATCTGCGCGAGTGACGGCTGTTTAGGCCAGCATATGAGGACCGATCCGTGAGCTACGACCGCTCGACCGTCGAAGCCGTGATCCAGCATTATTTCGACGCCGTCTACGAAGGCGACGTCGACAAGCTCGGCGCGATCTTCCACCCTTCCGCCGACCTGCGCTCGCTGGAGAAGGGCCGGCTGAAGGTCCTCGCCATGCCCGACTGGCTGGATTACTTCCGCAAGCGGCCGTCGGCGAAGGCGGAAGGCAAGCCGCGTGAGGATTTCATCGTCACGATCGACCGTTCGGACCAATCCACCGCCTTCATCAAGGTGCGCTGCCAATTGCCGCCGCTCTATTTCACCGACTATCTGGTGGCGATGAAGCTCTCCGACGGCTGGAAGATCGTCTCGAAGTCCTACCTCTACGATCTGCGCGGGTAGTCTCCCCCGTCCGCGGGTCCATCCGACCGGATTGACGTCCGAGGGGTTTCCCTGCGAATTGGGGAGATCATGGAAGCCAAATTTCAGATCTTTTTGATCCTGCTCGCCGTGCTGGCGGGCACCGCGTTGCTGGCGCGGCGAATCAATGTCGCGTCCGCCATCCTGATGATGCTCGCCGGCATCGTGCTTGCCTTCGTGCCGGGCATGCCGTCGATCGAACTGCCGCCGGAACTGGTGCTGGTGCTGGTGCTGCCGCCGCTGATCTACTCGGCCAGCGTCGCCATGAGCTGGCGCGAATTCAAATTCAACCTCCGCCCGATCACGCTGCTGGCGGTCGGCTGCGTGATTTTTACCGCCTTCGCGGTCGCCGCCGCCACGCATTACCTGATCGGGCTGCCATGGACCGTCGGCTTTCTGCTGGGCGCCATCGTCGCCCCGCCCGACGTGGTGGCGCCGCTGGCGATTGCCAAGAAACTCGGCATGCCGCGCCGGATCCTGGTCGTGCTCGAGGGCGAGGGCCTGGTCAACGATGCGACCGCGCTGATCCTCTACCGCTTCGCGGTCGCGGCGATCCTGACCGGCATGTTCTCGCTGCCGAAGGCCACCGGCACCTTCGCTGTCATCGTCGTCGGCGAGTTGCTGTTCGGTCTCGCGGTAGGCTGGCTCAGCCTGCGCATGCGCCACCGCGCCCGTGATCCGCAGGTCGAGATCACGCTGTCGCTGATCACGCCCTACCTCGCCTTCTGGATTCCCCACCATTTCGGCGGTTCCGGCGTGATCGCCACCGTCGCCTGCGGGCTTTATATGAGCTGGAACGGGCCGCTTTTGATCTCGTCGGCGACGCGCCTGCAGGGCATCTTCTTCTGGGACCTCGTGATCTACCTGGTCGAGGGTTTTCTGTTCCTGCTCACCGGCTTCCAGATGCGCTCGCTGTTCGAGAAATCGAAGGCGTTCCCGCTGGACGAGATCCTGTTCGCTACCGCGCTGGTCACGGCCATCGTGATCGTCGCGCGGTTCGCCTGGGTCTTTCCTGCCATCTATCTGCCGCGCCTGCTGAATCCGCGCCTGCGGGCGCGCGATCCCAGTCCTCCATGGCGAAACACCTTCGTGATCGCCTTCACCGGCGTGCGCGGCGCGGTGTCGCTTGCCGCCGCGCTGGCGCTGCCGCTTGCACTACCGAATGGCGACGCGTTCCCGCATCGCGACCTGATCCTGTTCGTTTCCTTCGGCGTCATTTTCATCACCCTGGTCGGATTGGGGTCAGGCCTGCCGCTGGTGGTGCGGTGGCTCGGCCTGACGCAGGCCGGCCGCGACGAACACATCGCCGAGCACGAAGCCGAGATCGAAGCGCGGCGCGAGGCGCTCGAAGCGGCGCTCAAATCGCTCGATGCCATCACCAACGACCGCGAATTGACCGACGAAGTCGTCAAGCTGCTCCGCGCACGGCACGAATCCCGCACCAACCAGCTGCCCGATGCGTTCGATCCCGATGTGGAGGACGCCTCGGCGGCCGGCACCGAACTGACACGCGAGCTGATCTCGACGGAGCGTAAATTCATTCACGCCTTGCTGCGCGACGGCAAGATCACCGACGAGACCCGGCGCCGGATCGAGCGCGACCTCGATCTGGAGGAAGCGAGTTTGAGCAATCGGGAGTATCGGAGGATTCCGTTGTAGGCCCGTATCCATCCACACGTCGTCCCGGCCTTGAGCCGGGACCCATAACCACCAGCGATCATTGTTTTAACACGCTGATCGTTGTCTTTCTTTTTCAACAACACGGGCCGCGGCGTATGGGTCCCGGCGTTCGCCGGGACGACACGAGAGAAGCAGCCCGCCCCTACTCCGCCGCAACATTCCGCCCCGGGCCACCGACGAACCCCGCCGCATCGCCGAAGCGCTCGATCATCACGGCGGCGAGGTCTTTCGTCTTGCTGGTCACGCAGGCGCCGGAGCGTACGGTGTAGCGGTCCTGACGCGCGACATGCGGCGGTGCCTCGCCCTGCTGCAGCGCGCGGGCGGTCTCCATCACCAGTTTGCGGAAATGCATGATGCCCAAATCAGTCGGGCCGAGATGTTCTCGCGTCCGGTCGGCGATCGGGCCCTGGCTGTCCTGCACCGCGGCGTCCTGTTCGGAGACGCCCTTGATGCCGGTGTAGCTTTTGGTCTTCTGCAGCTTGCGATCGATCAGATAGTCGTTGGCCTTGTTGCGCAGCGGAACGTAATTCTCGTCGACCTCCGACATCACGCCGTTGCCGCGATCGTAGCCGTCGCGCTCGGCCTGCGTCAGCGGCCGCTCGGGATTCCACGCATAGGTGTAGATCCAGCAACTGGTATCGGTCACGGGGACAAAACTCTGGCCGAAGATGTTCTCGCCCGGCATCGAGCTCGGCGCATAGGCATGCACCGGCATCAGGAACTGGGCGATGCGCCAGTAGATGTTGTCGGACCCGGTGAGCCGCCCGCCGGCGACGGTGAGGCCGGCCGCGTGCGGGCTGATCTTGATCACCGGGCGCGGGTCCTCGGCGATCCAGCGCATATGGTCGGTCGCAACCCGTGTGAGCGGATTCACGAAATGCTTCTTGATGTCGAGGATCTCGTTCTCTTCCTTCTCGAAGCTCAGATGCGCGAAGGTGAAATGCGCGGTATCGATCGAGCCTTCGAGCGCCTGCACCCAGTTGCAGTCCTGCCATTTCTTGGTGACGTAGCGGTGCGAGGCCGGCACCAGCGCCATCTCCAGCGCCGGCAGTTCCGGCATCTGGTCCGCCGGACCCATATAGGCCCAGATCATGTCGCCCCATTCGCGCACCGGATAGGACTTGATCTTGATCAGGTCCTTTGCATTCAGATCGGGATAGGAGGTCGGCATGTCCACGCAATTGCCTGACGTGTCGAACTTCCAGCCATGATAGACGCAGCGGATGCCGCACTCTTCGTTGCGGCCGAGCCAGAGATTGGCGCCGCGGTGCGGACAATACTGGTCGATCACGCCGACCACGCCGCGCGTGTCGCGGAACGCCAGCAGCTCCTCGCCCATGACCACGATCTTCTTCGGCGTGCCGTCGGCCTCAGGCAGTTCCGCCGACAGCAGCACCGGCATCCAGAACCGGCGCAGCAATTCGCCCATTCCCGTTCCCGCCCCGCTCTCGGTCAGGAAGGCGTTGTCTTCGGCGCGGAGCATGGCGTGACCTCCGGAGTTTTGTTTTGGTTTTCGCTGAGATTGGCGCAGGTCAAAGGGGGCGTCAACGTGGGTATTGAGCTGGGATCACGGTGTCGTCCCGGCGAACGCAGATGCGCAATTGCGTATCGGGGGACCCATACCGCGTGATTTCTCGATAGAGCCTCGGTAACAGAGACCGTTCGCCAAACTTCTTCCTGTGGTTATGGGTCCCGGCTCAAGGCCGGGACGACGGCGGTATTTGTTGCTGCACCGTGGTCTAAACGCAGTTTCGCGTTCCCGCGGCGCGATGCGCCCGAGCTTTGCCAGAAATTCCTTGCCCTCTAATCGAGAGGGCGCAGGGAAGACCGGGTGCGCGCTGCACCCGCGGTCTCGCGTGCGGTTTGCACAAAAAAATGTGCACGCGAGCATACAGGGCAGCGGAGAACACCCGGCCTTCCCTGCGCAATGGCTTTACGGCTTATGCCGTGATCTCCCCGGAGACGAGTTCTTGGTTGACTCCGTCGCTGCCGTTCCCGCTTGCGCTTCTCCGACAGCTTGACGCCTGCAACGGGCGCCAGGACCACACGGTTTTGCCGTACGCTTATCCACGCCGTCGTCTCAGCGCAAACCAGCGTCCACCGCAACCCGTCCAACGTCCGTGACGACGGCCGACGCCCTTCTGACCAGGACGGGATGG
>NZ_JAFCLX010000058.1:0-17500 GCF_018130205.1 Bradyrhizobium sp. AUGA SZCCT0222
TCGTGTGCACTTTGTTTTGTGCAAACCGCACGCGAGACCGCGGGTGCAGCGCGCACCCGGTCTTCCCTGCGCCCTCTATTTGAAGAGGGCGGGAAGTTTCTGGCAAAGCTCGGGCGTAATGCGTCGCGAGAATGCGGCCACACATCCCCGTCGTCCCGGACAAGCGAAGCGCGATCCGGGACCCATAACCACAGGGAGAAGTTTTGCGAACGATCTCTGCTACCGCGCCTCTATCGAGAGATCACGCGGTATGGGTCCCCCGATGCGCAATTGCGCATCTGAGTTCGCCGGGACGACAGCAACTCACAACAATTCCGGCTGTTCCGCCATGAGCGCATCGCCGACCGCAATGCTGCCGCCGGCCGTCACCTCGGCATAGATCCCGCAATCGCCATGGCCGAGCCTGCGCTGCAGCGCCTGCGGGATGGCGAGGTCACGCTCGGCTGTGTCGGGGTCAACGTTGACGGCGGCGCAGCGGACGATCCGCTTCACCACCTTGAGCCTGACGTCGCCGATCGCGAGCGTGCGGTCGAGCAGGTCGAACTCGTGCCAGGCCGGCCAGCCCTCGACATAGAGGTTGGCGCGGAAGCGCAGGGGGTGGACGGGGTGGTCGACCATGTTCTCGATGGCGCGGACGCTGGCGAGATTAATGATCGAGACCACCTTGCGGGCGACGTCGGAGAAACTGTGGCCCGGGCTGGTCAGCACTTTTGGCGGCCCCTTGATCTGGCCGGCGTAGCTGGTGGCGAAGAACTGCTCGATGGCGGTCCGGCCCTCGGCGGTCTCGAGGTTGCCCTGGGCCGCGATCGCGCCGTTGTGGCGGATGGTCAGCACGTGGCTGGCGTCGTCGAAATGGGTCTGCAGCGCCGCCAGCCAGCCGTCCCGCTGCAGCATCAGGAAGTGCGGTTTTGGCAGCCATTTCGGCGCGTCCGGATCGAAGCCGCTAGGGCCATTTTCGATGGCGTAGCGGCGGTCGGCCAGCAGGGTCTCGCCAGCGGTCAGGGCCGCTCGCGGCAGCGGTTCAGGGGTCAGGCCCTTGACGGGATAGCGGTAGATACCGGTGATCTCAGGGGGTTTTGATGAGGTCATCCGGCCTTTTAAGAGATTCTTTTGCAGCCTGCCACTACGCTGAAATTGTAAAGTCGGCCTCTTCCGTTTTTGGCCTGACATGCCCACATTTGCGTCAAGCCTGAAATAACGGCGACGACCGCCGGCTGGTTGAGGAATGTCAACGCGGCCGCGCGGAAACCCAATGAAGATGCCGCGCTTATGCCTTCGGGGTAGGGGTGGCAGGCCGAGGGAAGTGAAGAATGAATATTGAGAAATACACCGAGCGTGCGCGCGGTTTCATCCAGTCTGCGCAATCGCTGGCCGTGCGCGACGGCCACCAGCAATTCTCCCCGCTGCACGTGCTCAAGGTGCTGCTGGACGATAGCGAAGGCCTTGCCGGCGGTCTGATCGACCGTGCCGGCGGCAACTCCCGCGCCATCCTTAAAGCCACCGAGGATGCGCTGGGCAAACTCCCGAAAGTATCCGGCAGCGGCGCGGGCCAAGTCTATCTCGCCCCCGAACTGGCGCGCGCGTTTGACGCTGCGGAAAAGGCCGCCGAAAAGGCCGGCGACAGCTTTGTCACCGTCGAGCGGCTGCTGCTGGGCCTCACGCTCGAGAAAGGCAGCGAGGCCGCGACCATCCTGAGCAAGGGCGGCGTCACGCCGCAAAACCTCAATGCGGCGATCGAAAGCCTGCGCAAGGGCCGCACCGCTGACTCGGCGACCGCCGAGAACGCCTATGACGCGCTGAAGAAATATGCCCGCGACCTCACCCAGGCCGCGCGCGACGGCAAGCTCGATCCGGTCATCGGCCGCGACGAGGAAATCCGCCGCACGATTCAGGTGCTGTCCCGCCGCACCAAGAACAATCCCGTGCTGATCGGCGAACCCGGCGTCGGCAAGACCGCGATCGTCGAGGGTCTGGCGCTGCGGATTCTCAACGGCGACGTTCCGGAGAGCCTGAAAGACAAGAAGCTGCTGGTGCTGGACCTCGGCTCGCTGATTGCGGGTGCCAAATACCGCGGCGAGTTCGAGGAGCGGCTGAAGGCCGTGTTGGCCGAGGTCACTTCGGCCGAAGGCAGCATCATCCTGTTCATCGACGAGATGCACACGCTGATCGGCGCCGGCAAGGCCGACGGTGCGATGGACGCGTCCAATCTGCTGAAACCCGCGCTGGCGCGCGGCGAACTGCATTGCATCGGCGCCACCACGCTCGACGAATACCGCAAGCATGTCGAAAAGGATGCGGCGCTGGCGCGCCGGTTCCAGCCGATCTTCGTTTCCGAGCCGACGGTCGAGGACACGATTTCGATTCTGCGCGGCCTGAAGGACAAATACGAGCAGCACCACGGCGTGCGGATCACGGATTCGGCGCTGGTCGCCGCCACCACGCTGTCGAATCGCTACATCACCGACCGCTTCCTGCCCGACAAGGCCATCGACCTGATGGACGAGGCCTCGGCGCGGCTCAAGATGCAGGTCGATTCCAAGCCGGAAGAACTCGATACGATGGATCGGGAGATCATCCGCCTGAAGATCGAGCAGGAGGCGCTCCGGAAGGAAAGCGATGCCGGCTCCAAGAGCCGCCTGCAGACGCTGGAAAAGGAACTCGCCGACCTCGAGGAGAAGTCGGCGGCGCTGACGGCGCGCTGGAGCGCGGAGAAGAACAAGCTCTCCGACGCCCAGAAGCTGAAGAGCGAACTCGATGCCTTGCGCATCGAGCTTGCCAACGCGCAGCGCCGCGGCGAATTCCAGCGTGCGGGCGAACTGGCCTATGGCCGGATTCCCGAACTGGAGAAGAAACTTGCCGACATCGAAGCCAAGGAAAACCCCGGCGAGATGATGGAGGAGGCGGTTACCGCCGACCACATCGCGCAGGTGGTGTCGCGCTGGACCGGTGTGCCCGTCGACAAGATGCTCGAGGGCGAAAAGGACAAGCTGCTGAAGATGGAAGGCAGTCTCGGCCAGCGGGTGGTCGGCCAGGCCGAAGCCGTGCGCGCGGTCGCGACCGCCGTCCGCCGTTCGCGCGCCGGCCTGCAGGATCCGAACCGCCCGATGGGCTCGTTCATGTTCTTGGGGCCGACCGGCGTCGGCAAGACCGAACTGACCAAGGCGCTGGCGGAATATCTGTTCAATGACGAGACCGCGATGGTCCGCCTCGACATGTCCGAGTACATGGAAAAACACTCGGTCTCGCGGCTGATCGGCGCGCCTCCCGGCTATGTCGGCTATGACGAGGGCGGCGCGCTCACCGAAGCGGTGCGGCGGCGGCCCTATCAGGTGGTGCTGTTCGACGAGATCGAAAAGGCGCATCCGGATGTCTTCAACGTGCTGCTGCAGGTGCTCGACGATGGCCGGCTGACCGACGGTCAGGGCCGCACGGTCGACTTCCGCAACACGCTGATCATCATGACCTCGAACCTCGGTTCGGAATTCCTGGTGAACCAGCCGGAAGGCGAGGACACGTCTGAGGTGCGCGATCAGGTGATGGGGATGGTGCGGGCGCATTTCCGCCCCGAGTTCCTCAACCGGGTCGACGAGATCATCCTGTTCCACCGCTTGCAGAAGAGCGAGATGGGCCGGATCGTCGAGATCCAGTTCGCGCGGCTGCAGAAGCTCCTGGAGGAGCGCAAGATTACGCTCACGCTGGATGCCGCGGCGCGCGACTGGCTCGCCGCCAAGGGCTGGGATCCCGCCTATGGCGCGCGTCCCCTGAAGCGGGTCATCCAGCGCAATTTGCAGGATCCGCTGGCCGAGATGATCCTCGAAGGCTCGGTCGCCGATGGCGACCGCGTGGTGATCTCCAGCGAAGGCAACGTGCTGACCTTCAACGGCAAGGCGCCGCAGACCGCCGAGATCGCGACTTTCGAGGCGCCGATCCCGAAGCGCAAGCTGAACTGATTGGTCCGCGATAACTCAACGATGTCGTCATGCCCGGGCTTGACCCGGGCATCCACGTCTTGGCCGCAAATGAAAGAAGACGTGGATGGCCGGGTCAAGCCCGGCCATGACGACGGCGTCGATGCCGGCGAGCCGTGCCGTTACTTCTTCACTACCTTGTAAATCGCGTTCTCCAGATCCGACGAGAAGTAGATCACCCCGGATGCGCCGACGCC
Organism: Bradyrhizobium sp. AUGA SZCCT0222; assembly: GCF_018130205.1. Classification (NCBI taxonomy): domain Bacteria; kingdom Pseudomonadati; phylum Pseudomonadota; class Alphaproteobacteria; order Hyphomicrobiales; family Nitrobacteraceae; genus Bradyrhizobium; species Bradyrhizobium sp. AUGA SZCCT0222. The sequence continues at coordinate 4,166 of NZ_JAFCLX010000058.1, forward strand.
GACGCCGGTCGGGATGTTGGACGGCAATCCGCCGGGGGCAGGGGCGAGGCCGATCGGAAGGTTGCCGGCGATCTCGGTGACGGTTCCGTCTTTCGGATTGATCCCGATAATGCGCTTGGCGCCGACTTCGGCGACGACCAGCATTCCGTCGGGTCCGAGCGCGATGCCCTCGGGCATTTTCAGGTCCTTGGCGACGATTGCCTTCTCGCCATTGGTTCCGATCTTCAACACGCGGCCGGCGAAGGCTTCCGTGACATAGACCGCATCGCCCGATGCGGTGGCGGCCATGCCGACCGGTCCCTCGAGGTCCCCGATCAGAACCTTACGGTCCTTGCCGTGCTCGCCACTGACGCGGACCAGCGATTTACTGCCGAGTTCGTTGACCAGAATGGAGCCGTCACCGAGCTTGACGGCGTCGTGCGGCGCCTTGAAGTCGTGGAGCATCTCCCTGGTCTTGCCGGTCTTGCGGTCGATCAACTGCACCGTGCCGGTGAACCAGCTCGACAGGATCACGTCGTCGCCCCTCGCGGTTGCGCTCATCGGATATTCCAGCGTCACGCCGTCGGCATGCATGCGGGCAGGCTCGGAGACCTCGCCGGTGGTGCCGTCGACGGTACGGTAGGCAAACACGTCGGCGACGTAGAGGGTGTCTTTGCCGCCGTCCGAGACGACGCCGATGCCGCCGGGCAGCGCCAGCTTGCCGATGATAATCTGCTTGGCAGCGCCGGTTTCCGGATCGACCTCCTGAATACCGTTATCGGCCATGTTGGAAACGAAGATCCGGTCCTTGTCGTCGATCGCGAGGTTGTCGAGCGACGGCTTGAGCTGCGCCACCATTTTCTTGGCGCCGGACTTCGGATCGACCCGCACCAATTGGCCGAGCGCGGTGTCCACGACCCAGAGATTGCCCTTGGAATCGAAATTGACCGCCGCCGGAATCTTGAAACCGTCGGCGACCACAGTCAGCTCGGCCTTGTCGACGTCGACCCTGGCGACCTGGCCCTTGAACCAGAGCGGGCCGTAAAGCTTGTCGTCCGGCCCGAACTCGAATCCATTGAGGCCGCCCATCTTCTCCATGATCTTGCGCGGCGGCTTGGCGCCCTCGACATCGATCTCATAGAGCGCGTCGCCGAGGAATACCTGCGTCGCATAGAGCCGTCCGTCCTTGCGGAACGCGAGCGAGTTGATGCCGGGCAGGCCGGAGGCCAGCTTCTTGACCGGGCCGTCGCCCTTTCGCGAGTAGAGGTCGCCGGTCAGGAATGCGGTCCACGCCATGGTGCCGTCGGGGGCAAATGCGATGTCGTCGGCCATGCCTTCCGGCGAGGCAACCGCGATCTTGGCCGTGCCGCTCGCGCGATCGACTTCGTAGAGCGCCGCACCCGCGACGCTGCCGGCGAACAACCGCCCGGCCTTGTCGATGCCGAGCCCATGGACGCCGTGAAACGCCGAGCCCGGAACGAGTTTGGTAACTTCATATGTCTGCGCCGCGGCGCCGGTGGCAAGAAACACTGCCGCAGCCACAGTCGCCCCGAATGCAAGCCTGCTCGTCATGACGCTACCTCCCGTTTTTTATTATGGAGGTGAGTATTCGTTCGCTCGCGTGGTTTGGCAAACAAAACTTGTAGGTGCGGCGCGGCCCGGCCGCCACAAAAATGACAACGCGCTAGGAACCCGCCCCTTCAGAATTTAACGAGAGTTCAGCCTGTATGGAGATGACAGGCGACCGCGCGTCCCGGACCGAGTTCGCGAAGCGGCGGCTGATCGGTCTTGCACACCGCCATGGCGCGGGGGCAACGGGTGTGGAAGCTGCATCCGGGCGGCGGCCGCAGCGCGCTCGGCACTTCACCTGAAATCACCGCCCGCGGCCGGCGCGCCTCCACCTCGGGATCGGCGACCGGCACCGCCGCCATCAGGGCTTCGGTGTAGGGGTGCAGCGGATTGCGATAGAGATCGTCGCGGTCGGCGATTTCGACGAGGCGGCCGAGATACATCACCGCGATGCGCGTCGAGATGTGGCGGACAACAGCCAGATCATGCGCGATGAACAGATAGGTCAGCCCCAGCCGCTCCTGCAGGTCCATGAACAGGTTGATGACCTGGGCCTGGATCGAGACGTCGAGCGCGGACACCGGCTCGTCGGCGATCAGGAGGCTCGGCTCCAGCGCCAGCGCGCGGGCGATGCCGATGCGCTGGCGCTGGCCGCCGGAGAATTCATGCGGATAGCGATCGGCCATATCGGGCAACAGGCCGACGGAAGCGATCAGGGACGCGATCTTGTCGCGCGTCGCCGCCTTGTCGCCATCGAGGCCATGAACGGCCAGCGGCTCGCCGACGATGCTGCGGATCGTCATGCGCGGATTGAGCGAGCCATAAGGGTCCTGATAGACCATCTGCATCCGGCGCCGCACACCCAATAGTTCGGCGCCGCGGTGCGGGGCGATGTCCTGTCCCTCGAACACGATCCGTCCGGCGGTCGGCGTCAGCATCCGCAGTACCGCAAGTCCGGTGGTCGATTTGCCGGAGCCGCTTTCGCCGACGAGACCCAGTGTCTCGCCACGCCGGATCGTGAACGAAACGCCGTCGACCGCTTTGACGGTCGCGACCTGCCGCTGAAGGATGATGCCCTTGGTGACCGGGAAATGAACCTTCAAATCCTCGACCCGGAGGATGGTATCGACGGATGGCTCGGGCAGCGCGTCAGACATGGGCGAAACACGCTTTGGCGTGACGGTCGGCGACCTGAATCAGTTCAGGCTTCGCGGTTCGGCATTGTTCCAGGATCGCGCGGCAGCGCGGCGCGAAAGAGCAGCCGGGCGGCAGGCTGGCCAGATCAGGCGGCTGGCCCTCGATTGGCATCAGGCGACGGCCGCCGCCGCCATCGAGGCGGGGAACGGACGCCATTAGCCCCGATGTATAGGGATGCTGTGGCCGGGCGTAGAGCTCGCGCGCCGGCGCGACTTCGACGATGCGGCCGCCATACATGACCGCGACACGGTCGGCGTAGCGGGCGACGACGCCGAGATCATGCGTGATCAGGATCAGCGAGGAGCCGGTCTCACGCGTGACTTCCTTCAAGAGGTCGAGGATCTGCGCCTGCACCGTGACGTCGAGCGCCGTGGTCGGCTCATCGGCGATGATCAAGCGGGGTGCGCAGGCCAGCGCCATTGCGATCATGACGCGCTGGCGCATGCCGCCGGAATATTGGTGCGGGTAGGAGCCGAGCCGGCTCGCGGCATCGCCGATGCGGACGCGGCCGATCAGTTCGGTCGCAGCCTCATAGGCCTTTTCCCACGGCGTGCCCCGATGCACATTGATCGGCTCGGCGACCTGCAGGCCGACGGTCAGCGCCGGATTGAGCGAGGACATCGGTTCCTGGAAGATCATCGCAATCTTGTTGCCGCGGACCGCGCGGATGCCGGGGTCGTCGAGCTTCAACAGATCCGTGCCGTCGAACAGGATTTCGCCGCTCTCGATCCGGCCGGGCGGATTCGGGATCAGGCGCAACACGGAGAGCGCGGTCACGCTCTTGCCGGATCCGGACTCGCCAACGATCGCGAGCGTCTCGCCGGGATCGACATGAAACGATACGCCATCGACCGCGGTCACGGTTCCGCGCTCGGTGCGGAACCGCGTTGTCAGGTTTTTGACTTCCAGCAGTGGGCGCGTCATCGCCGCGGTCCCGCTCAACGGCCCATCTTCTTCTTGAGTTCCTGATCGATCCAGATGCGGGCGTAGATCGGCCCCGGACGAACGGCACCGGCGCGGAGTTCGCCGGCGTAGTTCTTCACCCAGGGCCACCAGGCCGTGAAGATGTACGGGGTGGGAAGCCACACATAGGGGGCCTTATCCAGAATCTCGCGCGTCATTTCCTTCAGCATGGCCTGGCGCTTGGTCTCGTCTGGCTCAAGATAAACCGCGTCCATCTTCTTGTCGTACTCGGGATCGGACCATTGCGACGGGTTCCAAACCTGGCCCCTGACGAAGCTCTTGCGAATGGTCGTCGTCGGATTGGTGTGCCCGTTGTTCATGAGATAGCCCGGTGCATTGGTCTTGGTGGTCATGGCTGAAAGGAACGCACCGTATTCCATGGTTTGAATGTCCAGCTTGACGCCGACCTGTTCATAATAGGCCGCCAGCAGCGGTATCAGGTCGATATGGTCGGGCACGCACGCGCATACCTGAACCTTGAAGGTAAACCCCTTCGGAACGCCGGCCTCGGCGAGCAGCTTCTTCGCTTTCTCCGGGTTGTAGGTGAAGAGTTCCTTGATCGAGTCCGGCATCGCCTCGAGCGGCTCGAAATAGCCGAGATAATCGGGGTGCTGCGGGTAGGCGAACAGCTCGGCATTGCCGCCATAATACTCCTTGACGATCTCCTGCTTGTTGACGGCGAGATTGAGGGCGCGCCGGACTCTGATGTCGTCGAACGGCTTGGTATCGACGCGCATGGCGAGGAACTGGCCGCTCATCGAGAGCCACTTCGACCATTGCAGCTGCGGTGCGCTCTTCTTGAGCTCATCGACCGCGGACCATCTGATGTTTTCGAGGATGTCGAGTTTGCCGGTTCGCAATGCCGTGAGGAAGGTCGCCTCGTCCTTGATCGTGCGGTAAACGACCTTGTCGACCAGCGGGAGCTTGGTCTCGACGCCGTTGATCTTCTCCGTGCCCCAGTAGTTCGGATTCTTGACATAGGTGTTCGAGTTGCCTTGCACGAACTCGGCAAGCTGGAACGGGCCGGTCCCGTTGACGTTCTTCCAGTTGCCGGCGCCTGCGTCGGCGACTTCCTTCGGGATGATGCCGGAATAATAACCCCAGCCGAAGCGATAGTCCCATTCCGCGTTGTAGTTCTTGAAGGTGAAAAGCACGGTGTGCTTGTCGGTGGCTTCGACCTTGTCGATGTGATCGAAATAACCGGCGATTTTCTTGGGGCTCTTGTCGCGGTGGTTGAAGGAGAACACCACGTCATCGGCGACCAGTTCGCGCGCCGCCATCACCCCGGGCTTGTCGGGAAACATCACGCCCTTGCGCAGGTTGATCTCGAGGCGGAGCGGATTTTGCTTCCACTCCCATTTTTCGGCAAGTTCGCCGCGCATCGCATCCGACGGAATCCAGGCGTCGGCGTAGAACGAATGCTTGCCGCCAAGCCGTTTGGACTTGGAGAGGTCCGCGGCGAACAGTTGCTCGTAGACCTGGCCGGTATCGTGGTTCTGCTTCCAGTTCCAGTCGGCCAGATCCCAGGAGAGCGCCGAGAGCGTGACATAAACTGTCCCGATCTCCAGCGTGCCGCCGGGCTTTGGCGGCGTTTCGGATTGCGAGAATGCAGGGGTTGCAAGCGATAGCGCCACGGCGACCGACGCGGCGGCGAGACCTGATGCGGCGCGTAAATAGGACATGACTTCCTCCCGGATCTTATTTTCTGGTTATCTTGATCCGCGCATGCGTGGATCGAGCAGATCCCGCAAGGCGTCTCCGAATACGTTGGTGGAATAAACGACGATCGTCAGACAAAGACCCGGCGCCAGCGCCAGCCACGGTCCCTGGAACATGAAGGTGCGGCCCGAGCCCGACAGCATGCCGCCCCAGGTTGGCGTCGGCGGCGGCACGCCAAGGCCGAGAAACGACAGGCCCGACTCGGCAAGGATCACGGTGCCGACACGCGTCGTGAACAGCACGATGATCGGCGGCATGATGTTGGGCAGGATGTGCCGCCACAGGATGCGGCCGGTCGAGGCGCCGATCGATTGGGCGGCGTGCACATACATGTTCTCGCGCACCGACACCACGGCGGAGCGGATGATGCGCGAGCCGGCGATGCCGAGCAGCAGGCCGAGCGTGCCGATGATCTGCGGCAGGCCGGGGCCGAGAACCGAAACCACGACCAGCAGGATGATGAGATCGGGAAAGCTCATCCAGGCGTCGACGAAACGCTGCGTGATGAGATCGATCTTGCCGCCGAGATAACCGGTGAGAATGCCGATCGCGATCGAGATGATGGTGGCCAGCGACGCGGCGGTAAAGGCGATGATCACCGAAATCTGGGCGCCATAGAGACAGCGCGAGAGCATGTCGCGGCCCAGATTGTCGGTTCCGAACGGATAGGCCCATGACGGCGCCATCAGACGGTTGCGCGGGCTGATCTGGTTCATGCCATAGGGCGCCAGAACATCGGCGAAGATCCCGCACAGCAGGAACAGGATGAAGATGACGCCGCCGGCGGCGCCGAGCGGCTTCTCGCGGAACAGGCGAATCACGAAGCGGAGGACGCCATTGCGCTCGCTCTTGCCGCCCGTGGCCGGGATATCGATTGCCAGCGTCATCAGCGGTATCTCACCTTGGGATCGAGCAGGCCGTAGCTCAGGTCGACGGCGAGATTGATCAGCATCACGCAAAGACCGATCACGAGGCTGACGCCCGTTATGATCGGGTAATCGCGCTGGCTGATGGCGTCGAGCAGCAACAGCCCCATGCCGGGAATGACGAAGATCTGCTCGACGATGACGGCGCCGCCGATCAGGATAGGCGCCTGCAGGCCGATCAGCGTGACCACCGGGATCAGCGCGTTGCGCAGCGCATGCCGGATGACGACCAGCGGTTCCGACAGGCCCTTGGCCCAGGCGGTGCGGATATAATCCTGGCGCAGCACCTCCAGCATCATGGTGCGGGTCAGGCGCATGGTGATGGCCGACAGCGCGGTGCCCAGAATGATCGCCGGCAGAATCATCTGCTTGAGGTTCTGCAGGGGATCATCGGTGAACGCGACGAAGTTCACCTGCGGCGACCAGCCCCACCAGATCGACGGGAACACCATCACCATGGTGCCCATCCAGAAGCTCGGCACCGCCAGCATCAGGATCGAGAACGAGCGGGTGAGATAATCGCCGGCGGTGTCCTGCCGGATCGCGGAATAGATGCCGATCGGCAGCGCGATGCAGAGCGCGATGATCAGCGCCATGAAGCCGAGCTGGAACGTCACCGGCAGCCGTGCGCCCAGCAGTTCGCGCACCGGCGTATTCTGCCAGAGCGAGCGGCCGAAATCGCCGTGAAAAAGAATGCCGCCGATCCAGTGAAAATATTGCAGCCACATCGGCCGATCGAGGCCGAGCGTTGCGATCAGCTGGTCACGCGAGAGCTTGTCGGCGCCGACGTCGTTCTGGGCGAGCATCATGTCGATGACGTTGCCCGGCACCAGCCGCACGATGACGAAGACAATCAGGCTGGCAAAGAACAGCGCCGGGACAAGCGCCAATAATCGCCGTGCGAGATATGCCTGCATCCTTCGCTGCCCCCCATCGTCTTCTTGCAACGAGAGTGGACCGCGTCCGAAATGCTCGCAAGCATTATCGCGACGCGCGCGATGCGATTTTGTCGCGGAGGAACTTGAGTGAAGTACGTGTGCGCGCAAAACATTCCGCGTCGCGGAACAGTAACGCGTGCAACTTCACGCTAACGAACATACGAGGTGAAAAGCCGGGAAGTTAAACGCTCAGCGGCTGACTTGCCGCACCGATGGCGCAGCGGTGCTGCCGGCGGCATCGGAGACACGCGCGCCGCCGCGATTGTTCATCTGGATATCGAGGCGATCGCGTTCCTTCTCGAAGCCCGCCATGACCGGGCCTTCGAGCGAGCGGCCACGCGGCAGCTTCACGCGCATCGGATCGACGAAGCGGCCGTTGACCAGGATTTCGTAGTGCACGTGGGCGCCGGTCGACATGCCCGTCGAGCCGACGAAGCCGATCACCTGGCCCTGTCGCACCCGCTTGCCGGGCTCCATGCCCTTGGCAAACGCCGACATGTGGCCGTAGGCGGTCTCGTAACCATTGTTGTGCTTCAGCTTGACGTATTTGCCGTAGCCGCCTTCCCAGCCGACTTTCTCGACGACGCCGTTGCCGGAAGCGAAGATCGGCGTGCCATAAGGCGTGGCCCAGTCGACGCCGGTGTGCATCTTGGTGTAGCCGAGGATCGGATGGCGGCGTCCGCCGAATCCCGAACGCATGATCGCGTTGTTGACGGGTTTGCGCACCAGGAACTTCTTCGCGCTCTTGCCGGTCTCGTCATAGTAGTCGACGACCGAGTCGTCGGGGGTCTGGAAGCGGTAATATTTCTTGGTTTCGCCGCCGACCGTGAGCGAAGCGAACAGCACTTCGGTCTTTTCGGTGATGGTCGCGCCGTCGTCTTCGCCGGCGAAGAACACGTCGAAGGAATCGCCGGGCTGCACCTTGCGCTGGAAGTCGACGTCGTAGGAATAGATCTTGACCATGTCCTCGATGACGGTGGCCGGCACCTTGTTGCGCAATGCGGTCTCGTAAATGCTCTGGTAGAGCCGGACGCCGGTGCCGTCATCCTCATCGTCGTCGTCGTCTTTGCCGGCGGCAGCCTCGGCGACCGTATTCATGCTCTGCACGTCGACGGCGACGTATTTGCCGACGTCGGACAGCGCGGCAACGGCCTCGATGGTGGTTTCGTTGGCGACGATCACCCGATAGGGCTGCAGCCGCACGCCCGGGCCGGGGGCGGCAGGCGCCATCAGGATACGGAGCTTCTGGCCTTCCTTCAGGCCGCCGTCGCGGCCGCGGGCGCCCAGCGTTGCGGCGATCGCCTTGGCCTCGTCCGGCGTCGCGCCCTGATCGCGCAGGATAGAGGTGACCGTATCGCCCTTTTTCACGACGTGAATGCGCTCGTTGGAAGGGTTGCCGCCGGTGATTTGGTCTTTGGTCTTCGGCAGCAGCGTGACGTTTTCCGGCACCACGCGGGTTTCAAAGCCGGCATAGGGGTCGGAGACGGTGCCCTCGGTGGCGTAGGCCAGCTTCATGTCGGACTGGACGCCGCTGGCATCGGCGGCGGCGTTCGCCAGCGCCGTATAGCGTACGCCGCCGGTGTTGCCGCGCCAGTTGGCGGCGTCGCGCACCCGCATCAGGACTTCGTCGAGCGCGACCACGGCGGCGAGTTTCGCCTTCGGCAGCACCGATGCGAGGTCCTTGGTGACGAAGGAGACCTCGGCATCGGGTTCGACGGCATCGGGGTTGTTCGGATCGTCGGCGGCGGCGGGGGTGGGGGCGCCGACATCGGTCAGCATGCGCTGGGCGTTGAATGGCGGGATTTTGGCGGAAAGGTCGCTCGTCGTCATCGACAAATTGCCGGAGATCCGGATGAACGGCCGAACCCGCATCACGTCGCGGTTGCCGACCCGGGTGACGGTCGAGACCCGCATGACGTTGCGGGCGGCTGTCGATTCACCCGGCGGCGGCAGGCGGTCGCTCTTATGCAGGCTGGCGGAACGATCGTTGGCGCCGAAAGCGCCGCGCAACGCGCCTTCGACGCGCTCCGGCACCTTGGCAAAGGTCATTTCGCCGTCGAGCGACGCGAAAACGGCGCCGCCGATGAGAGCTGCGCCGCACAGACCAGTCAGGATAGTGCCGCTAAACCATTGTACGGAGACACGGCGGCGGTCGATCACCGCGGCCTCGGTGCCATCGACGGAAAGCGGCGGCTCGTGACCGAGATCAATGATCCCGGTCTCGCGTCCATAGCCGCTTCCGCGTGACGCCTTCTGATTCAACCCTGTGTCCCCCCAAATTCCATCAACATTCGACTAGACCTTCGCTCGATCCAGATCCGGTTTCCGTCCCTCTATAAGGAGGATCCCGGTGCATCGCGCGCCGCACGAATCGATATTCGGGAATCAAAGGCCAGAAGACCGGCCGGAACCTCGAACGTCAATGATGTGCAGATCTCTCGATGTTTCTCGGCCGCGTGGGGAAAGGCGACGGGTTCATTAAGATCGCCAGTCCCTGGTAGGTGACCACCGGCAGCCCCCACTGGCATCCGGCGATTCAATGCATACGTTATAGTCAGAACGTCGCAGGATTGTGGCTCAAGTACGGCGCAAAGCCCCCAAATATATAGACTTCTTGGGGTCCAAAATTTCTTCCACATCGTGCGACAATTTGTTGACGAAGGGCGTTGACAGGTCCGATCGGGTGGGCCTATAACCCGACCACTGAGCGCGGCGCTGCTTTGGCCCTGAGGCCAAGGCAAGTTGTCGCGCCCGTGAAGCTCCTCATTATGATGAGTGAATCAACAGCCGATACCAATCGGTTGTTATTTGCCGTCCGGTGAAGTTGCTTCCGGAACTCCCAGTAGTGGGAAGCTCCCAGTCAATGGGAGATGGGTCCTTCGGGTCCCGGGCTGTTTGACAAGTGAAGATGAAGAAAGAGAAACGTGGACGGCGGAGTCCTTGCGGGCCTCGATTACTTGAATACGCAAGTATTGAAGTGTTGGGGCCGGACGAAAGACTTCGGCGGTACACGTTTACATAGGTTACACCATCGTTGCCCACGATGTGAATCGTAGGCAGCTTGTCGGCTTCGGCCGGCAAAAAATGGTGGGACCTCGTCAAACGTTGTGATCAGCCGGTTTGAAGTTTCAAGTCCAACTTGAGAGTTTGATCCTGGCTCAGAGCGAACGCTGGCGGCAGGCTTAACACATGCAAGTCGAGCGGGCGTAGCAATACGTCAGCGGCAGACGGGTGAGTAACGCGTGGGAACATACCTTTTGGTTCGGAACAACACAGGGAAACTTGTGCTAATACCGGATAAGCCCTTACGGGGAAAGATTTATCGCCGAAAGATTGGCCCGCGTCTGATTAGCTAGTTGGTGAGGTAACGGCTCACCAAGGCGACGATCAGTAGCTGGTCTGAGAGGATGATCAGCCACATTGGGACTGAGACACGGCCCAAACTCCTACGGGAGGCAGCAGTGGGGAATATTGGACAATGGGCGCAAGCCTGATCCAGCCATGCCGCGTGAGTGATGAAGGCCCTAGGGTTGTAAAGCTCTTTTGTGCGGGAAGATAATGACGGTACCGCAAGAATAAGCCCCGGCTAACTTCGTGCCAGCAGCCGCGGTAATACGAAGGGGGCTAGCGTTGCTCGGAATCACTGGGCGTAAAGGGTGCGTAGGCGGGTCTTTAAGTCAGGGGTGAAATCCTGGAGCTCAACTCCAGAACTGCCTTTGATACTGAAGATCTTGAGTTCGGGAGAGGTGAGTGGAACTGCGAGTGTAGAGGTGAAATTCGTAGATATTCGCAAGAACACCAGTGGCGAAGGCGGCTCACTGGCCCGATACTGACGCTGAGGCACGAAAGCGTGGGGAGCAAACAGGATTAGATACCCTGGTAGTCCACGCCGTAAACGATGAATGCCAGCCGTTAGTGGGTTTACTCACTAGTGGCGCAGCTAACGCTTTAAGCATTCCGCCTGGGGAGTACGGTCGCAAGATTAAAACTCAAAGGAATTGACGGGGGCCCGCACAAGCGGTGGAGCATGTGGTTTAATTCGACGCAACGCGCAGAACCTTACCAGCCCTTGACATCCCGGTCGCGGACTCCAGAGATGGAGTTCTTCAGTTCGGCTGGACCGGAGACAGGTGCTGCATGGCTGTCGTCAGCTCGTGTCGTGAGATGTTGGGTTAAGTCCCGCAACGAGCGCAACCCCCGTCCTTAGTTGCTACCATTTAGTTGAGCACTCTAAGGAGACTGCCGGTGATAAGCCGCGAGGAAGGTGGGGATGACGTCAAGTCCTCATGGCCCTTACGGGCTGGGCTACACACGTGCTACAATGGCGGTGACAATGGGATGCTAAGGGGCGACCCTTCGCAAATCTCAAAAAGCCGTCTCAGTTCGGATTGGGCTCTGCAACTCGAGCCCATGAAGTTGGAATCGCTAGTAATCGTGGATCAGCACGCCACGGTGAATACGTTCCCGGGCCTTGTACACACCGCCCGTCACACCATGGGAGTTGGTTTTACCTGAAGACGGTGCGCTAACCCGCAAGGGAGGCAGCCGGCCACGGTAGGGTCAGCGACTGGGGTGAAGTCGTAACAAGGTAGCCGTAGGGGAACCTGCGGCTGGATCACCTCCTTTCTAAGGATGGTTCTTCAGAAGCTTGCTTCTATCGAACCGTTTTAGAAACATCAGTGGCCAACGATCGTCAGGATTGTTGAGCTGCATTGGCGGGATTTCGCCGTCTACGTTTCTCTTTCTTCGCGGACGAACACGCGCCAGGGGCTTAGCGCTTGTGCGATGCATCTGGCATGAGCCGGTTGCGCGCCACTGCGGCCTCTCGTGTTAGGGGCTTGTAGCTCAGTTGGTTAGAGCGCGCGCTTGATAAGCGTGAGGTCGGAAGTTCAAGTCTTCCCAGGCCCACCACTTTGATCGAGCGCATCACGTCTCATGACCGACGTAAGCATTCGTCTTCTGGTACGGGGCCATAGCTCAGCTGGGAGAGCGCGTGCTTTGCAAGCATGAGGTCGTCGGTTCGATCCCGTCTGGCTCCACCAGATGGAATTGAAGATCGACAAAGTGGCCTGCTAACAAGCGCCGTTCAAATCGTCCGCGAAACATCACTTCGCATGTCGTGTCCTACGGGATACGCGTGCGTGATTTCTGACATCGTAAAGAGGAGATTGATCCGAGTTTTGGGTCTGCAAAGCAATTTGCGGAGCTCAATTCATAATCTCCAGATCATTTCGGCGCTCGCGCATCGTAACCCATCGCAAGATGAGTTGGATGAGTGAGTTGTAAATGATCTTTTTAGCGAAGCTTGACCGCCTCGCTATCGGGTTGATCTTACGAAGCAAGCTGGTCTTTCTAATCATTGTCCGGCCGTGCATAGCATTCATCGAGGGTGCGCGTTTTGGGGTTTCGACCTCAAGGCAATTGTACGGACTACATTCTGCCGAGTGTGTGGACATTGATAATGAGAGCAATCAAGTGCCTTAAGGGTGTTCGGTGGATGCCTTGGCGCTGAGAGGCGATGAAGGACGTGCTACGCTGCGATAAGCCATGGGGAGCTGCGAAGAAGCTTTGATCCATGGATTTCCGAATGGGGAAACCCACCTTCGATAGCTGGAACTCCAAGATCTCGTATCTTGGGGTTTGAACAGCAATGTTTGAGACCAAGCCGTGAGGTTTTGGATTTCCAGTTATCAAGTGAAGGTATGAAATCTCTGAATACATAGGAGGTTTTAAGCGAACCCGGGGAACTGAAACATCTAAGTACCCGGAGGAAAGGACATCAAACGAGACTCCGTTAGTAGTGGCGAGCGAACGCGGACCAGGCCAGTGATACATCAAAGACAACCGGAACCTGTCAGGAAAGCAGGGCCTTAGAGGGTGATAGCCCCGTACGGGTAATGCGATGATGTATCCTTGAGTAAGGCGGAACACGTGAAATTCTGTCTGAACACGGGGGGACCACCCTCCAAGCCTAAGTACTCCTCAGCGACCGATAGTGAACCAGTACCGTGAGGGAAAGGTGAAAAGCACCCCGACGAGGGGAG
>NZ_JAFCLX010000058.1:22500-45257 GCF_018130205.1 Bradyrhizobium sp. AUGA SZCCT0222
CCGGCCGCAGCTCCGAACAGCTGCAATAAGTTTACGCAATGCCCGAGCCTTCAATTGCCCGCCTTCACACGACGAAAGGCTAAGACGTAAACTGACGCGACCGGCGTTGGTCCGATAGGATGGCCGGTAACCGCCGCTGGAGCCGGAAAATGGCAGAGAAGAAGGTCGTGGTCGCGGGCGCGACGGGTTTGGTGGGAAATGCCGCATTGCGGCACTTCGGCGCCGCCGGGGGATGCGACGTTCTGGCGCTGTCGCGGCGCAGGCCGCGCGAACTCCATGGCTCCAGGCATGTGCAGATCGACCTCACCGATGCCGTGCAGTGCCGGCGCGCCGCAACCGAATTGCAGGGCGCCACCCATCTTGTCTACGCTGCGCTCTATGAAGCGCCCAATCTGGTCGACGGCTGGCGCGATCAGGATCAGATCCGCATCAACGATTTGATGCTGCGCAATCTGATGGCCGCGCTCGAGCCGGTCGCGCCGCAGCTTCGGCATGTCGCACTTCTGCAGGGCACCAAGGCCTATGGCGTCCACGTCCGCCCGCTCACCGTGCCGGCGCGCGAAGGCCGTTCGGAAATGTACGAGCAGCCGAATTTCTACTGGGCGCAGGAGAATTTCCTGCGCGAGCTGCAGCAGGGCAAGGCCTGGCATTGGAGCATTTTGCGTCCCGTCCTGATCGTCGGTGAGACGATCGGCGGCGCGATGGACCTGATCCCGCCGCTCGGCGTCTATGCCGCCATGTTGCGCGAGCAGGGCCGGCCGCTCGATTATCCCGGCGGGGCCGCGCGGGTGTCGCAAGCGGTCGACGTCGATCTTTTGGCGCGCGCGATCGCCTGGGCCGGCGAGGCGGCCGCCGCGCGCAACGAAGCCTTCAACGTCACCAATGGCGATGTCTTCACCTGGGAGAATGTCTGGCCGGCGATAGCCGACGCGCTTGAGATGAAGCCGGGCAACGCCGTGCCGCTGTCGCTGGCGCAGGAATATCCGAAGTGGATCGCGCCGTGGGACGAGTTGCGGCGCAAGCATAATCTGATCTCGCCCGGTCTTGAAGAATTTGTCGGCCTGTCATTCCAGTACGCCGATTACAGCATGCGCCATGGCCAGACCCAAGCAGGCCCGCCCTCGATCGTCTCGACCGTGAAGATCAACCAGGCTGGTTTTACCGAGATGATGGACACGGAAGCGATGTTCCGGAAATGGTTCGCCCTGGCGCGATCGAGCCGCTTGCTGCCGTAGCACATTTGGGCTGCGCCGATCAGCGCCAGATGCCATCATGAATCCCCGGGGTAATCAGGAGGCTGTAATGCTGGATCACGTCTCGCTGGGCGTCAGCGATATCGAGCGGTCAAGGAAATTCTATGATCAGGCGCTTCGCCCGCTCGGCATCGAGCGCTTGTACGCTGACGGTCCAACCGCCGCCGGCTATGGCGCCGACCGCAAGGCCTTCTTCTGGATCGGTGAGAAAACCGCTTCGCAAACCGGCAGCCACGTCGCCTTTGCGGCCCACGACAGGGAAACCGTGGACCGGTTTCACCGGGCTGCGCTCGCAGCCGGGGGACGCGACAACGGGCAACCGGGACTGCGCCCGAATTATCACGAAGATTACTACGGCGCGTTCGTGCTCGATCCCGACGGCCACAACATCGAGGCGGTTTGCCGCAAGCAGGCGTAGAGCGTTTTCGAGCGAAGCATACCCTCGGACTAGGCTTCGAGGTGGCGGACAGGCCGATTTGTTGCTGGCTCAAACCGGCCGCGATTGACCAAAGGGGACAGTCGCAAACCATACTGACAAATTCTGTCACTACCGTGCACTAGTGTCGGATCATCACTTCCAACCAAAGGAAACTAGATGACCGAAACCAACCACGAAGCGCTCGCAATTGCGCAAACCTACGTCAACGCCATCGCCAACAAGAACGTCGATGCCATCATCGCAGTCGCGGCCGACGGTGTCGTTTGCACGTCACCCGTCGGGCGTATTACCGGTACGCAGAAGTTTCGAGAGTTCCACGACGGCTTCGCGCGCATGATCAGGAAGGTCACGGTTCTCGCCGCTTATGGCGACGATGACCGAGCCGTGATCGTCTACAGCGCCGAAACCCATCCCGTTCCGAATGCTGTGACCGCCGAGCTTATCAAGGTCGAGAACGGCAAGATTGTTTCCACCGACGTGATCTACGACGCGACCCCGTTCGCCGCCTATATGGCGACGGTCCAGCCGCACTGATGGCACTGTCAGCTATGAAACGGATTCAGTATCACCGCTACGGCGGAGCCGACACGATGAAGCTCGAAGACTTCGAGCTCAAAGCGCCGGGCTCGGGCGAGGTCGCCGTCAAGATCGCATTCGCCGCCATCAATCCCATTGATTGGAAGGTGCGCAACGGCCGTCTGAAAATGGTGACGGGGAGGACCTTTCCCCGCGCCATGGGCAGCGACTTCTCCGGGACGGTGATCGCCGTCGGCGTCGGCGTGACGCGCTTCAAGGTCGGCGATGCTGTCTTTGGCCTTGCTCAAATCAAGGACGGTGGTGCGCTCGGTGAGGCGGTGATTGCCCCCGAGACCTTCGTTGCCAGGAAACCGAACTCCGTATCCTTCGAAGAGGCGGCGTGCCTCGGAACGCCTGGCGTCACCGCGTGGAACGGCCTCGTCGACAAGGCCGTGCTGAAGGCGGGCCAAAGCGTCTTCGTCAATGGTTGCACTGGCGCAGTCGGGGATGCGACAGTCCAACTTGCGCGGATGCTCGGGGCGTCGGTGGCAGGGAGTTGCAGCGCCGATGCGATGCCTAGAGCGCAAGCGCAGGGCGTCAATCCCGTGTTCGACTATCGGCGAACCGATCTTTCGACACTCAGCGACCGCTTCGATGTTGTCTACGATACGGCCGCGACCATGTCGACGGCTGTCGGATTGGGTCTTGCGCGCAAGGGCGGCGTCTTCCTCGACATCGATCCGACGCCGGTGAAGTTTCTGCGTTCGGTCTTTAACCGGCGCCTGAAGCCCATTATCTGCACGGCACGCGCGGACATCCTCGACGGAATCGCGCGCGCGGCCGGAGAGGGAAAGCTGCGACTGCCGATCGTCGAGACTGTACCTCTCAAGGCTGCGATCCCGCTTCTCGCCGCCCTGGAGAAGGGCCGGAAAATCGGCGGAAAGGCCCTTGTTGGAATACCGTAAGCGGACTCGACATGCTGCTGCCAAATATTGGCAGGATAGGTGCTAGATTGCTTGCATGTCCAAAAGTCATCGGCTCTTCGACCTCATGCAGATGCTGCGGCGGCACGCACATCCAGTTTCCGGCGACACGCTCGCCCGCGAAGCCGGGGTGTCGTTGCGTACGGTCTACCGCGACATCGCGACATTGCAGTCGATGGGAGCCGAGATCGACGGGGAGCCCGGCGTTGGATACGTCCTGCGGCCGGGCTTCCTGCTACCGCCGCTCATGTTCTCCGAAGAGGAAATCCAGGCGCTCGCGCTTGGCGCGCAATGGGTGCGCCGCCAGACCGACGAGGGCCTCGCGCTTGCCGCCCACAACGCGCTCGCCAAGATTGCCGCGGTGCTTCCAGCCGAGCAGCGGCACAAAGTCGACGACAACAGCTTTCACGTCAGCCGCCGCGCGCCGCAGGCCAAGACCGTGGATCTTCGTGTCCTGCGCGAGGCCATGCGCGAGCAGCGCAAGCTCCGCATGGGCTATCGCGACGAGAAAGGCGGCCAGACTGAGCGCACGATCTGGCCGATCATGCTCGGCTTCTTCGAAGCCCGGCGCTTCATCGCTGGCTGGTGTGAGTTGCGAAAGGACTTTCGCACCTTTCGCTGCGACCGCATTGCGTCTATCAAGCTGCTGAAGGATCGATATCCGGGTCGTCGTCGCGACCTTGTTAAGCAGTGGCGGGCGCAAGTCGATGATAAGAGGCGACTAACATCGGAAGCTGGATGACGGTCTTCTAAGTAGTACCGCCTTGTGCCCCAAACTTCGCTTCCATCGCCTTGCGCGTCTTGATGGTGTCGTTGGCTTCGTCGACCTCGACATCGCTCCAGCGCACCACGGCGCCGTGGGCGACGTTGTTCTTCAGCTTGACGCGATGGGCCAGACCAATCGGCATCGCGCCGGCTTTGAGGCTGGCGGCTGCCGGCATCAACTTGCCCCACACCGTGTAGCCGCCTTCGCCGTCGAGCATTTCGCCGGCGCGCAGATCGCGTTTGGCGACCGCCGCGACGTCCCCGCGAAAACCATGGGGCTGCCCGGTCGGCTCGCCCCGCAGTGCCGCCGACAGGATCGAGATGTTCAGCTCAAGCCCGATCAGATGATAGGGCTTGTACATCGCCGCAAACCTGCCCGAGGCGTCGGTCTTCAGCCCGTATTGCTTGAAACAGTCCGCGGCATAATCGTTCGGTGCTTCCAGCACGACGTAGACGCCCCAGCGCAGATCGCGAAAGACCGGGCGGCCGTCACGCTCCAGCGACGACACCACTTCCACCACGCCGGATTTCTCCAGCACGCCGCCCTTGTCGCGCGGCCGCATCACATGCGGCAGGTCGTCGACGCCGCAGGGCGGAAACTTTAGGCCGTCGGTCGGCACGTCGAGCTGGCAAGCGTTGGCGATCGCCGCCATCTCGATCGCGGATTTGGTGCCGTCGAGAAACGAGTTGAACATTTGCGGGTTCATGCCGGCCGATTGCGCTTCATCGGCAGTCAGGCCGTAATGGCCCCAGACGCCTTCCGGCGTCACGTCATGATAGGCCGGCAGATACTTTGTACCTTTGCCGGCTGCGACGACGCGAAATCCGGTGGCGCGCGCCCAGTCCACCATCTCTGATGTGAGCGCAGGCTGATCGCCATAGGCAAGTGAATAGACCACGCCGGCCTTGCGCGCTTCCTCGGCGAGCAGGGGGCCTGCCAACACATCGGCCTCGACATTGACCATCACGACATGCTTGCCGGCGGCAATCGCGGCGCGGGCATGCCGGATGCCGACGGCCGGATTGCCGGTCGCTTCCACCACGACATCCATCGCCCCGCCGGCGATCGCGCGCGCGCCATCATCGGTGAAGGCGGTTCGTGCGATCCGCTCCTGGTCCCAGCCGACGGTACGGCACGCCTCGCGCGCGCGGTCGCGGTCGAGATCGATAATCAGCGGCACCTCAAGTCCAGGCGTGTGCGGCACCTGCGCCAGGAACATCGAGCCGAATTTGCCGGCGCCGATCAGCGCGACGCGAACCGGTTTGCCGGCGGCATGGCGGGCCTGGAGGAGGTGGTGGAGGTTCATGGCGGGGAATCCGTTCTACTTCTCGTCATTCCGGGGCGCGCCTCTTGGCGCGAGCCCGGAATCCATACTCCCGATCGTGGTTATGGATTCCGGGCTCGACGCTGCGCGTCGCCCCGGAATGACGGCTGATTGAAATGCGGCTTTGACGACTACTCCGCCGCCTGGCGATGCGCCCGTGCCAATCGCAGCAGCGCGTCGTCATCGACGGTCTGGATCGGCGTGAAATCGCGGTGAGCGATGTATTCCGGCCGCGTCGGGGTGCGGATGTAATTGGAAACCGCATTCAGCGTCAAATAGACGATCTTGCGCGGATAAGGCGTGATGTTGCCGGCTGAACCGTGCACCAGATTGCCGTGGAACATCAGCATGCCGCCGGCCTTGCCGGTCGGCGCGACGATGCCGCCTTCCTTCACCAGCCTCGTCACCGTGGTCTCGTCCAGCGTCCACAGCGGATAGGAAGTGGTCTCGAGATCGTGCGAGGCCTTGAGGTCGCCGGCGTGCTGGCTCTTCGGCACCAGCATCAGGGGACCGTTGATCGGCATCACCTCGTCGAGGAAGATCGCGATATTCATCGCGCGCGGCAGCAGCATGCCGTCGTCGCGCTTCCAGGTGCCGTAATCCTGATGCCATTGCCAGACGTCGCCGGTGAAGGCGGATTTGGCGTTGATCTTGTATTGATGCATGTAGACTTTTTCGCCGAACACCTGCTCGACCGGCTCGATCATGCGCGGATGTGCGCCGAGCACGCCGAACGCTTCATTGTAGAGATGCGCCGCAAAGGCGGTGCGCGGCGCACCGCTTTTCTCGCGCCACACCTCGGGCCGGTCGGCGTCGTAGATGCCTTCGGCCTCGCGCGCGAGATAGGCCACTTCCTCTGGGCTGAACAGCTCGGGCAGAAACAGCCAGCCTTCGCGGTTGAAATAGTCGATCTGCTCTTGCGTGAGTTTCATGGTCGTTCCTCCTGTTTTATTTTCTATTGTTTGTCATTCCGGGATGCGCCTCTTGGCGCAGGCCCGGAATCCATACTCACGATCGTGGTTATGGATTCCGGGCTCGTGACTTCGTCACGCCCCGGAATGACGACTTACGCCGCCCTATCCGTCGCCCTCAGTCTTTCCTCCGTCATCCGTCCCGCCGTTTGCGCATGCGCCAATGCCGCGGCCTCGGCTTTCCCGGCATTGCCGGCCAGGATCTGCACCGCGATCGCCTCGTGTTCGCTCCAGGCGCTGTCGCGGTAATCGAGTTCGGCCAGCACGGTGGCCATCGAGCGGCGCATATGCGGCCATTGCGGCGCGATCATTTCCTCGATCGCGGGGTTTCCTGCGAGGCGGTAGATCGCGCTGTGAAAGTCGACGTCGAGCGCAATCAGCCGCGCCAGCGGGGTGTCCTCGCCGATGGTCCGGCCGGCCTGCAGTGCCGCTTCCAGCGCCGCGCGCCCCGCCGTGTCGGTCTTCACGCGTCCGGCGGCAAGCCGTGCGGCCAGGGCGTCGATGGCCCCGCGGACCTCGTAGAGCTGTCGGATACGCGCCGGATCGAGCTCGGTGACCTCGAACCCGCGGCGGCCGCTCTCGGCCACCAGGCCCTGCCGGTGCAACAGATGCAGGGCGTGGGAAACCGGCTGGCGCGATACGCCAAGCTTCTCGGCCAGCTCGTTCTGGGTGATGCGCTGCCCCGGCGGCAGCGTGCGATCGATGATCGCCTCGAGGATCCGGGCATAGACTTGGTCGATCAGGTTGGGGAGCGGATCTAACGGGATCATGCCAGTCGTCCGAAATGGAATACGGAATTCCGTATTCGGTATTGATACCCCTGGCTGGCGGGACGGTCAAGGGGGCTTTGACCTGTGGAACTCTGGCCGAAGCTAGCCGGGCGCAAGCACCTCCACGTCGAACGTGCCGATCGCTTCCGCGTCCGCCACCGCGTCCACCGCCGATATCCGCTCGCCGCTGATGGTCAGCCGCAGCACGATGCGCAATTGCCCGCCGAGGACGACGGCGACCGCCAGCGCGCCGTTGACCAGTGCGGGCCTTGCGGCCTGGGCGCGGCCCTTGAAGGTTTCGGCAACCGCCGCAGCGCCGCGGATTTCCGGCAGCGAACCGAGCCGCTGGGCGGCCTGGTCGGCACGGAACACCACGTCAGGATCCAGCACCGCGAGCAGCCCTTCGAAGTCACCGCTGCGCGAGGCCGCCAGGAACGCATCCACGATCTGTTTCTGGCGGCTGAAATCGGCGTCGGGCGCGGGCGGGGTGCCCTGCACCCGGCGGCGGGCGCGGCTGGCGAGTTGCCTCGCTGCGGCGGGCGTGCGGCCGACGATCGGTGCGATCTCCTCAAAGGGAACGGCAAACATGTCGTGCAGCACGAAGGCCAGCCGCTCGGCCGGCGCCAGCGTCTCCAGCACCACCAACAGCGCCGCGCCGACGGAATCGGCCATGTCAGCATCGCGCTCGTGTTCGTCGTTGGCTGCAGGTTCCGGCACATCCGGGCCCATCGGTTGCTCGCGCCGTGATTTGCGTGACCGCAGCATGTCGAGGCAGACACGGGCGACCACCGTGGTCAGCCAGCCGCCGAGGTTTTCGACCGCGCCGGTATCGGTACGGCCAAGGCGCAGCCAGGTCTCCTGCACGGCATCGTCGACCTCGGCGGTCGATCCCAGCATGCGGTAGGCCACCGCCCGCAAATGGCCCCGGTTGGCCTCGAATTTCTCGGCCAGAAACTTTTTCTCGTCCATCGGTCACATTCCCATGTCGCGTTCCGTCTTGGCTATGACGAACGAAACCGTGCCGATGTGACAGCAAATCGGCACGGCGGCGTCAAAACCGAACAAAATTGGATGGAGAAGCAAACATGATGCAGGCTCGAATGAACCACCCCGTCATGGTCGTTCCCGACGCCATGAAGGCGCTGCACTCGCTCGGCGAACTGACCAAGAACAGCTTGCCGGAAAAGCTGCTTGAACTGGTGCATCTGCGCGCCAGCCAGATCAACGGCTGCAGCGTCTGTGTCGACATGCACCCCAAGCTCGCCAAGAAAGCCGGCGAGACCGATGAGCGGCTGTTCGCGGTCGCGGCCTGGCACGACACGCCTTACTTCTCGGACGCCGAGCGGGCCGCATTGGCGCTGACGGAAGCGCTGACCCGCATCAGCGACCGCGCAGACCCGGTGCCGGATGCGATCTGGAATGAGGCCGACAAGCAGTTCGACGAACAGGAGCTTGCAGCGCTGGTCCTGGCGATCGCCAACATCAATGTCTGGAACAGGCTCAATGTCGCCGTGCGCCAGCCGGTGGGCGCCTGGAAGGTGTGAGGGGCGAATACGCGGGGGTCCGGCCCGGAATCCCGGGACACTGGCCGCAATTCCAGTGCGCGGGCTCGTGCTTAATTTACCGGCGCGAGCTAAAGAACAAGCCTGGCCGATCCCGATCGGCCGGGCTTTTTCGTTTGCCCCACCATCCATTCCGGTCCGCCCGTTATGTCAGAGCCCCGATCCATGTTGCGACCGTCGATCCGCAAACGAATCCTTGCCATCGCGGTCGGGCTGATTGTCCTGATGGCGATCACATCGGTTCTGTCGACGGTGATGACGCGAAAGGTCGCCCATCAGCTCGATGAGCTAAGCGGCAAATATGTCGAGGCCTACGGGCATCTGGCGCGGATGAATGTCCGCTCGCTGGAGCAGGCGCTGGCGGTTCGCAGGATGGTAATCGCAAAGACGCAGTCGCCGCCGGATGATGCCGCTTTTGCGGAGCACCAAAAAACCTATGAGGCGAAAGACCTGGAGATCGACAAAGAGGCGCAGGCCGCGCGGGTGCTGATCAATGCGATCATCGACGACACCTCTACCGATTCCGATAACGCCAGGCTCGGCCGGATCGACGACCGGATCGAGAACGTCAACAAGGACCTTCGCCGCTACTTGAGCGATGAGAACAAGCGGATGTTGCCGCTGCTCGCTTCCGGCAATTTCGCCGAGGTAAGGGCGAGCCTCGCCCGGGCCGACACGCTGCGCGACGACTTCAATCAGAAGGTGGAGGAAATCCGAAAGGATATGCTGGCGCAGGTCCGCAGCGATGCCGTGGTGACGATGCGTGACCAGCAAAAGGCCATCGTGATCTCCATGATCCTGACGGTGCTGGCGGCCGTATTGGGGTTGATGTTCGCGATCTTCGTCAGCATCGGCATCACCCGGCCGGTCCGGCGGCTGCTGGATGGCACCCGCGCCGTCGAGGCCGGCCGCCTCGATGGATCGATCGACGTCACCACGCGGGACGAGATCGGCCAGCTCACGTCCGCGTTCAACAACATGGTCGAGCAACTGCGTCACAAGGAGAAGATGCGCGAGACCTTCGGCCGCTATATCGACCCGCGCGTCGTGGAAGGATTGATCAACCGTCAATCGCTGACCACAACCGATGGCGAGCGCCGCGTGATGACCGTGCTGTTCTGCGACATGAAGGGATTTACCAGCCTCAGCACGGGCATGACGCCGCAGGGGCTGGTCAAGGTCATGAACCATTATCTGTCGACGATGTCGGGGCCGATCCGCAACCATCATGGCATCATCGACAAATATATCGGCGACGCGATCATGGCCTATTGGGGTCCTCCGTTCAACGAAGACGGCGAGCAGGCGCGGCTGGCCTGTTTGGCTGCGATCGACATGGCTCGCCGCGGTACAACGTTGCGGACGGAGCTTCCCGAATTGCTCGGCGTGCGCACGGTGCCGAGCGACTGCGACGTCCGGATCGGCGTTGCGACCGGCGAGGTGCTGGTCGGCAGCATCGGTTCGGAATTCATGATGAGCTACACGGTGATGGGCGACGCGGTGAATCTGGCGTCGCGGCTGGAGGGCGCCAACAAGGCCTATGGCAGCCATTGCCTGGTCTCGGCGCCGACCATCGCCGCAGCCGGTGACGGATTAGCATTTCGCGAGATCGACCGCCTGGTCGTGGTCGGCCAGAGCCAGCCGGAGACGGTGTTCGAGATCATCGGGCGCGAGGACGAACTCACGCCGGACCAGGTGTCGCTGCTGGACAGCTATTCGAAAGGGCTCGCCGCCTATCGCGAGCGCCGTTGGGACGACGCGCGCCACGCCTTCAGCGCCGGGCTCGAAGCGGTCCCCGGCGACGGTCCGTCCAGGGCATTTATCAAACGCATCGGAGAGTTTCAGGCAAACCCGCCTGCCGCCGATTGGGACGGTGCATGGCGTCTCGATGAAAAGTGATCAGTGCCGGCAGCGCTCACGCCGCCAGGAACTCCATCACGGCGTCGGAGTATTCCTTCGGCGCCTGATCGAAGATCCAGTGGCGGGCGCCGGGGATCACGGCCGTTCTGGCGCCCGGAATATGCTGTGCCAGCACGCGCCAGATCTGGGCCAGCGAGCCCTGTGTGTCGCCGCCACCGATCAGCAAGGTCGGCATCCTGATCGATTCCGCTTCGCTGCGTGAAAATGGCCTGCGTTTCTCGCCGACCTGGCCGATCAGCGTATAGGCGTTGTCGCGGAGCTGCTGTTTGGGTGCGGCCGGCAGTCGCTTCCACGTGCCCTCGCCATCGATCATGTCGACGATCAGGTCAAGCGCGCCGTCGATATCGCCGGCTTTTACTTTCTCCACCGCAGCCGGAATCCGCGCCGCAATCGCCGACGAACCCGGGCCCGCACCGGCTGAACTGAGCGTGGCGTCGAGGTCGCCGCCGGGCTCGGCGAGCACCAGCTTGCGCAATAGATCCGGCCGCTGCTCGGCGACGCGAAAGGCGATATGCCCGCCGCGGGAATGGCCCATCAGGTCGACGGGACCGAGTTTCAGTTGCTCGATGAAGCCGATCACGTCGGAGACATGCTGCGCCATCAGATAGTCGTTGCCGACGCCGTCCCAGTGCTCCGGGAAAAAGTGCCGCAGGCTGAGCGAGATCACGCGGTGTTTTTTCGACAGCGGTCCGAGCACCGGATACCAGGTGCGGAAATCGCCGAGCGTGCCGTGGACGCAGACCAGCGGCGGGCCCTGTCCGACGTCGAGATAGGCGATGTCGTAGCCGTTGACGGGAAGCGTTTGCATGGGATCAAGCCTCTGCCAGGAACGCGAGCACGATCTCGCAATATTTCTGCGGCGCCTGTTCGAACATCGGATGCGTGGCGCGGGGGATCATCTCGGTGCGGGACCCCTTCACATTCGCGGCCAGCGCACGCAGCACCAGCGGCGGCGTGCCCCTGGTGTTGGCGCCGCCGATGAACAGCGTCGGCGTCGTGATCGCTTCCGCATCCGCCTTGGAGAACGGCGGACGCGAGTCGCGCATCTGGCCGATCAGCGTGGTGGCGTTGTCGCGCAGCAACTGCTTCGGCATCGCCGGCAGGCGCTTCCAGGCCCCGGGTCCTTCGAGCGCGTCGATGAAGATGGCAAGCCCGCCATCGATATCGCCCTTGGCGATGACCTCCGCGGAGGCCGCAATTCGGGCCGCCAGCGGCGAGGGGCCGGGCTCGTAGGCGGGATCGAGCGAGGCGTCGAGTTCGCCGCCGGGCTCGGCCAGGATCAGTTTTCGCAACAGGTCCGGCCGGCGCTGCGCGACGCGAAACGTGATGTGCCCGCCGCGGGAGTGGCCCATCAGATCGACCGGTCCGATGCCGAGTTTCTCGATGAAGGCGATCACGTCGTCGACATGCTGCGCGATCGAATAGGTGTCGCCGATTCCGTCCCAATGGTCGGGAAAGAAGTGCCGCAGCGACGGCGCGATGACGCGGTGTTTTTTCGACAGCAGCCCCATCACCGACGACCAGATCCGGAAGTCGCCCAGCGAGCCATGCACGCACACCAGCGGCGGGCCGTCACCGGCCTCGAGATAGGCCATGTCGAAGCCGTTGACGGGGAGGGTTTGCATAAGGGGCTCGGTGTGCGGGGGCGGCGCCATTGAATGGCGCGGTGAATATCCCACATCATCGGAAGTTGTTTATGCCGTCAAGTTCCCTCAGGTTTCGGGTGGATAGCAACAATCTCCAAGCCTAGATTTGGGACCAGCATCAAGCTCAAACTATCGGAGCGAGAGGATCTGGAGCGAGATCATGACCGAACAGCAATTTGCGATATTCGACACCCCGATCGGCCGCTGCGGCATCGTGTGGGGCGAGCGCGGCATTGTGTCGGTGCAACTGCCGATGGGCGACGAGAAGAAAACCCGCACCCGGCTGCAGCAGCGCCATGGCGACATCGACGAGGCGCATCCGCCGGCGAACGTGCAGGCTGCGATTGAAGGCATTGTCGAACTCCTGGCCGGCAAGCCGAACGACCTGGCGGACGTCGTGCTCGATCTCGACGGCGTGCCCGAATTCAACCGCGGCGTCTACGACATCGCGCGCACCATTCCGCCGGGCCAGACCATGACCTATGGCGACATCGCGAAAAAGCTCGGCGGCGTCGAGCTGTCGCGCGACGTCGGCCAGGCACTCGGCCGCAACCCCTGTCCGATCGTGGTGCCCTGCCACCGCGTGCTGGCGGCGGGCAACAAGCCGGGCGGCTTCTCCGCCAATGGCGGCGTGGTGACGAAACTCAAAATGCTGGCGATCGAAGGCGCGGTGGTGAACCACACGCCGAACCTGTTCGATTGAGGCGCGTTAGCGCCCCTTGAAGTTCGGCGGTCGCTTCTCGTTGAACGCCAGCACGCCCTCGCGGCGGTCCTCGGTCGGCACCATGCGGTTATAGGCCTCGATCTCGAGCGCAAGGCCGTCGCGCAGCGATGATTGCAGGCCGCGGTGGACCGCGAGTTTCGCTTGGCGGACCGAGATCGGGGCGTTGCGGGCGATGTGCGACGCCGTCGCCAGCGCTTCCCGCAGCAGGTCGGCTTGCGGAAACACTTCGTTGACGAGGCCCCAGTCGCGCGCCTGCGCTGAAGTAAACGGCTTGCCGGTCAATATCAGTTCCTTGGCCCGGCGCTCGCCGACCGCGCGGGGCAGGGTTTGCGTGCCGCCGCCGCCCGGCATGATGCCGAGCGTGACCTCGGTCAGGGCAAAGCGTGCGGTCTCGGCGGCGTAGAGGAAATCGCAAGCGCCTGCGATCTCGCAGCCGCCGCCATAGGCCGCACCATTGACGGCGCCGATGATCGGGACCGGGCAGTCGATCAGCGCCCGCACCATCCGCTCGAAGATGACGTGCTGGCGCGTCCATTGCTCGTCGGTCATGCCGCGGCGCTCCTTGAGGTCGCCGCCGGCGCAGAACGCCTTGTCGCCGGATCCGGTCAGGACGATGCAGCGCAGATTGGCCGGGTCGAGCGCCACATCCTCGAAACAGCGCACGAGATCGCGGCCCATCTGGGTGTTGAGCGCGTTCGACGCATCCGGCCGGTTCAGCCGAACGATCGTCACGTGGTCATCGACCCGTTCCAGCGCGAGGGTTTCGAAGGCAGGTGTTTCCGGGGCCGCGCTCATAGCGCCTGGCAGGTAAACCCGTTGCCGGCGCGGCGGATCTTTCCGACGGAAGGTGAAGGGAAATGCGCGGTGCAGCACAGCGTGTCGGTGTCGCAATAGCGTTCGAGGAAACTGCGGCGCGTGACGCCCGCCGCCGCCTGGTCGACGTCGAACTTGACCGACATTTCCGGATAGCGCGCTTGCAGCGGCGAATGCATCAGATCGCCCGAGAACACCGCATCGTCCTTGCCGCGGCCGAAGGTGAAGGCGAGATGGCCGGGCGTGTGGCCCGGCGTCGGCAAGAGGCGCGCGTGGTCGCCGATCGCAAAATCGTCGCGCACGATTTCGGACTGTCTGGCTTCGACCACCGGCAACACGCTGTCGCCGAACGGCGGCACGGGTGCTTTTGAATTTGTCTCGGTCCAGTAATCGAACTCGGTCTTGCCGAACACGTAACGCGCCTTCGGGAAGGTCGGCACCCAGCGGCCGTTTTCCAGCCGCGTGTTCCAGCCGACGTGATCGACATGCAGATGCGTGCACATCACGTAATCGATATCGCCGACCGAAAAACCCGCCGCGGCGAGCCCGCGCGCGTAAGTGTCGTCGGTCTTCATGTTCCATTTCGGACGCAGCGGCCGCGGCTTGTCGTTGCCGATGCAGCTGTCGATCAGGATGGTGTGGTGCGGCGTCTTGACGATGTAGGACTGGAAGCACAGGATCAGCACGTCCTCGGCGTCGAGCGCACCGGTCTTCTGCATCCAGCCGCGGTTTTCCGCCAGCACTTCCGGCGTCAGCCCCGGCAGCATCTCCAGCGCTGGCACGAAGGTGGCTTCCTGCTCGATGATGCGGTGGATCGTGAGATCGCCGACGGTGAATTTCAGGCTCATGGCTTTTCCTTGTTCTTGCTGTCGCGAACGGAGGGAATGATGAAGTTTGTCAGCATGTCGAGCGCGCCATTACCCTGTCGCCCTTGCGAATAGAGGCCGGATGTCGTCATCACGACGAGATCGAGGTCCGGAACGATGAAAAGGCGCTGGCCGCCGAGACCCATTGCGGCAATCCACTTCACCTCCGTCTCTTGAGCGATCGAGCGGCCCATCCACCATTGCTGGCCATAGAAGAACAGCCCGCCGAAATAGCCGATCGCCTGGAAGCGCGGCCGGATCGATTGCTCGATCCAGCCCGGTGAGACGATCTGCCGGCCAGCCCAGATGCCGCGGCTGAGCACGAGCTGGCCGATTTTCGCGGCGTCGCGCGGCCGCAGGCGGAGGCCGGCGGCGGCAGCGATACGCTCGTTGCGCCACTTCATCCATTCCCAGTCGGTGATGCCCAGCGGCCCAAACAACGTCTCGCGCGCGAAAGCCTCCAGCGTCTTGCCCGAAACGCGCTCGATGACGTTGCCGAGCAGGTCAATGCCGCCGCCATTATAGACCCACACTCTGTCGGGCGCCGCCGCGATCGGCTTGGACAGCACATAGCGGAACGGGTCGGCTTCGCTGCCTAGATACGGCTCGTCGTTCTTCGGATCGTTCCACGCACGGTTCTCGTCCCACTGTATGCCCGATGACATCGTCAGGAGGTGGCGGAGCGTGACCTGATCCCAGCCCGGCGATTTGACCGAGGCATATTCAGGAAAGAATTTGACGACGGGCTCGTCGGCGCTCGCGATCAGCTTGCGGTCGATTGCGATGCCGATCAGCAACGAGACCGCGCTCTTCGACACCGAGCGCATGTCGTGCCTGGTGGTAGCATCGAAATCGTGCTGGCCGCCGCCCTGGCCCCAGGGCTCGTCATAGCCCGCAAAATATTGCTCGAATACCAGTCTGCCGTGGCGGACGATGACCACGGCGTGGACGTTGGCTTGCGTTTCCTTCAGCCGCGCCGCGATGGTGCAGAGCCGTTCGCTGTCGAGGCCCGCGCTGTCGGACGAATCGATGATCCAGCCATCGTTCAAGGCGGATGGTGCGCCGCATGCGGTACCGGTCTGTCCCCGCGCGGATGACACGGCAAGCAGCAGAAGCACGGCAGCGATGCCGAGGCGCCGCAATTTGCTGCCGCCCTCACGCATGCTGCCGTCTCCGTTGTTACGCCGGCGGGGGAGCCGAGATTTTCACCGACGGCCGCTCCAGCATTTTCTGATGGAAGGCATCGAGCTTCGGGAACGCCTTGCGCCAGCCGCAATCGGCAAAGCGGAAATCGGCATAACCGAGCACGCAGACGAGGCCGATCTGTACGATGTCGAACGGCCGCGACAGCACCTCGGGCTTGTTCTCGAACCGCGCCATGCCGGTCCAGGCCCGGTTCCAGTGGTCGTCGGACCAGGCCTGCCATTGCAGTCCCTGCGGCCGCACCATCTTTTCGTAACGGCACAGCAGCATGGCGTCGAGCATGCCCTGCAGCAGCGCGTGATCGGTCTTGACCTGCCAGCGCGTCGGGCCGGAGGCCGGGATCAGCTTGCCGCCGCCGGCGAGTTCGTCGAGATATTCGACGATCACGTAGGAATCCAGGATGACGTCGCCATTGTCGAGGATCAGCACCGGCAGCTTCTTCAGCGGGGTGATCTTCGAATATTCCTCGTTGGCGGTGCCGGGCGCCACCGTCGCCGAAATGAACTCGATCTTGTCGATCAGCCCGGTCTCGATCGCGGCGATGCGGACCTTGCGGGCGAATGGCGAGGCGGGAGAGAAGCTGAGTTTCATGTTGTTATTTCCTGAAATGACTCGTTCCTCCGTCATTGCGAGGAGCGTTAGCGACGAAGCAATCCATACTTTGTGGCTATGGATTGCTTCGCTTCCCTCGCAATGACGTGGTGGCGGCGAGGCCCGCCGCCACCAGCCTCACGCCTCGATGACTTGCTGCCGCTGCTCGCCGAGGCCCTCGATGCCGAGGGTGACGACGTCGCCGACATTGAGGAATTGCGGCGGCTTCATGCCGGCGCCGACGCCGGGCGGCGTGCCCGTGGTGATGATGTCGCCGGGCAGCAGCGTGAGGAACGTCGAGACGTAGGCAATGCACTTCGCCATCGTGAAGATCATGGTCGAGGTCGAGCCGGTCTGGCAGCGCTTGCCGTTGACGTCGAGCCACATCGACAGCTTCTGCACGTCGGCGATCTCGTCCCTGGTCACCAGCCATGGGCCGACCGGGCCGAACGTGTCGTGCGACTTGCCCTTGGTCCATTGGCCGCCGCGCTCCTGCTGGAAGTAGCGCTCGGAGACGTCGTTGCAGACGCAGTAGCCGGCGACGTGATTGAGCGCGTCGGCCTCGCTGACATATTTGGCGCGGGTGCCGATGATGGCGGCGATCTCGACTTCCCAGTCGAGCTTCTTGGACTCGCGCGGCTTCTCGATCGCGTCGTTCGGGCCGCTCAGCGAGGTGTTGGCCTTGAGGAAGAAGATCGGCTCCGGCGGAATCGGATTGCCGGTTTCCTTGGCGTGATCGACATAGTTGAGGCCGATCGCGACGAATTTCGAGATGCCGGTGACCGGCGCACCGAAGCGCGGCTTGCCATCGACGGCGGGAAGTTTTGAGGGGTCCAATGCGGCAAGCTTGGCCAGCGAAGCGGGCGCGTAGGCCTCGCCGTTAAGATCCTTCACATGCGCGGAAAGATCGCGCAGCTGGCCGGATTTATCGATCAGGCCGGGCTTTTCCTGGCCAAGCGCGCCGTAACGAACAAGCTTCATTGTACTGCTCCCTCAGGGGTTTATTTACTTGGAATGCTTCATGGAACAGCGGGCGGGGAAATTCAACCACGGAAGCGTCCCGCATTGCAGGTCTCTTAATTCGTAGGGTGGGTGGAGCGCAGCGATACCCACCAGCTTTCCTGCATCCTGAGGCGGTGGGTATCGCTTCGCTCCACCCACCCTACAATCCGGGTTCACCCCAGCGCGATGAACTTGAAGGCGTCCCCCTCGCGCCTGATATGGCCGGCATTGAAGTGCCCGCCGATGACAAGCGTCGGCGTATCGGCAAAACGCCCGAACAGTTCGCGCCGCGTCACGGCCGACGCTTTGGGGTCGGAATCCGCGGTTGACGACCAGTCGAGATGGGCCATCTGGCAGGGGTGATGGGCGACATCGCCGGTGAGCAGCCCCTCCTGGCCGTCGGACTTGATGTGGATGCTCATATGGCCGGGGCTGTGGCCGGGCGTCGGGATCAGGGTGATTTCGTCCGAAAGCCTGGCATCGCTCGGCACCAGATCGGCCTTGCCGGCATCCGCGATCGGTTTGACGGAATCGCCGAACACCGCCTTTTTGTCGGGCTCGTCGCTGTGGTCGCGCCAGTGTTCGAACTCGGTCTTGCCGAACACATAGCGGGCGTTGGCGAAGGTCGGCACCCACTGGCCGCCGACCAGCCTGGTGTTCCAGCCGACATGGTCGACATGCAGGTGGGTGCAGAGCACCGTGTCGATGCTGTCAGGCGCAAAGCCCGCCGCGGTCAATCTGTCGAGGAACGGGTCCTGGCGGTTGTTCCAGGTCGGTACGTTGCGGCCCTGCTTGTCGTTTCCCAATCCGGTGTCGACGATGATCCGCCGCTTTGGTGTTTCCACCAGCAGCGAATGGATCGACATTTTGAGGCGGCCCTCTTCGTTGGCGAAATGCGGGATCAGCCAGGGCAGCTTCTGGATCTCTTCGTTGGTCGCGAGCGGCAGGATGAAGCGGGTGCTGCCGACGGTCTCGAGCTCGACGACCTTGGTGATCTTGACCTTGCCTATCGTCCAGTGCATCCGGCGGTTCCTCCTTGAGTTTCTTGCTTACCTCTCCCCGCAAGGGCGGGGCGAGGGAGTACGCTACCGCGCGCAATCGACAATGACCGTGCCGAGCTTGTCGCCTTTTTCCACCGCGAGATGGGCCTGCGCGGTGTCTGCGAGTGCAAACTGCCCGGCCACGTTGTGGATGCGCTTGCCTGCCGTGAGCCACTTCGTGATGTCGGCCTGGGCTGCGGCCAGCAGCGGCGGCGGCAGCGCGAACAGCACCAGCGCACGCAACGCGATGCACTTCTCCATCAGGTCACGCATCGGGACCAGCGGCGTGCGATTGCCGTTGGTGGCGTAGACCGCGATGGTGGAATTCATGGCCATCAATTTCAGGGTGATGGCGATGTTGCCGCCGAAATCGACGTCGACCACGCGGTCGACGCCGCGCCCGCCGGTGAAGGCCAGCACTTTGGCGATGACGTCATCATTGCGGTAGTTGATGACGAGATCGGCGCCGGCAAGCCGCGCCTGTTCGGCCTTCGCTTCCGAACTGACGGTCGCGATCACCTGCGCGCCGCCCCATTTTGCAAGTTGCACCGCATAATGGCCGACCGCGCCGGCGCCGCCGGTGACCAGCACGGTTTTCCCCGTAATCGGACCATCGCAGAACAGGCAGCACCACGCTGTCATGCCGGGAATTCCGAGCGTGGCGCCGGCGGCGTATGAAAGACTGTCCGGCAGCGGCGTCACCAGATGCTCTGATAGCGCGATGTACTCCGCCGCGGTGCCGAAGGCGCGGCCGTTGCGTTGGCCGTTGAACAGCCAGACACGCTGACCGACTCTCAGATGCATGGCGCCTTCGCCGACCTGGTCGATGATCCCGGCGCCGTCGCTGTTGGGGATCACGCGCGGATATTCCATCGCGCGATAGCTGCCGCCGCGGCGGCCGACATCGGCGGGATTGACGCCGGACGCCTTCAGCCGCACCCGGACTTCGCCCGGGCCGGCCTCAGGTGTCGGCATCTCGCCATAGGTCAGCACCTCGGCCGCCGGGCCCGCCCGCTCGTACCAGACCGCTTTCATCCAGCGCCCCTTACACTACAGCGTGCCCGGGAACGCACCGCCGTCGAGCAGGATGTTCTGCCCGGTGATGAAGCCGGCCTTGGCGCTGCACAGGAAGGCGCAGGCCTCGCCGAATTCCTCAGGCGTGCCGAACCGTCCGGCGGGATTGAGCTTGGCGCGCTCTGCCAGCACCTGCTCGACGTCGATTTTGCGCTTCTCGGCTTCGCCCTTTGCGGTGCCGCGCAGGCGATCGGTGTCGAAGGGGCCCGGCAGCAGCCCGTTGATGGTGACGTTGTTGATCACGGTCTTGCGCGAGATACCGGCAACAAAGCCGGTGAGGCCGGCGCGGGCGCCGTTGGAAAGGCCCAATATGTCGATCGGCGATTTCACCGCGGCGGAGGTGATGTTGACGATGCGGCCGAACTTGCGCGCCATCATGCCATCCACCGTCGCCTTGATCAGCTCGATCGGGGTGAGCATGTTGGCGTCAACAGCCTTGATCCAGTCGTCGCGGGTCCAGTTGCGGAAATCGCCGGGCGGCGGGCCGCCGGCGTTGTTGATCAGAATGTCCGGATCGGGACAGGCCTTGAGCACGTCCGCACGTCCCTGGGGCGTGGTGATGTCGCCGGCGACTTCCGTCACCGTTACGCCGGGATGCGCTTTGCGGATTTCATCGGCGGTCTTTTTCAGCGCTTCGGCGCCGCGCGCCGTCAAGGTGACGTGCACGCCTTCATTGGCCAGTTGCATCGCGCAGGCGCGTCCCAAACCCTTGCTGGAGGCACATACGATGGCGCGGCGGCCTTTGATTCCAAGATCCACTGTCTCACTCCCGTTATGTCAGGTGATTTTCTAGACTTCGATTGGAGCAGTGTAGCCAATCGCGACCGCCATGATAAGTGGCTCGTCGCTGCGCGAAATGCATATCAGTCGATCACTGCCTGCTAAATTCGCTGCTCTCGCTTCAGCCGGTCGATGGTGGCGGTGACGTCAGGCGGCAGCGACCTGAAGCCCTTTTGCCCGGCCGTCGAAAGCAGCGGCCGCAATTGCGAGCCGTTCAGGAATGCCGGCTGGCGATCGCTTGGGACGAGCTGGTCGAAAACCAGCACCAGCGTGATCGCGACCAGGCCGACCCGCACCGCACCAAGCGCCGCGCCGCCGAGGCGATCGCCGATACCGGCCGATCCGATGGTGTCGTCGAGCGCCATGCGCCCCACCTTTCCGAGCACCATGCCTGATATCAGGAAGACTCCGAAGAACAGCAGCGAATTCTGCATCAGGGGCGAGCCGAGTTTGTCGCCGAGTTGCGGAGCCAGCAACGAGGTGGCCGCCACCGCGATCGGCATCGCGAACAGATAGGCGAGTATCGTGACCGCGCTGCGCAACAGACCGGAGTTGAAGCCGGTGACCACGGCAATCAACAGGGCGAGATAGACGACGGCATCGAAGCTGTTCATGGATGAAAATCGCTGCCTGTTCCTTAGCGCCGCCGTCTGGTCAATGAAACGGGTTCTCGGTCGCTAAAATCGTAGGTATCAATGGCTCGCTCACTTCCGGGACTTCGCCATGTCTGGCCTATTCGACGTCCGTAAAGAAATCATACTCATCACAGCGCGAGCCAGCGCCTCGGCCGGCAATTCGCACGGATGCTGTCGGGTGATGGGTCTGTCTCCGCGGATGCAAACCCCTCATCCGCCTTCGCTGCGCGAAGGCACCTTCTCCCACAAGGGGAGAAGGGAAGAAGGGCGCAGTGCGGCAGCCAGGATGAGCCAACGGGTCGCGCGAATGCGCGCCCGATGACAGGCTCCGCGATATCCCGGAATCTCTCTACCGGATCCCCGCATGTCGCTTCCGCTCATGCGGGCTACCCGCTATGAATTTCAAATGGACAAGAAATTTACGGTAAGGCGCGCTTCTCCAGATGATGCCGGTGCGGTTGCCCGGATTCATGTCGAAGCCACCCGCGCAGCCTACCGGGATATCTATACAGCTGAGTACTTAAACGCCCTCTCTGTCGAAGAGCGTGCTTCCCGCTGGATTGAAAAGGACAGGGGTCATCTGGCCATTGGCGACCCGTTCGGCGTATTCGCAGCGTTTGACAATGACGTCATGATTGGTTTTGCGGATGTCGGACCAACCAATGAAAAGGCTGTCGCGGAGCTTTATGCGATTTACCTGGATCCTGATTATATAGGGAAGGGTGCAGGCAGGGCTCTCCTGGAAGCGTGCGCCGACTACGCGGCCAGCCATGGCTATAAGGCGATGACCGCGACCGTATTGAGCAGAAATTCCCTGGCGCGTGCATTTTACGGGCGCACGGGTGCAGAGGCGGAAACAGAGACCGAAAGATTGATCGAAACGGGCGGCACCAGGGAGCTGGTCATTTCGTATCGTTGGGCAAATCTGAGATTGCAGTGACAGCTGCGTGGGGTGCGTTCTCTTTAACCCGGCGCTACGTGCGAGATGGCGGGTTGAAGCGAACCCGCCCTACGGGAGCTTCTTCAAAGGGGGGGGCGGCTGTGCCGGGCGAGCGCGATCTTGCAATGCTGTTGCAGAACATGAAGCCGGAAATGCACGACGGCGTCTTCGTGTTTTGCAGCATCCCGGCAGACAAGGAAGTTCCTGCCGCACTCAGGCCGGTGCACCTGTTCCGTGAACGGGAGGGAACCACTCTCGTGATGCGGCGTGAGGAGGCCGAAAGCGCAGGTTTGCCGCATCAATTCGCATCGCGCCTGATCACGTTGACCGTTCATTCCTCGCTGGAAGCGGTGGGCTTTCTGGCCGCAATCACCGGCCGGCTCGCACAAGCCGGCATCAGCGTGAATGCCGTGTCGGCCTATTACCACGATCATCTGTTCGTGCCCGAGCACAGAGCCGATGAAGCGCTGCAGCTTCTGCAGGATATGTCCAAACCGAATTCAACCGCGTAGGGCGTTTCTTCATAATCCGCCGGTCCAGCGCTCTGTCATTCCGGGGCACGCGAAGCGTGAACCTCAGATGTGCAATTGCACATCGGGGAATCTCGAGATTCCGGGTTCGATGCTGTCGCATCGCCCCGGAATGACGGGAGAGGTGCGACAAAACAACCCGACGGGCAAATCAGTTCTGTTTTACGGAAATCGTGTCAAGCCCCGAAATAAAAAATATTTCTGTTTACCAGAAGGCAAATCAGGGGCATATATTCGCCCATCCCGTCCTACTCAGAAGGGCGTCGGCCGTCGTCACGGACGTTGGGCGGGTTGCGGTGGACGCTGGTTTACGCCTCGACGACGGCGTGGATAAGCGTACGGCAAAACCGTGTGGTCCTGGCGCCCGTTGCAGGCGTCAAGCTGTCGGAGAAGCGCAAGCGGGAACGGC
>NZ_JAFCLX010000059.1:0-42566 GCF_018130205.1 Bradyrhizobium sp. AUGA SZCCT0222
AACGGGCACCAGGACCACACGGTTTTGCCGCACGCTTATCCACGCCGTCGTCGAGGCGTAAACCAGCGTCCACCGCATCCCGCCGCGCGTTCGTGACGTGCGCACGCCCCTCTTGTCGGGCGGGACGCGACAATTCAAACCGCTGATTTGCCCGACGAGGAAAGCGGAATTTTGCCCGTCGGGTTAATTTGTCGCACCTGCTGCCGCACATCCGTCATTGCGAGCCACCGGGTCGCGCGAATGCGCGCCCGATGACAGGCTCCGCGAAGCAATCCATAGCGCCGCAAGCGGAGGAATGGATTGCTTCGTCGCTTCGCTCCTCGCAATGACGGCGAGAACTTATGAGGCCTGCAACAGGCTTCGTTCTCGTGCCGGCGAATAATCCACCGGCGCCAGCAAGCGATCCTCGATCTGCCCGACCATCAGTCCGTGCTCCGCGTGTGTCACCCGCTTGAGTTCGGACCACTCGGCGTCCGCCATGAAGGCCGACCATGCCGCGGTCCTGGTCGCCTCGTCGGGCCATTCCAACAGATAGGCAAACTCGGTTCTGTCACCGAATTTGGTTTCCCACATCGCGACAATACGAAAGCCGTATCTGGTACGCATGATACGCGCCGCGTGATCGCGAAAACGGTTATGGAACGCGGCCTTGTTCTTTTCGAAGATTTCATAGATGCGAAGTTGTTGGATCATGGTCAGATCTCCTCTTGCGCCGGAGATATGATCGCGGGGTTGCCTGTCAACTGCCCGGGCCCCGCGATCGGCTCCATCAAACAACGTGACGCTCACAGCCCGTCGGGCGGGATGCCTGACGTGGTTGCCGCCACCGGCCGGGCGCGGACCCGTTCGCGGTAGAATGCGTAGAGGCCGGATGAGACGATGATCGCGGCGCCTGTTAGCATCATGGCATCAGGCTTGTCGCCGAACATGAAATAGCCGAGCAGCATGGCCCACAGCAGCGCCGAATAGCGGAACGGCGCTACCGCCGAGATATCGCCCGATCGCAGCGCCACGATCATGCATTGATAACCGATCAGCACCAGCACCGCCGCCAGCGCCAGCATGCCCAGCGCGTGATTGGACGGCGGCGTCCAGCCGCCGAGCGGAAACAGGATAATCGCGCCGGCCGATGTCACCGTCACCGCCATCAACAGCGTGATGAACAGCGAGGGGATTTGCGCGGGTATTTTCTTGGTCGCGAGGTCGCGCAGGGCGCAGAACGCCACCGAGACCAGCGCCAGCAGCGAAAACTGGTTGAAGCCCGCGATTCCCGGCCGCACGATGATGAGCATGCCGACAAAACCGGCCGCGATCGCCAGCCAGCGCCGCCAGCCGACCGGCTCGCGAAACACCAGCGCCGCGCCGAGCGTGATGGCGAGCGGCAAGGCCTGAAAGATCGCCGAGGTATTGGCCAGCGGCAGATGCGTGAGCGCCGCCATGAACGATATCGTGCCGCCGACCTCGCCGACGACGCGCAGCGCGACCGGCTTCGTCGCAACCGTGCGCAAGGGGCGCAACGCGCGCTGATGCAATGCGAGCGCTGCGACCAGCGCCATCGCGAACAGGCCACGCACCAGCATCACCTGGCCGAAATTGATTTCCGCCGACACCGCCTTGGTGATGGAGTCGTTGATCGTGAAGGCGGCCATGGCGGTGGCCATGATCAGGCTGCCGCGGATATTCGGGGAGAGAGCCAAGATGGATTCCGGTGAATCGCGGATCGTAGGATGGGCAAAGCGACAGCGTGCCCACCATTAGCAACAACGATCTGGAGAGATGGTGGGCACGGCGCTGACGCGCCTTTGCCCACCCTACGGATGCAATGAATGAAACATGGCGCGATCCGGATGGACCGCGCCATGTTGCAAATTATTTCGCACCGGCCTTCTGCGCGTATTCCCAGGACGCCTGCGACAGCGGCACCGTGCGCTTCGCCGACTCGATGGCCTTGGCGTTGGCCGCGGTGCCGTCGCGGATCCGGCCCGCAATACCCTGCGTGATGCCCGCAAGGCGGAACAGATTGTAGGAGAAGTACCAGTTCAGGTCGGGGACCTCGGTACCGGTCACGTTGCAGTAGATCTGCGCGGCCGCTTCCATGCTCGGGATGTTCAGCGCCTTCAGATCGGCGTTGGCGAGGCCCGGCATGGTCCATTGCATCAGGAGGTAAGTGAAGTCAGCCATGGGATCGCCGAGCGTCGACAATTCCCAGTCCAGCACCGCCTGCACGCGCGGTTCGGTGGAATGGAAGATCATATTGTCGAGGCGATAGTCGCCGTGGACGATCGAAACGCGCGACTGCTCCGGCACCGTCTTCGGCAGCCATTCGGCGAGCTTTTCGAATTCCGGAATGTGCTGGGTCTCGGAGGCGCGGTATTGCTTGGTCCAGCGATCGACCTGCCGCGCAAAATAATTGCCGGGCTTGCCGAAATCGCCGAGGCCGATGGCCTGCGGATCAAACAGATGCAGCTTCGCCAGCGTCTCGATCTTGCTGGTGAAAATCTTGTAGCGGTCATCAGGCGTCTGGGTCGGCAGCGTGGGATCCCACAGTACCCGCCCCTCTTCCATCGACATGATGTAGAAGGCCGAGCCGATCACGCCGTCGTCGGTGCAGAGCGCATAGGCCTTTGCAACCGGGAATCCCTGCTTGCTCAGCGCGGCGATGACGCGGAATTCGCGATCCACCGCATGCGCCGACGGCAGCAATTTGCCGAACGGCCTGCGGCGCATCACATAGGATCGTCCGGGCGTATTGAGCCGGTAAGTCGGGTTGGACTGGCCGCCCTTGAACTGCAGGACGGTCAGTGGTCCCTGATAGCCTTCAACGTTTTCGCGCATCCACGCGTCGAGGCGCTTTTCATCGATACGATGACGCTCCTCGACTTCCTTGGTGCCTGAAAACTCTTCGTCTTTCCTGACGCCGTCCGCCACGATGACGCTCCCTCACTTTATCATCCGTCATTCCGGGGCGATGCGCAGCATCGAACCCGGAATCTCGAGATTCCCCGGTTCGCAGTTGCGTACCTGTGGTCTGGTCCTACGGACCATCCCGGAATGACGGCGGGGAGAACGCGCCCCCATTTTGTTACTTAATTAGTGCGACGTGTTTGCATACTTCCGAAGTTCAAGTCTGGCAATGGCGCGATTGTGCACCTCGTCCGGACCGTCAGCCAGGCGGAGCGTACGGATATGGGCATAATCCTTCGCCAGGCCGGCTTCGTCGGAGACACCGCCGCCGCCATAGGCCTGGATGGCATTGTCGATGATCTTCAACGCCATGTTGGGCGCGGTGACCTTGATCATTGCGATCTCAGCCTGTGCAGTCTTGTTGCCGACCTTGTCCATCATGTCGGCAGCCTTGAGGCACAGCAGGCGATTCATCTCGATGTCGGCGCGCGCTTCGCCGATACGCTGTTCCCACACCGAGTGCTCGATGATCTTCTTGCCGAACGCGGTGCGCGAGGCCAGCCGCTTCACCATCTTCTCAAGCGCCTCTTCGGCCTTGCCGATGGTGCGCATGCAATGATGGATGCGGCCCGGACCAAGACGGCCCTGCGCGATCTCGAAGCCGCGCCCCTCGCCGAGCAGGATGTTTTCCGCAGGGACACGAACGTTTTCCAGCAACACCTGGGCGTGGCCGTGCGGCGCATCGTCATAGCCGAACACCGGAAGCATTTTCTCGACCTTGATGCCGGGGGTATCGAGCGGAACCAGGATCTGCGACTGCGCCTGGTGTTTCGCCGCGTTCGGATCGGTCTTGCCCATCAGGATCGCGATCTTGCAGCGGGGGTCGCCGACGCCTGA
The DNA here is from genome assembly GCF_018130205.1 of Bradyrhizobium sp. AUGA SZCCT0222. Lineage (NCBI taxonomy): Bacteria > Pseudomonadati > Pseudomonadota > Alphaproteobacteria > Hyphomicrobiales > Nitrobacteraceae > Bradyrhizobium > Bradyrhizobium sp. AUGA SZCCT0222. The sequence continues at coordinate 3,802 of NZ_JAFCLX010000059.1, forward strand.
CGACCACCATTTGCGGCCGTTGATGACGTAGTGGTCGCCATCCTTTGCGATGCGCGTTTCGATGTTGGTCGCGTCCGACGACGCCACCGCGGGCTCGGTCATCAGGAAGGCGGAACGGATTTCACCGTCCATCAGTGGCCGCAGCCACTTCCGCTTTTGCTCCTTGGTGCCGTAGCGGATAAACACTTCCATGTTACCGGTATCCGGGGCGGAACAATTGAACACTTCCGAAGCCCAGGAGATGCGGCCCATCTCTTCCGACAGCAACGCATATTCGAGGTTGGTCAATCCCGCGCCGCGGAATTCGTCATCCTCATGCGCGTTCGGCGGCATGAACATGTTCCAGAGGCCTTCGGCCTTGGCCTTCTTCTTCAGATCCTCGAGGATCGGAATGACCTTCCAGCGCGGTCCCTCCGCATCCTGCTTGTCGTAGATCGGCACCGCGGGCCGAACATGCGTTTTCATGAACGAACGAACGCGGTTGAGCCATTCGGTCTGGCGTTCTGACATATTGAAGTCCATGGGACGCTCCCTTGTGAAGATATTTGCTGGCTTTTGAAACCTTTGGCGGCACTGTCTGCCCGCCCCTCGCGCGCCGCAAGAGATTTGGTGGCGCACGAACCGAGGTGGATTGACATTTCCTGCCCTTCAAACGATAGTTTCATACAACTGTTTGAAATGCAACTCCCTCCGCTTCTCGTCATTCCGGGGCAGCCCGCAGGGCTGAACCCGGAATCCAGAGATTGCAGGATCGAGATTCCGGGTTCGCGCTTCGCGCGCCCCCAGGTGCGCAATTGCGCACCGAGAATGACGGGAAAGGCTCGAGGCTATGGCGTCCGATCATACCCGCTCCGCCATTCTCGCCGCCGCCGAACGGCTCTACGCCGATCGCGGGTTCGGCGATGTGACGCTGCGCGACATCGTTGCCGAGGCGAACGTCAATCTCGCCGCGGTGAATTATCATTTCGGATCGAAGGACGAGTTGATCGCGGAATTGTTCGTGACCCGCAGCCTCGCCACCAACCGCGAGCGGCTCAACGAATTGAAGGCGGCCGAGGAATCCGGCGGCGGCCGCGCCTCGATCGAGGCCATCATGCATGCGCTGGTCGGGCCGACCTTGCGCGGCTGCCTCGGCCCTGACCGCGAGGGCTCGACCGCGGCACGCTTCATGATCCGCGCGTCGATCGAGTCAGTGCCGCCGATCCGCCGCATCAAGAATCGCGAAGTCGATCATTTGCGGAAATTCGTCGCCGCGATGCGCCGCTCCCTGCCCGGCCGCGACGATGCCGAGCTCTATTGGGGCCTGCATTTTGCCCTCGCGATGTCGCACCACACCATCAGAGAAAAAGAGCGGCTGACGAAATTGTCGGAAGGTCAATGCGACCTCAACGACGTGAATGCGATCGTCGAACGCGTGGTCACGGTTTCGGTGATGGCGCTGACGGGCGGCGAGCCCGCAAAGAAAGCGCCGGCCCGGTCCATGGCGCCGCCGTATGGCCGGCTGACCCGGCAGGACCTGTAAGCTACATCATCGCCACGCAATCGATCTCGATGTCGAACGGCCCGGTCCATTCCGGGATGCAGACGAAGATGCGCGCCGGCGGGTCCTGTGGAAAGTAGCGCCGGTAGACCGAATTGACGGCTGCAAAGTGCCTGGCTGAGGTGCAGTAGATGTTGCACTTCATCACATTGTCCAGCGATGCGCCCGCGGCCTCCAGACAGCGTTTCATCTGCTCGAGAACCAGTTCGGTCTGGCGCTCGATCGGAACGCTGAGGATTTCGCCGGTCTGGGGATCGAACGGCGGCAGGCCGGAGACAAAGATCATGTTGCCGGCGCGCGTGACCGGCGATGCCGGAGGCGCGCCCCACCGCTCGAGCCAGGAGGAGATCGGTTCGACGCGGAGGGCTTCTCGTTTCATGGCGACACCTTCGATTGGCGGATCGACGGCGCAAGACTAATGTCATTCGCCGCGATCATGCTTCGAAGATGATCGAAATGTCGCTGTTTCGCCTAGACGATCTTCTGTGCCTTCAGCGCCTCGACCCTGGCGTCGTCATAACCGATCGTCGCCAGCACTTCCTTGGTGTGCGCGCCGAGTAGCGGCGGCGCGCGATAGTCCTTTACCGGCGTGCCGGAGAAGGAGATGGCATTGCGGATCAGCGACAGTTCGGGCTCGAAGGGATGATCGACCTTGACCCGCATGCCGCGCGACTGGACGTGCGGATCCGAAAACACCTGCTCGAAATTGTTGATCGGACCGGAGGGCACGCCGGCCTTCTCCAGCTCGTCCAGCCAGTACGCCACCGGCTTCTTCAGGAACAATCCTGCGAAGATCGCCATGATCTCCTTGCCGTGCACGACGCGGTCGTTGTTCTTGAGGAATCTTGAATCGGTCGCGAGCTCGGGAGCGCCCAGCACGGCGCAGGTGCGCGCGAACTGGCCGTCATTGCCGACCACCAGCATCAATTCGCCATCGGTGGCGCGGAACACGCCGGCCGGCATGCCGCCATTGCCCCAGGTGCCGCGCCGCGGCGGGGTCACGCCGTTGACGAGGTAGATCTGCAGCCAATGCGACAGCGAGGCGATCACGGTGTCGAGCAGGCAGACGTCGACATGCTGCCCCTCCCCGCCATTGACCTTGCGGTGAAACAGCGCCGAGAGAATGCCGATCGAGGTGTTCATGCCGGTCATGTAGTCGACGATCGACGGGCCGACCTTCATCGGCCCCTCGCCGGGCTCGCCGTCGATATGACCGGTGACGCTCATCAGGCCGCCCATCGCCTGCAAAATCGCGTCGTAGCCGGCGCGCGGCGCGTAAGGCCCGGTCTGGCCGAAACCGGTCACCGAGCAATAGATGATGCCGGGATTGATCGCCTTGATCGATTCATAATCCAGCCGGTAGCGCTTGAGATCGCCGACCTTGTAATTCTCCATCATCACGTCGCAGGATTTTGCGAGCTCGCGGATGATGTCCTGGCCTTCCGGCGAGGCGATGTTGACGGTGACCGACTTCTTGTTGCGGTTGGCGCACAGATAGAACGAGTTGTTGTTGTTGGCCTTGCCTTCGGGGTCCTGCAGGTATGGCGGGCCGAAAGCGCGGGCATCGTCGCCGCCGCCGGGACGCTCGATCTTGATCACCTCGGCGCCGAGATCGCCCAGCATCTGTGCCGACAAGGGCCCCGCCAGCACCCGCGTCAGGTCGAGAATTTTGATGCCTTTGAGTGGCAGAGCCGACATGAAACTTCCTCCGAAACTTTTGATTTGGTGGCGCCGGAATGTCCCCCCGGCGCGCGATGCCCAGCCGATACACTATTTTGCGGCCATGAGCCCTGCATTCGCGGCATGCAGCTATCCGCCTGTGGCTTGCGGCGCGCCGAAACGCCTCAGCCCGGCGCGTTGAACGTCCGCGCAAAAAACACCGGGGATCTGGCCTTCTTCAGCCGGTAAAGCTGGGCCGGCCGGTTCGGCCCCTTGCGCATTTTGGCCACCGGCTCGATCAGGTCCGCCGCCAGCATCCGGGTGCGGAACGCGCTCTTTTCCAGCGGGCGGTCGAGCACGATCTCGTAGACCCGCTGCAGATCCGGCAGGGTGAATTCCGGCGGCATCAGATAGGCCGGCAGCGAGGTGTACTCGACCTTGCTGCGCAGGCGCTGGACTGCCGCCTCCAGAATATCGGCATGGTCGAAGGCAAGCCTGACCCTTGGCTTGCCTGAACCAACGGCAAACCACCGCGCATCGGCGGCACCGGGGCCGCTCGCGGGCAAATCGGGCATCAGCGCGAAATAGGCGTGGGTCGCCGACCATGGCTCAGCGTCCGCTCTCTCATGCCGGAAAACGGCGTCATCTTCAGCGACGGCATCGAAGCCGACCGCCTGGAGTTCAATTCGGGGACCGAGGCGCAGATCACGGTCGCCGATCGGGTCGGCCGGCTGGTCGTGTGACGGAGCGATCGTCTTTGGTCCGATAGGAACGGAAACGCCATCGGTGACGTTATTCCGGATCGGTTTGGTTTGCGACCATGCGTCGTTGCGAACTAGCTGAAAACGGGTGCCCACATGCCGGAAACCAAAACCAGTCGGCAAATCTACGACGAGAGCATCAAAATTCGTCGGCAAGTCGATGACGGCCGACCGAGGCAATCGGAGGACGACATTCAGCGCGAGCAGCTCGGACCGCGCGGGGTACCCGGACAGCCGGATCCCGCAATAATGGTCCCGCAACGCAGAAAGAAGACTCCGTCGGATTTTGATCCCGGCCATACGGCTTAGGACGGCTGCATCAAGGTTGTCTTGTGCCTCACTGAACCGCAGTGGCAGGCCCCACTCACCGCATCGTCGCGAGCTGGACTGCAAGCGCGCACGCCTTGTCGTACTCGTCGAGATTGATCCACTCGTCGATCGTGTGCGGCTCGTTCTGCCCGGCGCCGAAGGTCACCGTCGGAACGCCGTGGCGGACCATCCAGTTGGCATCCAGCCCGCCATTGGCGGCGCGGATGGCCGGCGTTGCGCCGATGCCGGACACGGCCTCGATCGCGCGCTTGACCACGGGCAGGCTCTCCTTCATGCGGAACGGATAATAGTCGGTCTCGGCCTTGAACTTGACGCGGCCTGATTTGCCGTCGCTGTTCTTCACGCTCTTTGCGGCCTTCTCGAACGCCGCCTTGTAGGCTTTCGTGATCTCCTTGAAGAACTTGCTGTCGTGGCTGCGGCTTTCGCCGCGTACATGCACATAATCGGTGACGACATTGGTGGCGTCGCCGGCCGGCCTTCCCTCGCCGCCGGTGACGGGACCGACATTGCTGGTGCCCTGCAGCTTGCGCTTCACCACCTTGCCGAACCAGCCACCGGCCTTCACGTCGGCGAGCGCGAGCGCCAGGATCATGGTCGAACTGATCCCGCGCTCGGGTGCGACGCCGGCGTGCGAGGCGCGACCGAAAATCTCGACCTGCCAGCGATCCGCGCCGACGGCGCCGATCGTGACATTGGAGGCAGAGCCACCGTCGTAGTTGAAGGCCATGACCGGCGAGCCGAGTTCGTCGGTCTTGACGTGGCGCGCCCCGTAAAGCCCGCTCTCCTCGCGGACGCAGAACAGCAGCGTGATCGGCGGATGATCGAGCTTCTGTTTCGCAAGTTCGGCCGCCAGCGTGACGAGAACGCCGCAGCCGGCGCGGTTGTCGCCGCCGAGCGCGGTCTTCGCGTCATTGACGATCTTGCGCCCCGCCAGTTTTGGTTTGGCGCCGGCGCACAGCGGCACGGTGTCCATGTGGGTCATGAACATGATCCGCGGCTGGTTATGCATCGCGCCGCGGCCGGGCAGATCGACAATGAGATTGCCGGTCTCCGTCGGCACGGGAATGCGGGTGTTGGCGTCGTCGAGACGGATCGCGGTCGCCGGCACGCCGCTTTCCTGCAGCGCCGCGCTGAGCTCGCGTCCGATCGCGGCCTCCTTTCCGGTCACGCCCTCGACAGCGAGGAAGCGCATGAGGCGGTCGGTGGCGGTTTTGACGTCGACTTGCATGGTGGGTTTCCTGATGAGGCTCTGCGGGGCTCGTGAGCATCGTTCGAGACGGCCGGCTGCACAAGGCTAGCCGGATCAGGACTGGCATGCGGAGACCACTGCGCTCGTGGCGCGAGCGCTAGATCGAAGTGTCCTGCCGGGCCACCGCCGGACGCGAGACGACGTAGGCGGCGCAGGCCAAAAAACCCGCCGCCACGGCCAGGGCGAGCGGCACTGACGGCGCGAAAGTATAACAGAAGACAGCGAACCCGAACGCCATCCCCGCGCAAGCCATGATCTTGGCCGGGCGCGGGATAGCTCCGGCGGCGCGCCAATCCCGCAGCGGCTTGCCCAGTGTCGGATGCCCGAGCAGCCAGGCCTCGAAACGCGGCGAGGAACGCGCGAAACACCACGCTGCGATGATTAAGAAAACCGCCCCCGGCATCAGCGGCATCACGAGGCCAATCACGCCAAGCGCGACCATCACCCAACCCAGACCAAAGTAGATGATGCGCATCAGACCTGCCGCCTGTTGCCTTTCTTCGAAGCCGGCTTTGCCGCGTGCACCGGATTGCCAAGCGTCTGGTTGAGCGCGACGGCCTCCCGAGCCAGGCGACGCGCGATCGATGGCTTGATGGACATTCCCTCCCGCAGGACCAGCGTGGCCATCTCGTTCTTGCCTGCCTTCTTGAGGCGAGGCTCTATGTCACTCAGTCGCTGGCCTCTCCAGAAGCCGAACAGCACCCGCTCCTCCTCGGCGCGGATCAGCAGAGTCGGTCCATTAGCCAGATAAACGAGGTGGCCCCATTTCACGACTTCTTCCAGGGCCGAAACTGCGCGAACCGCCGCGCGCAGGGATTCAACACACTCGCGGCGCCAGCCGAAGAGGGCGACGACATACGCGTCGGGGCTGGCAGCAGGTGTCATCTTCTTCATGTCAGATCCACGTTCATCCACCCGACCGCCGGATTCGATCGGCGCCACTGCAAAGCAATCAAACGGCTGATTGCATGCAGATCTGCGGTCACCTCGATACGAACCTTAAACATGACGAATTCCATGCTTTGGGGTCCGTGGCCACAGACGGTTAAGTCGGCAGGCTGCTCGCCGTCGTCTACCAGAGATCGGGCCGGTTCGAGGAGGCGAAGGCGGCGATCCAGGATGGACTGAGGCTGCGGCCCGGCACGACGAAGCTGACCGTCTGGCCGCCGACGAAGAACTTGAGTCCGGTGTATGTCGCCGCGGCCGATCGGGTCATTCAGTCCATGGTGGACGCCGGCTTGCCGGAGCAGTGAACGCGGTGGCGACCTTACCATTACGGCGTTGACCTCATTGCTCTGGGCTTTGGGCAGCATTAGCTTCAAAGGATCGCTCGGATCGATGTCCCGAGCAATAGGTGTCTTTTGAAACCGCTACTGAGATGCAGTTCGTCACTCCGTGGCCACGCGAAATGAAGCGGCGCTCACCGCACCTCGGGGCGACTAGTCAGAGTCGATCTCGTAAAAAGGTTGACGTTGAGTTTGAGTTCCCCCGCCGAAATTAGCTTTCGAATCGATGAGTCCTCTTCGATGATGGCTTCCGCGATCGCTGTGCGTGTTCTCTCCACCCAACGCTGGCCAGCAAGCGCATAGCACTCTACGTCGATTTCAAGCCCGACCGTCGTGCCTTGCTCGAGCCGCATCCGGTACTGAGGGCGAGGAATTTTGGGGACACAAGCAAATCGGTCGAGCGCGTTCCGAACCGGGACAGGCGGAATGGCGAATCGTGTGCCGTCCGAGCTCGTTATGGAAAGCACATCCCGGGTGCGGCCAAGGAAATCGACACTCCGACCGGCAAAACCGCAAGTGCAAAACTCTTCGCTTAATTTACCCCAGTCTCCAACCTCGTATCGCAGGAACACGGCCGAGCGTTGAAACGGATAAAGCCCCGTCAGATAGATATCGCCCTGCTCATCCTTCGCAACCGCCTTCCCTGCACCATTGAGCACCTCGGGAAAAATGTTGGGACCAAAGTGATAGCGACCTGGATGGTCCTCGCATTCTACAGCTCCTCCGACTATTTCGGAACAGCTATACGTCGTGTGCAATCGGGCACCCCAACTCTCCTGCAGCCAACGTCGCGTCGTAGGACCAACCCATGACCCGGTGACAAGCAGATTCTTTACCGACGAATCCTTCGGTTCCATGCCGCGTTGAAGCATGTATTTTGTGAGCAGGATCAGACCGAACGGAGGAGTAGCGTGGATGGTTTGGATCTGCTTGAGCCCGTTCCTCGAGGGAAACTCGACGAAGACTTGAGCAGCAATGTAGTCCCACAAATCCCACCTGTTCTCGTGAAGGGCGTTCGTCTCATAGGTTGCAAGGACGGTGTCTCCGCCGGCCAGCGGAGCGCCAATCAGGCGGCCGGCTGGCATAAGCCGCAACGTCATACCGTAGGGTGATTCTACCGCGGTATCGTCCGAGCTGCCGTATTTTGAGAAAGCCTCATTCTCGGCGCGGCAATGAGGCACCAAGAGTGCGCGCCCGGTCGTTGTCGCAGACGTCGCAGTGTAGAAATCTACCGGTGCCTCTTTCGCGCAAATCGAAAGTAAGTCTCGTTCTGCCTCGTTTCGCCGTAGTACTGGCAGGGCTTCCATTTGATCTAGGGCCGTTATTGCTATCGGATACCTGGAACTTGCATAGCGCGAGCATGTCGCACCAGCATGTGCAAGCGTCAGGTTAAGGAGATCAACCACCTCATTCGCACCGGAGTCGACCGCGGCGACAGAATCCAGGGCCGCCGCCAGACGGTTCTGGTCTCTCGCTTGGCTACCCATAATGGACAGCAGGTTAGCAATTGCATCCCGCCGTTGCGGTGCAGCACTTCCAATCCAACAAGCAAAACTTGTCAGTCGCGCGGTGTCACGCGCATGTTCCTGCAAGGTCGATATCAGCAAGGATCCTGCGTGGAACCCCAGGTTGCCGTTCGCATTATCGGCGATCAACGTCGCCAAGCGGCCAAGGGCATCGATCACCGGCCGAGCAATTTCCACACCGGAGTTGGAGACGTTGCTGTCTGCACTTCGAAGCCAGTCTGCCAAGCTCGATATGTTGTCGATGCGCATCAATCCGCCCGTCGCTCGCCCAACGTCACAGAAAGCATCACACGACCTCTAATTTCCGTTTTTCGCAGCACAACCCAGTTGGCCGAACAACCAAGACGTGCTAAAGCGTATGAATTCGCTGTAGTGTTGGCAAGAGAGCAATGGAGACGGTCGATGGCTGATACGAAAGAGACTGCGAAGCAAATGGTGAAGCAATCAACTAATGATGCCAAGGTGTTGGCTGCATTACTTGCTCAAAGCGAACAGTTTGCAGATGTTATGAGCGACTTGCTGGTCGCAGAAGTCGACGGTTCTCCCGAATTCGAACGAGCCATGAGTGACGCAAAAGCGCATCTTATCAGCCGCAAGGTCGAACTTCCGTCCAATGCACGGGTCACTTTTACGAAGAACAGCCCCTTCACGGTAACGGTTTGCGTCAACGAGTCATGCGTATCCGTCACAGTTAAAGTGCAGTGACTGCGAGCAATCTTCAACTTTCATTGAGATTTCTGCGCGCTGCCAAGCAGCCGCCGGACCAAGGTATCATCCGGCGTCAATTTCGCTAAATGTGTCGACGAGCTGGGAACGCGAATTACGCCTCCCGGAGCGCCGAGTTGTATCGCCCCAGTTTGGCGTCTATCGAGCTCATGCTGCCACAAGTTCGTAGGGCGGCGGTAGCTACCGACGCCCTTTTAGATGCGTTGCGCGCTCTGCGATCAAATCAACAAACCTGGCCTTATTGCTCCATGGACATGCAAGACAGGCATCGCCTGCCTCAAGCCGAGCGATGTAGCCGAGCACGTTGAGGTTCGATAAAAGCCCATAGAACGCGAACCGAAATTCTTCATTCGTCGCCAGGGCAAGGTTTCGTAAGAACCGCTCACCGAGCGGCGTTCCTTTCATGCACGCGTAAAATTGTGCGTATGCATACAACGGGTCACCGCTCACAAATGACTTTAGATCAAGGAGAGTTACATCTCCATTTTCAGCGACAAGAATGTTCTTTGTGTTCAGATCAACCGGCACCAACTTGGGGCCGCTAAAATCAAACTCTTCCGGACGAGAAATAAGCATTTGCCGAGGCAACGAGTAGGTGTCAGCGGAGACGATCGGATTACGGCGAAACGTCTCCTCAATTTTACCCGCCATATCATTCAAAAGGAACGCTGCCCAAGACGACACCGTACCGCGAGTGACCGTTGCATCAAGGCGCCCATACAGCTCCGCTTCGATCGCAGTTACAGCCTCAATCATTTGCGCGATGTTATTCGACACGACGTCGAGTCGACCATCGCTGAGCTCCTCATTTGAAAGCAGCGCAAAGAGTGTCTGACCCTCTATGTATTTGTAGACGGCAAACCGATGCGGTATCAAAGTTTCCGAATTATCGGAAAGCAGCAATTCTCGTGTCTTAGCAAGGCCGTTCAGCCGCTTTGACAATTCGATCTCGCGCGTTGGGCCGGCGCGCTGCGATGGGCGAACGTCGTATATTTTAGCGATAAATTTCCCATGCGCGCATTCGATCAACCAGATCTCGTTACTATCGCTCGCTATTCTGCGGCGAGAAAGAATCTTGCCGGTGCTATGCTCAATCGTTGATTCAATGTGATGAAGTTCGGTCATACGCCAGCCGGGCCGTCTTTGACAGAAGCGAGGCAAGTACACGGTCGCAAGCGACTTGCTACCACTCGGACCAGTTCGCCGTTATGATACAGCCAAATGTCCATCAATGTTTCCCTCTTCCTATGATTGCGCCCCGCTCAATCCGCTAGCGCCCAGAACATAACCCGCCATATCAAGGCCGACATTGCGGCCTGAGATGGTGACAGCAATGGTTTGCCCTCTTGTCGGCACCCTGCCACTCAATGCCGCTGCGAGCGCGACAGCACCACCAGGCTCGACCGCCAACCCAAACTCAACGAACGCCACGCGCATCGCGGCCATCGCCTCCTCATCCGTGACCGCCAGCGTGCCAGCCAGCCGACCCTTTATGATTTCAAAAGGGACGCTGGCCATGAAAGGGCCGCTCAGAGAATCGCAGATCGTATGCCCGCATGGAGCATTGTCGATGCAGTACCCCGCAGCCAGCGAGCGCTCCATCTTTTGAAAGCCCGCTGGTTCAACCGCATAAATGGCAGTTTCTGGCGACAAGGTTTCGAATGCAAGAAGACAACCTGCTGTAAGCCCGCCTGCAGAGCAGCAGACAAGCAATGTATCGATGGTGATATCGCTCATCAGTGCTTTTGTCGCGATTTCGAGCCCGACCGTTCCAGCCCCCGCCACAATCCAAGGGTCATCGGCCGTTGGCACAAGTATGCGGTTTTCTCTTTCGGCGCATTCAGCAGCAGCGGCAGCGGTTGCAGCCATTGGCACCTGAATGACTTTCGCGCCGAGGGCTCTGATGCGATCGACCTTCATTGGCGGCGCTGAAGTAGGCACAACAATAGTTGCGGTTGTCCCTGTGCGGGAAGCGCAGTACGAAACCGCAAGACCGTGGTTTCCGGAGGATCGCGCAACCACACCTCGAGCACGTTCGTCTTCAGTTAGTGCAGTGAGTCGATTGACGGCACCACGCAGCTTGTACGAACCGGTAATCTGCAAATTCTCCGCCTTCAGCAACAAGCGCGCACCAATCGACGCATTGAGTGTCGGAGATTCGACTAAAGGCGTTTCGAAGCAATGACCCGAAATGCGCGTCTTCGCTTCTTCCAGATCCTGGAACGTTGGGAGCCTTAAACCCATTAGTTTCCCCGGGTTCACACGAGAGGTGGTAGCTGCATCTCGTCGAAACCCGCACAACCGCGCGAGCACGGCACGAAACGTAGCTAACCCAAATTGGTCCGGCAATTTACCGCGACGGCAAGATCATCCTGACATTGGCGACAGAGATCAGCATAAAGGTCGAACACATGACTCGCCCTGATTTTCTGAATCTGTTCATTCGTTAGTACTTCGGCGATCCGATCGTCGGACTCTCCGTAATAATTAATACCACTCGAACTCTTAATTCGCTTGAAGAAGTCCACCTTGTAGTAGGCGTCAGGCTCGTCGAGCCAGTGCATATTCTGAATATTGCCCTTCAGGGAGGTCACACTCCGCCACCCCGATAGCTTGTGTGGATCGAAAGGAATTGCCAACCTTTTAGAAAGTTGTCCGACTACAAGCGGGGGATCATTGTCTCGCCATGCCTCGTGAACAAACGAGATGGCATTAATATTTCGCTCGGCCGCGCGCTGTCGAATGCTCTCAATTGATTTGAAGCATAGCAACATTATATCGATCAGATCTTCTCGCTCAGCAAACCAAGAAAAATTCTCAACTATCGACGCAGCCGTTGTGTACGGGTTGCGTACAATCGTTAAAAGGCTCAATTGCGAAGTGGGAACGTCCGCTAGAGTCAGTATATCGATCGGATTAAACGACGCCTCGTTGGTTGTGTAAGCACCCAGCGTTTCTTTGATAAAGACCGGCCCCTTGCCGGCAAGCGGCAAGCTTACACGCGATCCGTGAATACGATTCCGCAAGATAGCTTTCAGCGGCTGATAATACGTTCTTATTCCAAGCTCTGCGAACATCCGTGCAAAGAGTGTGGTTCCGCTACGGCTGGGACCAACACCAACAATCACGTTGGGACAGTCGTACGCGTTGACAATGACGTCGCTAGCGATATCAGCGTCGGCAATATATTCAGGGCGAACGCCGGCGGACATCCTTGTCCTCTTATGTTTTGTCTTTTGCGGATGAACGTCAACCGTGTGCAGGAAATCTCTTTATCTATTCACCGCTGGCGACCAGTACGCCTAGCCGGACTCGTCGTTCGCGGCGTATTCAGTTGGATCTGGCAATTGGATCTTCATGAATGCTTCGCGCCGTCGACGACACGCGCGACATCTGCCACAGTGCTTTTCACCCGGCAACAAGCAGCTCCAAGTCGCTTCGAAAGGAACACCAAGTTTTCTCCCTATCGCAAACACATCTGCCTTCCTCGTTTCCAGATACGGAGTCTTGAGTTCGAAGTTGGCTGCATTCGGCAAGCACCTGATGGCTTTCTGATACTGCACGAAGAACTCTGTGAAGCCCGGAAGATCGTCGATGTCCTCTGCGATCGTGCCATGGAAGAGTTTATTTCCTCCATGCATTCTGACGTAAGCAGCGGCTAAACCGTAGGTTGCTTCGATTACTTCGCGAAGAATGACATAACCGAACTGTCCGCAATCAACAAAATTGTCGCTTAGTTGTGGAACAGCAAGCTCAATAAGAGGTGACTTGAGCCGCGCCGAAAGCGCGCGCGCCGCTTCCAGTTCTCGTTCAAGATAGGGCTGACCGAAATTAATAAATATGCAGCTAACGTCAACATCTTGAGCAAGATCGAAGGCTAACGTCGCTGAATCCGGCCCGCCCGACGTTAATACGTATGCCCTCATCCCTTGGATCCCCTGGTCGCCATCCGTCCGTCGATCGAAACGACTGATAGCATATTGGCCGGACGATGACACGCAACAATGACCAGATCCAGCAAATATATCTCGCAAGTTGCATGCAGGTTTCGGTTAGTTTCCCTCCGACCAAGGTGCTGCACGGCTCACAGAACAGCGCGTCTTCGAGAGCCACGATCGGCGTGTTCGGAGGTCGCTTCACAGCGCACAAGGCCACCAGCGAGAGACGACGGCATCGTTTGCACTTCGCGTCGAGGAGATCGTAGCCGCCGTTGGAGCAGCGCTAAAGCGCCGCCTCTTTCGTCGGCTTATTTTCCCAACGATCAAGCACCGTATCCCGTTCGGGGTGCTGTTCAGCAAACGCAAGGATTTCGGCACGTCGCATCGGGTCCGTGACGTTCAAACGCGGTCAGTAGCCTATGCGACTCTTCGATGCTTGGGGCGTGACGAACCGGCCATTCGATAGCTCCACGCGCGGCGACGACATATTGCCGAAACAATCGAGCGATTGCGAGCCGCGGCGCGGCTCGCTGGGAAAAGGCTGGAGCGGGTGAAGGGAATCGAACCCTCGTATTCAGCTTGGAAGGCTGCTGCTCTACCATTGAGCTACACCCGCGTCGGGCGATCAACTAACACGCCATGCGGGCGGCCTCAACCACCCCGGAACCCGCAGGGAAACCGTCGGGAAACCGCCAGAAAACTGCCAAACGATGCCCGGCCGCCCGGCAAACTGGCCCGGTTCCGGCCAAAATCCGTGCCGATCCGCCCCTTAACAGCGACAGATTCGCTGCCTATACTCTTATTTCCACAAACAACGAAAGGAGGTGATCCAGTGTCTCTTACCAAGCGCTGTCACCTCGCTGGGATCGCCCGCTAGGCTCTCGCACTTAGAGGCCTGGCAACGGGGCGCTCTCAGCCCTGGACCAGCGAGTTCAAGAGTTGGGGCGCGGCGGGAGCAATCCTGCCGCGCCTTTTGTTTGGGGGTGCGGGATTGCGGCAACTCGCGACCGGAGCAATTCATCTACACGCGAGGAATTTTCGAAACACCCAACCGATCGGCCGGGAAGCGGCATTCGAAATATAGGCCCACTGCTTTCCGTTTTCGGTTGTCTGGTCCGAAATCCGAATGCGCTCGCCGTTGGCGATCTTGCCGACGATTTTTCCGTTCGGTGATGTCCGGATGTTGAGCGGCGTTCCGGTCGGATCGGCGACGACGCACGTATTGCTGTCTCGGTCCGGTCCGCTCGACTGCAATTCCTGCCTGGTGCCCGAGAGCGCCTTTTCATCATTGCCGATGGTGCCGCCGGCATTGCCGGATTGTGCAAAGGCCGCCACAACACAGCCGGCGCTCACGAACGTGCCAAGCAAGACGATCTTCAGCACGGCACGTTAAGCGCCACGGCGAACGCTGCCCCCATCTCTTCCTCCATCGCTGGCGGCATTGTTCCGCAAGCCCGGGACGAGAGCAATAGTGCCGGGCTGTTCGATTCAGAGGTTCAGAAGCTTTTGAGCCGACGGCTCACGCCATCCGGCGCTGCCGGATTCTTTCCCATACCGAGGCCAATGCGATCGCCATGCCGGTGATCCAGGGAAGTACGGCGCCGTATTCCTTGACGCTGAGCAGCAGCGCCAGAATGCTCGTCACCAGCGTGAGCATCTTCGCCATTCCGCCCTGCCCGAACAGCGACACTAGAAACGGCAGGAACAGGATGAAGAGCGCGCCCAGGGTGACGTCGGCCATTGGGGGTGGTCTCGTTGCGCGAAGGGCGGTCAGAAGCCGCAGAGATTGACCGATCGCGGACGCGCGCCGCGGCGGCTTTCGACAATGTTCTCGCCGCCATTGGTGGCCGAGCTGCCGTAATAGCGGTGATGGCCGGAGACATCGTGCCAATCGCCGGGCTGCGTCGATGCGGGCGACGCCGAATGGGACCGGGTGGCGTCACTGATGATCGAGGCTGGCTTGCGTTGCATGACCGTCTCCGTGGATGATGCGCAGTTGCTGCGTTCTGTTCATCAGTCGTTAACCTGCCGCCGCGCGTTCAAGCACCGAACCCCTATATCGTGTTTCCGGAATGTTTCGTGACCTGCCTCACCCGGCGATCGTCCGACACTTTGCCGAAACGGAATTGTCGAGACAGGCTTTTGCCAAACGCCCGCGCAGGTTCACGCACTTCGCTCGAAAACGATTTAGCCAAGGAGATATCGATGCTTTACGCCATTCTGGCCTACCACGTGGAAGCCGAGGTGATGTCCTGGACGCCGGCGGAGGACGCCGCCCTGATGACCGAGTTGCTTGGGGTTCATGACCGGCTCAACGAACAGAAATTGTTGGGGCCATCGGCGCGGCTGGGGGCGACGGGCAAGGCCCGCACCTTGCGAGGACCGGGCGCCGGGGTCGTGATCGACGGGCCGTTTGCCGAAACCAAGGAGCAGTTGCTGGGACTTTATGTCGTGGACTGCGCCGATGCCGACGCCGCGATCGCGGTGGCCCGCGACCTGCGCAAGGTCAATCCGACCGCGGTCTACGAGATCCGCCCGATCGCCCTCTATATTCCCGGCGAGCCGCTCCCGACCACGGAGGCGCCTGATGGTACCGCCTAGGGCTACGACGCTCAGGGCTGGAGTTTTGGCGGTCCGGTCAACCGGCGAATCACATCGCTGGCAAGCTTTACAACGCCGGAAATCACTGCCCCGATCAGCTCCAGAACGGCGCTCACGAACTCAAGCAGGCCGAGGAAATCAAGGAGCCAGAGCAGCAGCACCGCCGCGATCAAAATCGGAATCAGCCAGTCGAACATTTTGTTCTCTCCTGGCCGCTTGGTCGTGAGCCAGTTCGCCAGGGTTCAAGCTGCGGCAATTCGCCTGCCGCGTGTGCCGCACGCAGACCTGTGCGGGATTGGCATATTCGGCCCCGGTTTCATCGAGCGATGTCTTGATGTCGTAGCTTGACGGCGGCTGTTGCGGCAACGTCGCGACGTTGTGGCTTTCGGATTTATACTTCAGCCAGTAATGGACTGAGGAAATCGCGACGCGACATCGCCAGAACCATGCGAACGGCTCGGCGGCGGTGTTGCCGAAATTCTGGACCAGCGTCGCATCGACCGGCCGCGAGAGAATGTTGGTCTCGACCACGATGACCCGCGGCAATTTCGGATAGCTCGCGATGATCGCAAGACCCGTCAGCGGCGAGCCAACGCCGATCGCGACATTGCGCAGCCGGGTACGTAGGAAGCCGCAGGGGACGATCATGATCCCGACGCGATTCCGCACAGCGATCTCGAACAGATGAAGGAGATCCGCTTTCTCGGTCACGTCAGGGACATGCCTGACCTGCTGCGTGCCAACGAGGTATGGCGGGGGCATTCCCCGTATCCTGATCGAGGCCGCCGCAACCGGTCTGGCATCGATCGTATCCAGCCATCCCGGTTGCCGGGAAGCTGTTGAAGATGGCGTTA
The DNA here is from genome assembly GCF_018130205.1 of Bradyrhizobium sp. AUGA SZCCT0222. Taxonomy (NCBI): domain Bacteria; kingdom Pseudomonadati; phylum Pseudomonadota; class Alphaproteobacteria; order Hyphomicrobiales; family Nitrobacteraceae; genus Bradyrhizobium; species Bradyrhizobium sp. AUGA SZCCT0222. Next base: position 20,272 of record NZ_JAFCLX010000059.1, read on the forward strand.
CGGGACAGATCCTGTCGGCGACAACGGACGCCGAGACGAGACGAGACGAGACCTATCTGGTGCAATCGTCAGGTACCTCGAAAGCCCCAGCCTTCTGGCCGCGCACAAACAGGCCGCCTCCCGGCATTTCCAATCACGGGAGTTCAATCAGGCGGCGATTGGCGATCGCTTCACCAAACTGCTGGGCGTGCCTCCGGCGCCATCCGCGAAATGATCGAGTGCGTCCCGTTCTGCAATTCCCGGCGGTACGCGGGCCGTGGACAACTACCGTAAGCGTGGGGTGACACCACCGGCATCCCAACGGGATCGCCCACCACGGAGGCTGACAGGCGGTCTCGCACCGTGGTTTTGAGCAGGGAGAAAGGAGCCCATCAGCGAGGAGCTTGTTCGAACTGGCCTCAAGCGGGCCTAATCGTGCCATCGGCGATTTACACCGGGGAGTTTATTCGTTTGATTCAATGGCTTGAGTAGAGGATGAAGCCCGTGGCCCGCCTAAGCCCTCCGGGCTTCGGCGAGGCAGCCTTCGCCAAGGGCGGCCAGAGTCCGTCTTCGCTTTCGCTGCGCTCAAGCTACGCCGGACACGCATTGACCAGACGGTCTAGCGCGGCTGCGCCACGCGTAGCCCGTCAGGGCGAAGCGTGGTGGGGGAAGAAGGACTCGAACCTTCGAAGTCATAAGACGGCTGATTTACAGTCAGCTCCCTTTGCCACTCGGGACACTCCCCCGTTTAACTGCATCGCAAACCCAACCGCTTGATGGCGGCGAACAGGCCATGGATGACGTTAATACCAGGAGCCGATGGCGCGCTCCCGGTCGGGCGCGTTTATGGGCGAAGGGCCATGGCAAAGTCAACCAAGGGAAGCCTCGAAAAACGCGCCTCGAGGGACCAAATTGCCATAATCCGGAACCCGTGACACAAGCTGGCCCATGAGCGATCGCGACCGAAAACCGCCGTTCCGCCGTGGCGGCGGCAAACCCTTCGAAAAAGGCCGGAAACCGGGCGGTCGCCCGGTCTGGCGCGACCGGGACACCAGTCCGGACGGGCCGGTGATTCTTTATGGGTGGCATACGGTTGCGGCGGCTTTGGCCAATCCGGAACGCCAGATCCGCAAACTGTTTCTGACCGAGAACGCCGCCCGGCGCCTCGCCGACGAGAATATCGACACCCGCGTGCCCCCGGAACTCGTCCGGCCGAGCGCGATCGACCAGCGGCTGGGCCCCGATGCCGTGCATCAGGGCCTGCTCGCGGAGGCCGATCCCCTGCCCTCGCCGGATATCGATACGCTTGATCAGGAGGGCATCGTGCTGGTGCTCGACCAGATCACCGACCCGCACAATGTCGGCGCGATTATGCGTTCGGCCGCGGCGTTTGCGGTCAAGGCGATCGTGACGACTGCGCGTCACAGCCCCGAAGCGACGGGCGTGCTGGCGAAGTCGGCGTCCGGCGCGCTGGAAATGGTGCCATTGGTGACCGTGCAGAATCTCGCCCGAGCACTGAACGAGTTGAATGACCGTGGCTTCATGACCGTTGGCCTCGACAGCGAAGGCAGCGAAGACCTCGGCGCTGTCGCATTACAGCAACCGCTGGCGCTGGTGCTGGGGGCCGAAGGCAAGGGCTTGCGGCAATTGACGCGCGAGACCTGCAGCGTTGTGGCGCGCCTCGACATGCCCGGCGAGATCAAGAGCCTGAACGTCTCGAACGCCGCGGTGCTGGCGCTCTATATCGGCGCCTCCAGGCTGGGATTGATGAAATAAAAACAACGCCCGCTCGCAGGGATGCGAACGGGCGCCGACGTCTTGATTCGAACGTTCGGATCAGTAACGGCCGAAGCGCGCGCCGCGATAGCCGTAACGGACGCCATAGCCATAGCGAGCGCCATAACCGTAGCGGATGCCCGGACGAACGCCGTAGCGGTAGCCGTAGCCGTAGGCCCGCGGGGCTACGACGCCACTGCCGTAGCCATAGCCGTAATACGGACGATAGCCGACGACGGTGTCTTCCTGATAGACGCGGGCCGGAGCCCAGGCGCCGGGACCGGAATAGGTCGGGCCCTGGTTGACGTAGTAATATTGCTGCACGGGATCGGCGAGCCGGGCATAACCCCAACCCACGCCGCCACAGGGATTGCAGCCCGCCGAGGTGTAGGTCGCAACAACCGGTGCGGCGTAGACGACCGGCGCAGCGTAACCGCAGTTGGCGTAACCGCACGCCATCGCGGGCGCAGCGGCCGTCACGGCGACTGCCGCGACCAGTCCTGAAATCAGATGACGCATTACTCTCTCCTGTAGGTGTTTGCCTGTTGGTGTTCTTGTTGGCGTGGTCTTATGGGCGTGGAAGTAGTCCCGTGGGATGCCGACGTGGACGCCGGTCGTCCTGCGGTGCGTAGATGATCTCGGGCGGATTGACGGGCACGTTGGATTGCGCCGGCAGCGGCGCCGACTGTGCAGACCAGGATTGGTGATAGCTTTCGGCCGGCTGCGGCAACCTTCGGTTCGCCGGCGGTTCGATTTCCAGACGGCCGTAACCGGGCAGATGACCCGCGCTCGGATAATAATGACCGACACGCGGAACCGGATCGACATAGCGGCCACCATAGACGGTCGGCTGCACATGCGTGCCCCTCAGGAGGCCCCAGTCGCCCTCGACCACCGAATAGGATGCATCGACGCCGTTGATGATGACGGGAACGCCGGGGCGACCCGGAATCACGATTTCAAAGCCGCCACCGGCCAAGGCCGTCGACGTCGTCGCCATCAGAATTGCCAGTGTCACGCCAATGCGCATCGCTTAGGGTCCCGTTTTCCTCTGACCGCAATTTAGTCGAACCGGCACCCCCAAGGGTTAAGGGGCCGGACCAAACTGCCGGTAAGGCTAACGCGTCAGCATCCCCCGCCGTTCAATTGCGAGCGAACCCGATCAGCAATTGTTAACGGGGCGAGCGGATCCCTCCCTCGTCATTCCGGGGCGATGCGCAGCATCGAGGCCGGAATCCATCGGGCGGCTGGGCGCGCGGTTGAATGGATTCCGGGCTCGCGCTTCGCGCGCCCCGGAATGACGAGAGCTCACGCAAACAGGTTTTCGACGAGGGTCGTAACTCCGATGGCGATCGTGATGATGCCGACGGCGCCCTGCAGGCCGCGATTGGCCCATGTGAGCCAGCGCGCAGACAGCGCGAGGGGCACGGCAATGACGGTGGACAATGCGCCCATGCCGATCATCGAGCCGACCCCGAACAGCGCGACATAACCGAGGCCGGCCGCCGGACTCGACGCCTGCGACACCGTCAGCACCAGCAGCGCAGCCGAGCCCGCCATGCCGTGCATCAACCCGACCAGCAATGTGCGCCAGCGAAAACCGTGCTCGTGGGCGTGCGCGGTGCGCAGATGCGGCGTGGTTTCGCCGGCATGGCTGTGGGCGTGAACATGCACGGTGCCGTCGCCATGGCCGTGCTTGTGAAAATGCACGCGGTCGCGCCACAGCCGCCACAGCACATGCGCGCCGAGGCCGACCAGCATGATGCCGACGGCGGCCTCCAGCGGACGCGCCACGCTTTCCGGGATCGCGCTGCCGAGCAAGATGGCTGCGCCTGCGAAGACGAACAGCGTCAGCGTATGGCCGAGTCCCCAGGTCAGCCCGTGCCTGACGATGTCACCGACACGGCTGCGGCGCGCGGCGATACTGGAGACGGCGGCGATATGATCGGCTTCGAGTGCATGTTGCATGCCCAGCAAAAACCCAAGCCCCAGAATTCCGAACATATGCCCCCTGCCCTTCCGTCATTGCGAGCCCAGCGAAGCAATCCATACTTTCTTTGCGGCCCTATGGATTGCTTCGCTTCGCTCGCAATGACGTTTCGAATTTCCTTATGACACCGCTTGACCTGATTGTCAGAGGCAATGTTCACACCCGATTGGTATCTTCGGAAAACACCTCATCAAACAGACTCAACATCGATGCCCACGAGCGGCGATCGGCCTGCTCATTGTAGAGCGCGGTGCGCATCATCGAACCGTCGGCGGCGGGATTGGTGAATCCATGCAGCGTGTTGCCATAGAGGATGACCTGCCAGTCGCGGACGTGGCCTTCGCGCATCTCGTTCTCGAATGCGGCGACCTGATCGGGCGGCGCCAGCGGATCCTCCGCGCCGGTCAAGACAAGCACACTGGCCTTCACGCGGCCGGGTTGCGCGGGCATTTTCGTCGCCAGCACGCCGTGGAAACTGACCACCGCCTTGAGATCGGCGCCCTCGCGCGCGAGCTCCAGCACCACCGAACCGCCGAAGCAGAACCCGATTCCCGCGAGCCGGCTGGTATCGACCTCAGGCAAATCCGCCAGCGCCGCGAGCGCGGCGCGGCCGCGGGCGCGGAGTTTTTCCGGCTCGGCACGCAGGCCGCCGACCAGGGTCGCGACTTGCTGCAGATTGCTCGCCTGCCGCCGGTCACCGAACATGTCGGCGGCGAGCGCGATATAGCCGAGGTCCGCAAGCCGCCGCGCGCGTTCCATCGCAAACTCGCCGAGCCCCAGTCCCTCGTGAAACACCAGCACGCCCGGCCGCGGACCTGCGGCATTGTCGTTCCAGGCGAGATAACCCCGCAGATTGACGTCGTCGCAGCGGTAATCGAGGTCACGCGTCGGCATAAAATTCTCTGAGGGACTCTTTTAAGGTGTTGGGTGGGCGTCAAAAATGCGGGAGCTGGAACATCACACCGGTTTGAACGCCGCACAACCCAAAATCGGAACATCCAGCCCTGCGATCGGTTGGCCCCGCACAACATTTGCGGAGAGCAACCAATGACAAAGCTGAAACTTCTGGGCGCAACGGCATTGCTGGCGGCGACGATTGCGACACCTGCGATGGCGCAGCAGTGGACGAATGATTACAACTATCGCCATCGATCATCCGGCTTCTGGCCCGGCGAAGTCGCAGCCGGTGTCGTCGGCGGCGCGGTTGGCGCAGCGGGCGCGATTGCGACCGCCCCGTTCCGCAACAGGGATTCTTACGCCTATTACGGCGGGCCGGCCTATGACGATTCCTATGCCTATCCCGTCCAACGCCCGCAGAGCCTGCGTCCCGCCTGCGGCATTCAACCCGACGCGACGTATATGGGCCCCGACGGACGCTGGCGCCCCTGCTAAGGGGTGAGCAGTAAGTCCGGGCCAATAACGCCGAATTGAATTGCGGCCAGGGAAAATAAGGAACGACCTTGCACCCCAGACTTGGCTTGGCGTGACGAAAACTGGTGTCACGAGAAACCTCGCGTCACGAAAAGGAGAACCGTATGACAACAATCAAAATCCTCGGCACGGCTGCGATCATCGCATCTGTGTTGGCGGGCCCGGCCATGGCGCAGCAGGTCACGAACACCAGCAACTATCAGCGTCAGGCCTATCCGGATCAGGCCTATCGGCAGAACGGCAACTGGCGGAACAGCTACAACCGCTGGGATGACCGCAGCGGCTTCCGGGCGGGCAACGCCGCCGCAGGCACCGCGTCCGCGATGGCAGTCGAACCGATCGGCGGCGAAGAATACGCCCGCCGCAACGGCTTCGTCTGCATCCCCGGCACCCTGTTCCGCGGCGAAGACGGCCGCCAGCATATCTGCCAATAGGGCCACTTCGAGCAATGGAAAAGGCGGCCGAACGGCCGCCTTTTTCCTGCGCAGGCTTAATGGGAACGGCTTTAGAGGTGCTGGCCCTTTGCGGGCAAGTCTGGTATTCGACCCGCCGAAGATGAGCGGAACGGGTTATTTTTGCTGGCCCGCCATCGCTTCAATTCGCCGGTTTAGCTCAGCGGTAGAGCAGCGGTTTTGTAAACCGAAGGTCGGGAGTTCAATCCTCTCAACCGGCACCAGCGTCTCTTGAGTGGTGCGAGGGACTGTCACCGCCTAGCAACATCCAGGATGTTTCGCTTCTCGGAGCACCAATTAAGACTCCCCTGCTCGAAAGTCTTGCGGCAGATTCCACGTTACCGGGGTTGGGAGTATTGTCATTGCACTGACAGTCAATTTTCCCGGACGGGGCCGCAGCGCGCAATGCCTGCGGCCTTTTTCTTTTGCGGCAAAGGCCGGTTCATTTGCCGGCAAAGGCCGGCGCACAATACCCATCGACCAAAATGGCTGCGCGCGGCGCGCTCCGCTGCAATTATGCAAACAGCCAATCGTAGGTCTTCGCAAGGAGCTTGCTAAGCAGGTAGAACCAACCTGCCATTGCAAGGACGACAGGAACGAAGAAGGCCACGCCAACGATCACTTGCTCTCGCTTTTGGCCGCTGGCGGCCACTGACACTTTGACGTCCGCTTTTTCGCTGGAGCTCATACACTCACCGTGTGGGGAAAAGGCGACAACTCGCCCCGTTTCAAAAGTAGCAAAGCGCGCGACCGTGATGGCCTCAGCATTCTATTGTTCGCCTTGTTGGCCGCCTCAATTGGCGGCCTCTTCCATTCGCAATGCCGCTGAGAAGCGGCCCCAACCTCGGGGCTGGGGGCTGAGTTGGGGCCGCCATTCCAACCGTGGGCAATGCGGAAAAAGGCGGCCTACGGTTAGCCAAATTACCGCAACTCGGTTGATCGTTCCGAACTAGTTTGGAGTACCTCGGTTGGCGGCCTCTTTCGTTGCGCCGATAGAACCGCAATCCGTCGTCGCCCGAACCCCGAACGCACCCGCTGCTGGCACGTCCACTGGTCGACCCGATCGCGATCCAGTCGGGTCTGCCGGTCAAGGCCAAACAATGGAGATGGGACGTCGCTTCTACTCGGACATCGCGGTCTCTGATTATCAGCCACGATGCACGGAAGCCGACTTCGTCGAGTATCGGTGCCAGCGCGCGGCTAGCTGTGGCTGCACGAGTCCTGGACTTCGTGAAGTACACACCGGCCGGCGCGCATTTGCTTGCTTAACGGTAGCGGCCTCGCCGTTAGCGGTCTTACTTAACCCATTCGGGTGATGTGCACGTTTTCCGCGAGCGAGTGGGAACCAAAGCGCAGTTTAGCAACTTACTCACTCACCTTTGGCGGGGTGAGCAATGAACGACTTAAGCAGCGATAAACTCTCAGGACCGGAGAAGCCCGAGCATCGTATTTGCAGGTGTGGCGCGCAGCCCAAAGTGGTTCACAAGATGATGGACCCAACTCGTGGCTTGACGGTACGAATGTTTGAATGTCAGTGCGGCGAACGCAGTTGGACCGAACATAAAGACTGAACTCTTCCGATAAGCTCCTTACGACTGCCGCTGGAATGACCAAAAGCGATAGAGAAACGGGGCCGAAGAGGCGCGGCAATGATAAAGCAATCTGAAATCTACCGGCAGAACGCGGAGAACTGCCTGCGTCTGGCTGAGGCTGCAGAGAACGAGCCCGCTCACAAGCGCTTCAAGCGGATGGAAGCGGCCTGGCTCGCGTTGGCCGAGGAGCAAGACTGGCTCGACGGGGAGACATCAGCCAATACCCAAAAGACCAAATGATGCTGTACGGTCCGACTGAAGGCGAAGGGGAATAAATGGACCTGCTGTCGTCGATTGACTTGCCGCATTGGCTAATGATCGCTGGAGCTGTCTTAATCGCAATGGGCTGCCTTGGTCTTGTGTTTGGCCGGAGCAGGCAAGCCGCTAGTAATCTTGATCCTGATCCTGATCGTGATTCAGTACAAACTGCTTCGCGCCCCATGGCCGGCAAATGACCGTGCAAGATGTCTGATATCCCAGTTCGGACGCTCTTGGCGTCGTGGCACAAGGCCGAGAATTTCGCTCGGTAGCATCCCGTCACTATCGTAAGAAGCTGGTGCTGAACTGGGATTGCTGTGAAAATGTCCAAAATTTGCCGGGCTTTGTACCGGGTAAACGACAGACCTTACCCCTTCCCTCATCCACTTAGGTGATTGGTCCCTTTCAATTTTTCGGGTGGCCCTTTTTGGCCCTCGCCAGCGCCGCGATCTTGCCGCTCTCTGTTCATCCTCCAGAGTGAGTAGTCCCGGAACAGAAAAAGGCAGTACTGGCCTATATTTCGCCCCCTAATCCCTAATCGGCTGTTTGAGCCAGCGGCCTGCTTTTTGAACCAAAGGTCCGCGCGGGAATCTCAGCGGAAACAGCTAACTCGCGCGAATGCGCTGCCCAACGCGCCGGTGGTCCTCAGACCAGATCTCGATGGTCGGATGGTCTTCAAGAAATTTGGCGCGCCCCCGCTCCGCGGTTTGCGAATTGGTAGCGGCGAGGTCATAGCGGGCCAGCGCCATCCCGCTCAGGTCGACCGCGTAGGACGACGCTGGGTGGCATATCATTGACTCCCGCCGAACCGTTTCTGGCTTCCCTCGAAATACCCATTGAATTTGACGCCGATCAACTTCTCGGTTCGCCATATCACCGTGCAGCTGATGCGCTCAGCGGCGATCAGAAGTGTAAATTGCGCCGGGATGCCCACCGGGCTGACTACCTCAAGCCCCGCTCCAGTCTCGGACTGGTTGCGAATGAGACAGGCGATTGTGCGTCCGCTGAACTCGATGATACCGGTCTTCATGAAGCGACCCCTGGTCCGCGCAGTACGCAGGCCAAACTGGGGGACGACCAATTTGCGCGACTTGCAGCCACGCTAACCCTGTTTAGAACGGTCGCAACGAAACTCGCGTGTTAAGCTTGACGTCCGCGTTGCGGGTTAATTCTGGAACCGCAATCGCTGCAGGCGAACGGACTGCCGCGCGCCGATCTCAAGCGGGCTCGTCCGGCATCACGCCGGCCTAGATGGCATCAGAATCCACGGATGGTCTACATAGCGGGCAGTCGTTTGGGAGTTTTTATGCCCGAGCAAAGAGCGGGCAGAGGTCGGCTGAAGTCGAACAGCCCGCTCAGCGAAGCCGTAAGGCGAGAGACCGAGGAGGAAGCCAGATCATGGAGTATCGGGCATTGCTCAGAGTGGTCCAGGGCATCGATCGAAAATGGAAATGGTTTGTCGCTCCAGCGTCAGGTCGACGGCAAGGCGAAGCGCGGGTGACACCCGCGACGCAACGAGGCTAATCCTTCTCGTCGAGGTCGGGAACTTCCCACAACAAGAACGCCATAATGATAAGCGCTGGGGTCCAAGCTAGCATGGCCCCAAATGCAATGGCCTGCACTGTTGTCATGATCACTCCGGGGTTGTCCCAACCTTGGGTCACTTAACCTAACGCGCTGGCTCTGGATAGCGGCATTGTGAAACTGTTCACAAATAATGACATTTTTCGGCAATAGTCATGGTCGCCGTAAGGTATTGATATGATTGAATGCGGGACGGTTTTGTAAACCGAAGGTCGAGAGTGCAATCCTCTCAACCGGCACCAGTCCGCGTTCTAAGTGACATATACGACAACAACGCTTGCACCGTTTACATCAGCATCCGTATCAGCCACGCGAGCCCGAGCGCAGCGATCATGACGCCGACGCCGAGCACATCCACCGCGTATTCGGAAATCGCACGAGAGCCGTCTGGCAATCTTGAAAATGGATTCCAGCTCGACCCTTCGGAGTGATCGACTTTCACCCGATTGAAGGTGAAAAGCGCGAGCGCGGCCCAACGGATAAAGAAGCAAACCACGTGGCGGACATAAGCCGCCGGAGCCGCCGGCGAGCTGACACCATTATACTTCAACATGGCACCTCCCGAACAATGGCTTGATGAATACGGTTCTGAAGTGTGCACTTCGAATTGTCCGGCACCTAAAGCAGCTTTCTGCCCTCAATCCTCGATATTCACAGCCACGGCGAGTTTCCCGTTATCCTCGCTATTCACAGTGAGCATTTTTGGCGCCGCTCTCTGTGAGCCGCTTTATGCAGACCGCAAGATCAAAAAATCTCAAGCGACTCTTGACCGGGAATCGCAAATCAGAACCTGTACGGCCTTGCTTCAGAGGGCCACCGTGCAAGATCCATTTACTGATTTCATGACTGGCAAGATTTCCGAACGGCACGCCAAACAGGACCGGCGCCTATTCGGCCTGATGTATCTCTGTATCGCAGCTTTGATCGTGCTGGCCGTCGCGAAGCTGTTCGTCTGAACAGCGCATAAGAAAAAGCCCGGATTGCTCCGGGCCTCTTCGTTACCAATGATGGTAGTGTCGATGATAGTGGCGGCGATAGTATCGTGGGCCATCGTCGTAATAGCCGTACGGCTCACCGCCGTAATAGCCGTACCTCGGTCCATAATGGTAGCCACTGTTGTAGGCGCTGGCTGCCGCGGCGGCGCCCAGCACGCCTGCGGCCACACCGAAGCCGATCGCCGCGTTACGCCCGCCGCGGGCCTCGGCCGGCGAGTTGACGACAGCGGTTGTCGCAAGCGCGGCAACGGCTGCGAGAGCGAGTGTTATCTTTCGCATGTGCGCTCCTTTCCGTTGCCGGGTTAACGCGTGCCGAGCGAGCCTGTTGCAGGAACTTGCCCAGGTTAGTTTTTGCATTTTTGGGAAACGGAGTTCTGTTCCGGTGATTCAGCAGAGTTCCGGAATGCGGTTCGTCGATCGCGCGTCTGCTTGGGCGCAGATTCTGCGGACTTCCTGCATGGCGTAGCTGAGCTATCGACTGCTGATCCGCTCGACATCCGGCGCTCTCGGACTCTTGTCCGACCGGTTCGGATCATCGACCCGGGATTTGAGATCAGCGGCCTTCTCGACCAGGCCCGCTGCCACATTCGGGTCCGTGACTGTCCGTGCGAATTTGAGAAGCGTAGTTGCCTGACGCGTCAGATACTGCCTGCCCACCACCGCTGTTATCTCCCGCTTGCCTGTCCGCAGACCTTACGTTGCAACGCGGGAATCGTTCCGAGCCCTGTGTTACGAAGTGCACATTTAATCTTTGTTCCATCCGATACCTGCGGCATTTTGGGTTCCCGTGGCCTCCCGGAACCAACCCCGGCCGATCACGTTTTTGCTGCATGAGAATTCGGGAAGAGAACTGCAATCTGGTGTTGCTCACCGGCGTGACGCTGGTGAGCGCTGTCATCGCAGGCGCCGCTGGCTTTTGGGAACCCGCCTCCGCCGTGAGCCAAACCAGGCCGGTCTATGCCGCCGCCGCGACGATGTCGTCGGCCGCCACGACGTCTTCGCCGTCGGCCGCCGCGGCGCCTTCGCCCTCTTCCAATGCCGCCGCGGCGTCGCCAGCGGCACGGCAACCGGCCCGTCTTGTCGACCAAACGCCGGTCCGGGTGATCGGCGCGCCCTTCGTGCCCAACACCAATCCACGCGAGCGCTAAGCGGGATGAGGGTCGGGCTGTGACTGCCGACCATTTTTCCTCATGCCTTACGCAAGGCACACCCGGGCTGCGAGCTGCCCATTCTACTGTGCATGTCTACTGTGCACGGGGTTGTTTCGCCATTTTGTGTCTGGGCCCTGCGGCGCCCCCGATAGCACCCGCTGGCGGAGTCGCTACGCAGGGTGCTCCACTGGTGTGTCGCCCTTTTGTCACCTCGCCGGCAAATCGAATGCCTTCATTAGCCAAGTTCAACACTTGCCCTTGATTCCACAAAGGCCTTTTGCTGGAATGATTTAGGCTGAGGTGTGCGATGAAATGGATGAAAGAACGCGACCTCCTGATCGCGCAGACGATGGCATTCGTGCAATCGGTGACCGGAAAGAAGCCGGACGCCGCGCAATTCCTCGCGAATCCGGCCTCTTTCGTAAGCCCGGAAGCGCCCGCACCCTTTGACGTGCCCAAAGCCACGCCCGCGGTGTCGATGCCTGACATCGAGGCGATGCTGGCTGAAACCATCTCCGTCGCGCCGCCGAAGCCGGTCCAGAGCGCACGTCCCGAGCCCAAGGTCGACTTCCAGTCCGAGATCCGCGCCCGTGTCGCCAATTTCCGCGCGCATCAGGAACGCTTCAACCGCGAGCGCGAGGCCTATTGCAGCGCCACCATGGCCAAGGTCCACGCCGCGCTGCACGAAGACACCGCACCGCCGCCGCGGGGCAAATAGCCGTTCGCCCAGGTCCTCTGCTTTCAGGTCCTTTTGTTTCAGGTCCCTTTGTTTGACGGGTTTTCTTAACGCGAACCGGAATCCACTTCGCTTGAAAACCCTTTAGGCCCTGCCGATCTTCTCCAGCACCGGCAGCAGGTGCGTCAGAAACAGCTCCGGATTTTCGCTCATCGGGAAGTGGCCGAGCCCCTTCATGATGGTGACTTCACAACCCCTGATGCTGTTGGCCACATCAAGCGTCTCCTCCGGGGTGCAGGAGTAATCATACTCGCCGGACAGCAGAAACAGCGGACAACGCCCGGTGTCGATCTCTGCGACGCGGCCGCGGATGTCGCCGTCGAGCTTGTAGAAATACAGATCGCCTTTGAAGACGCCGGGCCCGCCCTGCATATAGTGCCAGATCGTTTCCCAGCGCTCGCTGTCCGGCGCATCGGGGCCCACCAGTCCGGAGACGATGGCGCCGCAGACCTCGCCGCCATGCACATCCGGCCGGTGCAGGAAATTCAAATCGTAATAGGGATCGACATGCGCGCCGGCCTGCAGGCCGATGATGGCGCGAAAGCGCTCGGGGTGTTCGAGCGCCAGATGCAGCGCCATGCGGCCGCCGATCGAGCATCCGATCAGGATCGGCTGATCGAGCTCGAGTGCCGCTGAAATTTCCAGGACCATGGTCGTGTATTGCGCCGAGGTCAGCTGGTATTCCTCCTCGTGCCAGCCAGCCGGCGGCGAGGATTTGCCGTGCCAGGGCATGTCGAAGGCGATCACGCGATGTTTTGAGGTGACGCGCGCGTCGTTCATCAGCGCGCGGTATTGCCGGCCGTCGCTGCCCGCGGTGTGCAGGCACAGTAACGGCGTGCCCTCGCCCGCTTGCTCGACATAGATGCGGTGCGGCCGGCCGAACAATTCCAGATGCATGTAGCGGCCGACGATCGGCTCGAACCTCGCGCTCATGCGCCGGCTCCCGTGGCGCGGAGCTTGGCGAGCGCTTCCTTGAAGTAACGCAGATGGGCCATGAAGATCTGCAGATCGCCTTCGGCCCTCAGCACGCGCCGCTTGATCAGCGCCAGCAAGTCGTTGGAGCCCGGCGGCGGGCGGGCGCTCCAGAATTTCTTCCATTCCTCCTCGGAGGCGCGAAGCGCGAAGGCCGAAGACGGCATCACCAGCGGCCCTGGCGTCACCGACACGATTCGGCCCTCGTAGATCGAAATCAGAAAGGCTGACTGGCCGACCTCAAGCAGGAAGCTGGTCGTGAGATAGCGGCCGCGCCGGACCAGTCCCGCATCGCCATTGACCCGCGCTTGCAGCGTCTCGATCATTCCCGTCCCCGTCCCTGCAATGTCGTCGGGCCGCTTCACGGCCCGCTTATTGTCTGCATGATGGGTGGATTGAACGCGAGGTCAATCGCCAGCCGTTAGAGCCAGGCGTAGACCAGCGCAACGTTGGCCGCGCAGGCCACCAGCAGCGCGACCGTGAGCGTGAGTTGGACACGCTCGCAGGAGTGAGTCTGGAGGATCGTTCTCATGGCCGAAACATCCAGCGATTCTAGCCGCGGAGTCTCGGGGATTCTTTTTCGCAGGATTCATGACTCGTTTACGACTCAGGGACTCCGCCAAAATACCGCCGAAATGGGCCATTTCAGCCCTTCGTGAGCCCTGAACGGGCGGCATACCAGCCAAGCCAGAACCCAAATGGGGCTGCAACGTTGACCGTTTTTGCTGGAGCCCCCCACGCATGCCCTACGCGCTGTTCTGCCAAGAGGCCAAGCTAAGCAAGGCCTATCCGACCGAGGCCGATGTCTGGAGGCTGGCCCGACAGTCGGGGCTCGTGGTCGATGCGGTTTCCGATGAGGAAAGATCCGAACCGCGACCGGTGCTGGACAATGACTACGAGATCAGGCCCTGCCAGCCGGACCCAGACGAAGATCCGGCGCGCAACAAGGCCGAGGCCGAGCGCGACGCCCGATCGGTTCTGCAGTTGGGTTCGAAAGCGGCCTGACGCAGCCGCTTCGCGGGTATTGCTGGCGGAGATAGAGGCGCAGGCGAACAGCCCCGCCTTACGGCCGGAGGAAAAAATCGAACGATCGCCTTCTTAAGGCGTCGCGGCTGCCAGTGAAGCCTGTTCCGAGGCAAGCACGACGCAAGCCTTGCGACGGTTCAGTCCCCTGATCGCGCCGGTCACCTTGAGCACCTTCCCAACCGGACAGTTGGCGTCCTGCACGAAGGCGATTTCATAGGGAGCAAGGATGAGCGGTTCTGATTTCAGGACAGTCTGGGCAAGGCATGGCAGCGACGCTGCGGAAAATATCAGCCCTAACGCAAAAGCACGCATGTTTGATTGTCCAACCAGCCGATTGGATCATAATAGCCGAAGATGACAAAAAGTTGCGTGCACCGCGAAAATTATTTTTTGCGGGCTGCCAACAGCTGCGGATAGCCGTTCGTGCCCTCCTGCAGCGCCTCCTGAAAACAAAAAGGCCGGCTTCCCGCCGGCCTTTTCTCGTCTGGTTACGTAGCAAGCCCGTCAGTATTTGGAGGCCGCGGGGCCACCCCAGCCAAACCGATAGTTCACGCCGACCTTGACGGTGTGTTCGTCGTTCCGGAAGCTCTGGCCGGTGATGTCGGCGGGGCCAGCCGTGAAGGTGGTTTTGCCGAAATCATAATACTGGTACTCGGCCTTGGCCGACCAGTTGGGCGCAAACATGTATTCGAGGCCGCCGCCGACGGTGTAACCGTCCTTGCGGTTGCCGCTGGTGGTGAAGCCAGCCGGGACGCCGCCCACGGTGACGCCGAGATTGTTGCCGTCGCGCCAGGCATAACCGCCCTTGGCGTAAAGCAGCGCCGGACCCCACGTGTAGCCGACCCGGCCGGTCACCGAACCGAGCTGGTCAGTACTGGTAGTCACGAGCGTACCGCCCGGGAACAGCGCACCACTATTGTTGCCGCTCAGCCAGCTGTACTGGGCTTCGGCACCCACCACCCAGTTGGGTGCGAATTGGTAGTCGAAGCCGCCCTGCACACCGCCGAGGAAGCGCGCGTCGCTGCTTTGCAGGGAGTCGGTACCCGCAAACGCCCCGCCGACATGGCCGCCGATGTAGAAACCGGTCCAGTTATAGACCAGCGCCGGCGCGGTGTAGGCTGGCGCCTTGGTATAAGGGCGAGGCTGGATGTCCGCCGCGAAAGCAGGAGCCGCCATTGCAGCCAGCGCGGCAGCGCCGAGCAAAATCTTTTTCATCTTCATTCCCCGTGACTAACGTTCCGTCATCAAGCCAAACAACGTGACCTCAATTAGGTTGCTTTGCGGCAATGCCGGAGCACCTGACGGTGCTCAACTGTGACGGCGCGGCAACAAAGCGCTTTAGTTCCCTCGCATATAAGGTTTTTTCCTGCGTTAACTGGCGGGTATCCCGCTTTGTTGATGTCGGAGATGACTAAGGCAAGGTTCAAGGGTCGCCAAAAAGTGATTGAATTGCGTTCGTCTTTTCGAGCCGGAGGACCCTCCGCTAAGCCGGAGGACCCTCCGCTAAAGAGCGCCATTTGGGGCTTCCGGGACGCTCGATTTCAGGCTCCCGGAAGCCCGTCCCGGCTCTCAATAGCCGGCAACGTCGATCACCGCCTCGGCAAACGCCTGCGGCGCCTCCTGGGGCAGATTGTGCCCGATGCCCCCGGTGATCAGGCGGTGTGCATATCTGCCTGAGAACTTCTTGGCATAGGCGGCAGGATCGGGGTGCGGGGCGCCATTGGCATCGCCTTCGAGGGTGATTGACGGCACCTGGATTACCGGAAACGCGGCGAGCCGCTTCTCCAGATCGTCGTATTTCGCCTCGCCCTCGGCCAGGCCGAGCCGCCAGCGATAATTGTGGATCGTAATGGCGACCTGATCCGGGTTGTCGAGGGAGGCCGCGCTGCGCTCGAAGGTCGCGTCGTCGAAATTCCACTTCGGCGAAGCCAGTTGCCAGATCAGCCGGGCAAAATCGCGGGTGTGTTTCTCATACCCGGCCCGGCCGCGCTCGGTGGTGAAATAATACTGGTACCACCAGGCAAGCTCGGCCTTCGGCGGCAGCGGCGCCTTGTTGGCCTGCTGGCTGCCGATCAGATAGCCACTCACCGCGACCAGTGCCTTGACCCGCTGCGGCCAGATCGCCGCGACGATGTCGGCGGTCCGCGCGCCCCAGTCGAAGCCGGCGATGACCGCCTTCTCGATCCTGAGCGCATCCATCAGATCAATGACGTCGACGGCGAGCGCGCCCTGCTGGCCGTTGCGGAGCGTGTCGCTGGAGAGAAACCGCGTGCTGCCGTAGCCGCGCAGATGCGGGACGATCACCCGGAAGCCGGCCGAGGCCAGGATCGGCGCGACGTCGACGAAGGCGTGAATGTCATAAGGCCAGCCGTGCAGGAGGATGACCGGGGGACCATCGGCGGGTCCTGCTTCGGCGTATCCGACGTTGAGGAGGCCAGCATTGACCTGCTTGATGGCAGGAAACGACGTGTGCGTCCCAGGCTTGATCGCCGTCACCGGTTTGGCGTTACCGGACTGGGCGCCGGCCGGGCCAGCCAGGGCGAACTGGGCGGTTGCCAGCGTCGTGGCCACGGCGCCAAGAAAACGGCGGCGACCAAGGTTGATGGTGTCGGACATTTGGGTCTCCTTCGAGATGCATCGAATACGATTTATTCGAACGCGATCTAATTAGCGTCATAAATCCTGATGTCAACCCTTCCGATTTAATCGTATCCGATATATATGTTCACCGGACGTCACGATCAGGTGTGTCCGGGAGCATCAGGATGAAACCGACCAAGTCTTCGAACCCAACATCGTCGAGCCCAACGTCTGCGGATCCCCGGCCATCGGATCCCAAGCTCGCCGACTTCCTGTGCTTTGCGGTCTACTCGGCCAACCTCGCCTTTGGCCGGGCCTACAAACCGCTTCTCGATGAACTCGGCCTCACCTACACGCAATACATTGCGATCGTGGCGTTGTGGGAAAACGACAATCAGACGGTTTCTAGTCTCGGCGAAAAGCTGTTTCTCGAATCCAACACGCTGACCCCGATCCTGAAGAAGCTCGAGACGATGGGTTATCTGCGCCGGCAGCGCGATGCCGCCGACGAACGCCAGGTGCTGGTCAGCCTGACCGAGGCCGGGCGCGGGCTGCGCGAAAAACTCGGAGGAAGGAATCTGGTGAAGGCTTCCGGGCTTTCACCGGAGGAATTCCCCAAGCTGCAGAAGGCCGTGGTCACGGTGCGCAACAACCTGATCAAATCAATGCAGGGTACGCCGACCGGCGCGCCGGCAAGCCCCCCGCCCGCGGCGGCAAAGCAACGCGCGTAATCCTGAGCGCTCATCGCTACCGCGCCATCTTTTCCAGGTCGGGGAAAGGCGCATAGACCGCACCGGCGCAGGGCTCACTGGCGTTTTCAATAATGCGGTCGAGCCGGCCATCGACGTAAAGTATCGCGCGTTCGCGCGGTTCGGCGTAATTGCCGTCGGAATCGCGCGGGCTGAAGCGCAGGCAACTGACGTAACGCAGCCGTCCCCCGACGACGCGTTGTATCGGCTCCGCCATCACGGCGTTACGCACGCCGACCGGATTGTTGAGATAGGTCCTCATGAACGAAACTATATCGCCCTTGTAATTGTTGGGAAACGGCTGGTTGGAGACGCCGCGGTCGTCGGTATAGGTAATGCTCCTGCCCTCGTCGCTGCCCGCACAGGCCGCGAGCACGATCGGCAGCAACACGGTCGCCGCAAATTTTGCTGATGTCCCCAAGCGTAAGTCTTCCACCTGCCCCCGAGGCTATCTCTTAGACCGGGCGGCGCCGAAATGGAATTCGCAACTCGGTTATCGCGCCCGGCTGGACCGCTGAAAACGGCGCCAACCCACGGCCATTGGGGGAGCAATGGCGCGTGGGTTGGCCTGATACCCGCCGGCGCGGCGGGGGCAATGGGGATCGAACCGCGCCCGCGGATCAGTGATCAGCCGCGCCTGCCGTGCGGAACGTGCTTGAACACGAATTTCGGCGTGGTGTGCGTCTTCAGCAAGCCGATGTGCTTGTGGTGGCGATGATGGTGGCGATAATGCTTGTGGTGATGGCGGCCCATCCGCGCATTGGCATTGAAGAACTTCGCATTCGCCTGCTCCGCCCTGATCGGCGCGTGCATGGTCTTGCCGGGCGAACCGGCCAGCGCGGGTGCGGCGAGAACCGATACGGCAAGCAGCGCTGCGGAAATGGTCTTGAACATGGTTGTCTCCTCTTCCATGGATCGCAGGACTCTCCGGCCACGTGACCGACCCCTCGCAGATCATGCAGACGACGCTAGCGACCACGCGCTGAACCCGTCGTGAAGCGCCACGCCGGACTTCATTCATCTGCATGACATCTTCGTCATGTTCCCAGCGCAATACGTCCGCAGCGCAAAAAATCACGGGAATGGCATTAAGCGTTTGGGAATGTTCCCGACCGCCAGGTGTTCAAATCAACGAGCTTCGGTATAGGATGGATGGCACCGTCCTTTTCTACTGATTTTCTCGAAGTCGGGTTTCTTGATCTGTTCAACTGGAGAGACGCATGACCAAACTTGCTATTAGGCTTCTGACGCTGGCGATGTTGACGCTGGCGCTAACGGCGGCTCCCGTCGTCAGCGTGGTCTACGCCGCACCCGACAGCGATCCGCCGCCGCCGCCCGACAAAAAGAAGAAGAAATCCAGCGAAGTGCGCCCGAGCACGCAGGAAACCGCATTTGCAACCGGTTATCGCGCCGCTTACGCGGCGATCTACGATCGCCACGACTACGCCTCGGCGATCGAACAGTTGAAGGCGCTCGGCCGCGACGACAGCGCCGCGGTCGCCAATCTGATCGGCTACTCCTATCGCCAGCTCGGCGACTACAAGGTGTCGCAGATCTGGTACGAGCGCGCGCTCAAGGCCGATCCGACCCACGTCAAGACCTGGCAATATTACGGCCTGTGGCAGGTCGAACAGGGCAACCGCGAATCCGCGCAATACCATCTGAACAAGATCGCGGCGCTTGCCGGCAGCTCGAGCGAGGAATACCGCTCGCTCGCCGCAGCGCTCGAAAAGCCGCCGGGAACCGGTCTGGTTTACTGAGCCGTCAACGGCCCTCGCTTCGTGGCGGGGGGCGCAGGAATACGAGCAGGAATACGAAAATGGATGGGTGCCGACGCGGTCCGCCGCCGGCACCTTTCCTTTTTCTGCCACGCACACGGAAATTGCGCTGCAGCCTGGCCGCTGAGGCCGGTCGCTTCGGATATTTATTAGCGAATCCTTAAGGATGATCTCTTTCCGCCAGCCGGGGCGGGATCGAAGAACCATTTCAACACCCATGCTCCCTAGGCTTTTCACCAAAATGACGCCGCCGCCCTATCGGACCAAGGCCCCGATGGGTTGCAGGCGGGTATCAGGGTTGGATGATGAGCACAGGCGATTACCCCGTGGCCGAAACGCCGGACGTTCTGCTGGCCGCGCTTGAGCGGGCGAACGACGCCGTGCTGATCCTGGATCGCGAGCTTCACGTCAGCTATTGCAACGCCGCGGCCGAGCTGATCTTCGGGCTCAACCGCGCAGCAGCGCTCGGCTGCCATGTCGGCGATCTCGGGCTCAAGGACCTGCAACATCATCATGTCGCGACGCCGGCCTCGGACCAGGTGAGCCGCAACGACGTTCCGCATGGACGCACCGCCGAGATCACGATCGCGCGCAAGGATGGCAGCCGGATTCGTGTGGCGCTTTGGCTTTCGAACATCGAGATCGACGGTCAATGCCGCACCATCGCATTCGTGCGGGACATCACCAAGGAGGTCGCCCGGCGTGAAAGGCTGGCCCTGCTCTCGCTGGTCGCCGACCGGACCAGCCGCGCCGTTGTCGTCACCGATCGCAATCTGCGGGTCGTCTACACCAATGCCGCGTTTACGGGAATGTTCGGGTACTCGCTTGAAGAGGCGAAGGACCGGCAGGCAGGCGAACTGCTGGTGGGCCGCCATACCGACCGCAGGACGCTGGCCAAGCTGCGACGCTGGGTCGGCGAGGAAGCCGGCGGCGAAGAGGAAGTCCTCGCCTACGACAAGAACGGCGACGAAATCTGGGTTTCGGCCAACGTCAAGACGTTCCGTGACGGCCGCGGACGGTCCAACTACATGTTCGCCCTGCTGACCGACATCTCCGAGACCAAGCAGCTGCGTTCGCTGCAGCAGCTGATCATGAGCGCGCTGGCCGATGAAATGCCGATCGCCGACATCGCCGACCGGCTTTGCCGGCGCGTTGAAGAGATCGCGCCTGACGTCGTCTCCTCGCTGCTTCACATCGACGCCGGCGGGCTGGTTCACCCGCTCGGCGGCCCCAGCCTTCCCGAGGACTATTCGCGGGCGCTGGACGGCGTCGCGATCGGTCCGAACATCGGCTCCTGCGGCTCCGCGGCCTATTTCGGCAAGCCGGTGCTGGCGGAGGACATCGACACCGACCCGCGCTGGCAGCCGTTCAAGACCCGCCCGCTCGAGGTTGGCCTGCGCGCCTGCTGGTCCACGCCGATCAAGGGCAAGGACGGGCGCGTGATCGGGACCTTCGCGTTCTACTACCGGGAATGTCGCGCGCCCAGCCGCTGGCATCAGCGGATCGTCGACGCCTGCGTCGATCTCGGCGGGCTCGCGATCGAGCGCAAGGAGGCCCGCGCCCAGATCGCGCGGCTCGCCTATTACGACATGCTGACCGGCCTGCCGAACCGCGCGCGCCTGCGCGATCTGATCCTTGAGGCGACCAACGCCTGCGCCGACGGAGGACACGTTGCGCTGGCGTTTCTCGACATCGATAATTTCAAGGACGTCAACGATACGCTCGGACACTCGGCCGGCGACGAATTGCTGGTCGGATTTGCCCAGCGCCTGCGCGCGCAGATCCAGCCGGGCGACATGCTGGGGCGCCTCGGCGGCGACGAATTCGTGATCGTGCTGCCGAACCGCAACGCGGCCGAAGCCTCGCTGATGGCGTCGCGATTGACGGAGGCGCTGGTCAATCCGATTCAGATCGGCGCCAAGCAGGTCGCGATGTCCGCCAGCATCGGCATCAGCATGTATCCGGACAACGCCACCGATATCGATACGCTGATCCAGCAGGCCGATGCCGCCATGTACAAGGCCAAGCAGGCCGGCCGCTCCACGTTTCGTTTCTTCAGCGCCGACATGGACCGGCTGGCCGAACAGCGGCTGGCCCACAGCGCGGCGCTGCGGCGCGCGCTCGCAAACGACGTTCTGCAGTTGCAGTATCAACCGCAGATCCGGACCAGCGACGGCGGCATTTACGGCGTCGAGGCGCTGGCGCGCTGGTATGATCCCGTGCTCGGCGACGTCTCGCCTTCGAAGTTCATCCCGCTCGCCGAAGAGTGCGGACTGATCGAACAGATCGGCATGTGGTCGCTCCGCGAGGCCTGCCGGCAAATGGCGGAATGGCGCGGCGCCGGCGTGGATATCCCCTGCGTATCGGTCAACCTGTCGCCGATCAATTTCCAGAACCCGAACCTGGCCGCAGCGGTCGCCGGGATTCTCGCAGACCATGAACTGCCGCCGGACGTGCTGATGCTCGAGATCACCGAAGGCGTGATCATGAACGAGCGCTCGGTTGCGATCGAGACGATGCACGCGCTTCGTGACCTCGGGGTCGGCCTTTCGCTGGATGATTTCGGTATCGGCTATTCGAGCCTGAGCCGGCTGGCGCATCTGCCGATCCGCGAGTTGAAGATCGACCGCAGCTTCATGCACGATGTCGAGAGCGACCCCAGCGCGCTGGCGATCGTGACATCGGTGGTTCGCGTTGGCCAGAGCCTGCACCTCACCGTCGTCGCCGAAGGCGTCGAGAACGACGAGCAGCTGAATTTGCTGACCGAACTTGGATGCGACGTGGTGCAGGGATTTCTCTACGCCCGCGCGCTGTCGCCCGACGCGTTCGGCCGCTGGCTGCTCGACCATAGCGCCGCGCAGGCGAGCAGGATGCTGAGGCACGTCGGAAAATCGCTGGCCGAGACTTCACCGCGCCGCTTCCGGCACGAATTCGTAAAGCCACTTTCATCGTCGTCCCGGCCTTGAGCCGGGACCCATACCGCGTGATCTCTCGATAGAGGCTCGGTAACAGAGACCTTCCGCAAAACTTCTTCCTGTGGTTATGGGTCCCGGCTCAAGGCCGGGACGACAGCGATGTTTGTCGCTGCACCGAGGCCCAAACATGATTTCGCGTTCTCGCCGCGCATTGCGCCCGAGCTTTGCCAGAAATTTCCTTGCCCTCCTAAATGAGAGGGCGCAGGGAAGACCGGGTGCGCGCTGCACCCGCGGTCTCGCGTGCGGTTTGCACAAAACAAAATGCACACGA